>NZ_JACMYO010000334.1 GCF_020889685.1 Bradyrhizobium oropedii
CTGCCGCGCCCAAGGTCCCGCCGTCGGACGCACCGCTGGCGCCGTCGGTGCGCAAGCTGTCGGCCGAAAGCGGCGTCGACGCCTCCACCGTTCCGGGCTCGGGCAAGGACGGCCGCGTCACCAAGGGCGACATGCTGGCCGCGATCGAGAAGGCCGCCTCGGCGCCGACCCCGGTCAACCAGCCCGCCGCCGCCGTGCAGGTTCGTGCGCCGTCGCCGGCGGATGACGCCGCCCGTGAAGAGCGCGTAAAGATGACCCGGCTGCGCCAGACCATCGCGCGCCGCCTCAAGGACGTGCAGAACACCGCCGCGATGCTGACGACCTTCAACGAGGTCGACATGACCGAGGTGATGAAGCTGCGCGCGCTCTACAAGGATACGTTCGAGAAGAAGCACGGCTCGAAGCTCGGCTTCATGGGCTTCTTCACCAAGGCGGTCGTGCAGGGGCTGAAGGACATTCCGGCCGTCAACGCCGAGATCGACGGCTCTGACCTGATCTACAAGAACTACTACCACATCGGCGTGGCGGTCGGCACCGACCGCGGCCTGGTGGTGCCGGTGGTGCGCGACTGCGACCACAAGTCGATCGCCGAGATCGAGAAGTCGATCGCCGACTTCGGCCGCCGTGCCCGCGACGGCCAGCTCAAGATCGACGAGATGCAGGGCGGCACCTTCACCATCACCAATGGCGGCATCTACGGCTCGCTGATGTCGACGCCGATCCTCAACGCGCCGCAGTCCGGCATCCTCGGCATGCACAAGATCCAGGAGCGGCCGATGGTGGTCGGCGGCAAGATCGAGGTTCGCCCGATGATGTACCTGGCGCTGTCCTACGATCACCGCGTCATCGACGGCAAGGAAGCGGTCACCTTCCTGGTGCGCGTCAAGGAGAGCCTGGAAGATCCGGCCCGCCTGGTGCTGGATCTCTGAGGGAGGGGATTGTGGAAGAGCCGTCGCTTCTCCTTTCGTTCCTGCCATTCCTGCTGACCACCTTTATTTTCTTCCTCTTTGCGATTCCGATCAGTCGCAGGAAGGGTAAGGGTCCAGGCTTTGCCTATTGGTGTCTGATTCCGTTCCTCACGCCCTTCATTCTGTTCTATCTGGTGAGTCTGACGGACAAATCTGTCTTGGATCGATTGGCGGCACTCGAGGGTAAGACTTCGTAGTGCGGGCAGGAATCGAACTGGCCTTCGTCGGATGAACTCGTGAGGACTGATGTGATGGACAAGGTTGTGATCGTCACCGGCGGCAGCCGCGGCATCGGCCGCGCCACCGCGCTTGCTGCCGCCGCGCGCGGCTACCGCATCGTGGTTGGCTATGCGACCAATCAAGCCGCGGCCAACGAGGTCGTCGCCGCGATCGAGGCCAGGAATAGCAAAGCTATCGCGGTGAAGTGTGACGTCGGCAGCGAGCAAGACATCCTGGCGCTGTTCAAGGCGGCCGACGGGTTCGGAACGCTCGGCGCGCTCGTCAACAATGCCGGCATCGTCGGCAAGAGCGGTGTGCGCGTCGACGAGATGTCGGCCGAACGCATCCAGCAGATGATGGCGGTCAATGTCACCGGCAGCATCCTGTGCGCGCGCGAGGCGGTGAAGCGCATGTCGACCAAGCACGGCGGCGAGGGCGGCGTCATCGTCAACCTCTCCTCGGTCGCGGCGAAGCTCGGCGCGCCCAACACCTATGTCGACTATGCCGCCTCGAAGGGGGCGATCGATTCCTTCACGATCGGCCTCGGCTACGAAGTCGCCGGTGAAGGCATCCGCGTCGCCGGCATCCGGCCCGGACTGATCGACACCGACATCCACGCCGCGGGCGGCGAGCCCGATCGCGCCCATCGGCTGGCCCATATGGTGCCGATGAAGCGCGTCGGCACCGCGGACGAGATCGCCAACGCCATCGTCTGGCTGATCTCCGACGAAGCCTCCTACGTCACCAGCGCGATCCTCGACGTGTCGGGCGGTCGCTAGAGCACGATCAAGCGGGAAGCGGCCTTCCGATCAGATCGCGCCCGCCCAACTGTCACAGAGTTTAGCTACAGGACCTCAATCATGGCTTCTTACGATCTCGTCGTCATCGGCACTGGCCCCGGCGGATACGTCTGCGCGATCCGCGCGGCGCAGCTCGGCATGAAGGTTGCCGTCGTCGAGAAGAACGCGACGCTGGGCGGCACCTGCCTCAATGTCGGCTGCATGCCGTCGAAGGCGCTATTGCACGCCTCCGAGATGTTCGAGGAAGCCGCGCGCTCGTTCGCCAAGATGGGTGTCAGCGTCTCGGCGCCGAAGCTCGATCTGCCCGCGATGATGGACTTCAAGCAGCAGGGCATCGACGGCAACGTCAAGGGCGTCGAGTTCCTGATGAAGAAGAACAAGATCGACGTCCTCAAGGGCACCGGCAAGATCATCGGTGCCGGCAAGGTCGAGGTCTCCGGCGACGGCAAGTCCGAAACCGTCGAGGCCAGGAATATCGTGATCGCCACCGGTTCCGATATCGCGCGGCTGAAGGGCATCGACATCGACGAGAAGCGCATCGTGTCGTCGACCGGCGCGCTGTCGCTGGAGAAGGTGCCGTCAAGCCTGCTGATCGTCGGTGCCGGCGTGATCGGGCTCGAGCTCGGTTCGGTCTGGCATCGTCTCGGTGCCAAGGTCACCGTGGTGGAATTCCTCGACCGCATCCTGCCCGGTATGGACGGCGAAGTGGCCAAGCAATTCCAGCGCCTCCTGGAGAAGCAGGGCTTCACGTTCAAGCTCGGCGCCAAGGTCACCGCGGTCGACGCCTCCGGCAAGACGCTCCAGGCCAAGATCGAGCCGGCCGCGGGCGGCGCTGCGGAAACCATCGAAGCCGACGTGGTGCTCGTGTGCATCGGCCGTGTGCCCTACACCGAGGGCCTCGGGCTGAAGGAAGCCGGCGTTGCGCTCGACAATCGCGGCCGCGTCGAGATCGATTCGCACTTCTCGACCAACGTGAAGGGCATCTACGCGATCGGCGACGTCGTGGCCGGGCCGATGCTCGCACACAAGGCGGAAGACGAAGGCGTTGCCTGCGCGGAGATCATCGCGGGCCAGGCCGGCCATGTGAACTACGACGTCATTCCAGGCGTTGTGTATACCACGCCGGAAGTGTCGTCGGTCGGCAAGACCGAGGAAGACCTCAAGCAGGCCGGCGTCGCCTATACCGTCGGCAAATTCCCGTTTACTGCGAACGGCCGCTCCAAGGTCAACCAGACCACCGACGGCTTCGTGAAGGTTCTCGCAGATGCGAAGACGGACCGGGTGCTCGGCGTGCACATTGTCGGCGTTGAGGCCGGCGAAATGATCCACGAAGCCTGCGTTCTGATGGAATTCGGTGGTTCGGCCGAGGATCTGGCGCGGACCTGCCACGCACATCCGACCCGCTCCGAGGCCATCAAGGAAGCCGCGCTTGCGGTCGGCAAGCGCGCCATCCATATGTGATCATACGTCCGGCGCGAGCCGGGGTGAGATCAAAGCGATGTTGCGCCGCCTGCTTCAGCCGATCTGGGTCCTGCTTGCGATCATCTTCCTGATCGAGGCTTGGCTATGGGACCACCTCGAGCCGATCGTGGCCCGGGTGGTCGCGTGGATCCCGCTGCGCGCGCTCAAGCAGTGGCTTGCCGAGCGGGTCGATTCGCTGTCGCCGGCGATGACGCTGATCGTCTTCGTCGTGCCGCTGATCCCGCTGTTTCCGCTCAAGCTGGTCGGACTCTGGCTGTTGGCGAACCAATACTGGTTCAGCGCGGTCTCGCTGATCCTGTTCGCCAAGATCGTCGGCGTCGGCGTCACCGCTTTCCTGTTCGACGTGACGCGATCGAAACTGCTGGAGATGCCCTGGTTCGAGGCGCTCTATAATTTCGTGATGGCGCTGCGCGCCAAGGCCACCGAGCTGGTCGAGCCGGTCAAGCGGCGTATCCTCGAGATGATCAGTGGCGACGGTGACGGCTGGACCGCGCGCACGCTGCGCCTGATCGCGCGCTTCCGCAAAAGCGTTCACCAGACCAGCAAGGTTCTTTGATTGGGACACTCCGTCCCGTCATCCTGAGGAGCGCCAACGGTCCGCGCAAAGCGCGGCCCGATGACAGGCTCCGCG
>NZ_JACMYO010000335.1 GCF_020889685.1 Bradyrhizobium oropedii
GGAACTTCGCTGCGCCGTAGTCTCCGGTTCAACACCGGCGAGCCATCGCCACCCGCGCCGTGAACTTGAAAAATGTGCTTCGCCAAATCCAACCCGATGGTGCTAATCTGCTTCATGGAACGGTTCCTCCTTGTGGCGTTCGAATAACGACCACGTTTTAGCACGATGATGCTGTCGGAGCGGGCCGTTCCACCACATCAATCAATCAGGTTGAGAGCGCGTCTCACCTTGATCGCCGCCGCGCAATCTTCACAGGCGGTGACGTTCTCACTCTTGCAGAGCGTAACTGAAAAATGCCCGGAAAAGGTGTTGGCGCTACGGGCAACCAGCGCGTTTAGCTGTCCGGCAAGCGGTCGAGAAAGGTTGGAGCGCTAAAGTTGCGGTTGCGCAGCCATCATGGGAAGGGCAGCAAGGCTCAATGCTCGTGCGGATTGGTCTGAATTATGCACCCGCGCCAATGAGGTGTGCTGCAATGACGAAGCTTGCGCGTTGGATTGCCGGAAACGCGAGCCGTTCCGGCGCTTCTACGGTTCTTGCAGGGTTGATTGCACAGCGACAACGAAGAGCGACTTGCAATAAACGAGCGATGAATGCAGCCAGATGCCATCTATGCGATTTGCGGCTTTAACGATATTCCGAGCCGCCAGGCCGTGGGATTCCATCTTATGGTCGTCGATGATGACGGCAATCACCGGCCCTGGTCCATCGTTGTGGTGCGCTGGGGCAAAAAGGTGCTTGGCTATGTCAATAAATGCCCGCACAACGGCGTTAATTTGGACTGGGAGCGGAACGAATTCCTCGATCCACACGGTGTCCGGCTGATGTGCGGCAAACACGGGGCGACCTTCGAACTCGGCACCGGGCGGTGCGTCGAAGGTCCATGTCATGGTGGAGCGCTCACGCCGATCGCGTTGGCAGTTCTGGATGGTGATATCTGCATCGTCGGCGCGCGTCTTGTCGAAGACGATGCATCGCCGAACAACTGAAGACCGTGCTCAGACCGGCCGGTTCTCGTTGCGGTTCCTCACCGGCTCCATCCTATTTAACCCGTCTTCGTACGAGATCTCCTCATAAGACAGATCGAGATCCTTTGTCGCATCGAGTAAGTAATCAAGCTTGCCCCCCGTATTGAGCTTCTTGATGTCGTCCTTGTTGAGCCCGACCAGGTCCATCATCTCCTTCCAAACGGTGGATTCATCGCACGGCAGGACGTGGAAGGTAATATCACCGAGCTTGACTCGGTATTTCGCCAGCAAATCTATGTTGTTGCAGAACATGAAGTACCTGCCGTTTGGGCTCAAGGCACCGTCAAGGACGGTCGCGACGTCGGCAAGATACGCGAAGGAATGCAGGTAGCCGGCCAGCACCGGAATAGTGCGTTCTCCGTCCTGCGCGATCGTCAAAACCTGCTCGATCGAATAGTCCGGCGGCCGTTTCTCGTCCGCGAGTTGACTCTGGAATTTTAGTGCGACGTCGCCGCGAAAGCCGAACCGGCCCGGCTCGGTCGTCCCGCCTTTGAGTACGGCATTGAGCAGGCGGCCCTCCTTCTCAAGTCTGCCGAGTGCGGTGTTCTCGATTGCAGTCATTAAATTCGTCCTCGATCTAAGCTCTTCACCGACGCGTTGGCCGGTGTCAGAGGCAATGCCAATTGCTTGCCGTCGCATGCGTAGCGGCCTTCGGCCTAGCTTGGGAAGAAAACGCGTCGGTGGGCCGCGATCGCCTCAAGCAGCTTGTCAGGAACCTGACACTGGTTCCAAAGTCCACAGACGCGATCCAAAAAAGTTAGAATCATCAAGCCTCTGCACATTGGCACGTGACTTGCCGTGGCAGCCCGACCTAAGCCGATGAGAGGTAAGCCGTGATCGACCTGACGGATAGCGCAGTGAATGCAATCAAGAGCGCGATTTCATCGTCGACGCACCCGACCGGCGGTCTGCGCATTATGGTCGAAGCAGGCGGCTGCAACGGTTTCAAATGCATGATGGGCTTCGCCGAGGAACCGAAGCCTGGCGACATCGTGATCGAATGCGACGGCCTGAAGGTGTTTGTCGAGAACAGGAGCCGTCAGCATCTGGTCGGCACGACCATCGATTTCGTGATGGCACTGGACGCCGCTGCTGCGCGCGATATCGAAGCCGCTGCCCTGACGGACGGCATGGACGTGCTGGTCGAGATCCAGGATGCCGCGGAACTCGATCGTGCTTTCACCCTTCGCTCACCGATGGTCGGCATCAATAATCGCAATTTGCGCAGGTTCGAAACCACGCTTTCAACGAGCGAGACCCTGGCACCGCTCATCCCCAAAGATCGTCTGATCGTCTCGGAAAGCGGCATGCTCGGGCCCGGCGATCTCGTCATGCTTTCGCGTGTTGGGATTTCGACCTTCCTGGTCGGTGAGAGCTTGATGCGGCAAGCCGATGTACGCGCCGCAATGCGTTCGCTGCTGGCGCCGACAGCAGCCATTACAACTTAGTGAAAGAGGTGCAGTGCGTCAAAGGAGACAATCGACGATGTCATGGCAAACGCTGGAAGCTCTCGGATCGATCGCGAAGATAGAGTACATTATTCGAAAGTTTCGGGAACTGATCGATACAGACGGCTCGATCCCGCCGGGGGCTGCGGGGGAGGCTGCACGTCACAATCGATGAGCATCTGTTCGCGGCGAAACAGCGCATTCTGGATGCGCAACCGGTGCGCCGATGCCTCTTATACGAAGAGGAACACGAACGGCGCGCCAATATCGGAATCGGCCTCACATGGCGCCCCCAAACTCTTGCAGACCTGGCTGGCGCGCTCCTACGCCGATTGCCACCAGAAGGTGGTCATGAGCCCATACGCCGAACCGCAGGTTCGAGACGGCCGCCACGGCACTCTCTGCGCAGCGATTGAGACAGCAAACTCGACGCCCCTTTACAGGCCGATCATCATGAGCTGCCAGTCCCCTTCCAAGATGCACGATATTCTGTCGGTCCAGGCGATCGAGTTCCGCCAGGCCATGCGAAATCTGGTGAGCGGCGTCGCGAATGTGACGACTGGAGCGGCCGTCAGGCCGCGTGGGCTAACCATCAGTTCTGTGTAAGCGCTATTTTTGACGCACCTGTGCAATTGAGTGTCCGGATGGGATGAGGTGTCCACCATGAACAAGGTGGACACCATCGATGATCACTCCAGAGGAACCTTTTAAGCTTGAGACGCTCGGTGTGTTGCGGAATGGCCGGCGTCGCTATGACCCGGCCAGCAAACAACAGCTGGTCGAAGCCTGTCTGCGGCCTGGCGTGTCGCTGGCGGGGCTGGCGTTGCAACACGGCGTGAACGCGAACCTGCTGCGCAAGTGGGTGGCCAAGCGACAACTTCAGAGCGGCAATAGCCCGGCGGAAGCGCGGGCGCCGATTGCGCCGGCGTTTATTCCGGTTAGCGCGCCGTCGACGTCGCCGACTCGATCTGCTGGCGCGATCGCGGTTTGCGCGACGGAGCGATCCTGTGCCGGGCGGCTGACGGCATCGATGCCCAACGGAGTGACACTTTCGCTGGAAGGCGGCGACGCGCAGTTGCTGTCGGCGGTGATTGAAGCGCTGGGGCGTTGCGATGTTCCGACTGGCGTCTGATCTTCGGGTCTATCTTCACCGCGAGCCGATTGACTTCCGGGCGGGCATCAACAGCCTGGGGATCGTGGTCGAGCAGTCGATGGGGCTGGATCCGTTCCAGCGCGCGGTGTTCGGGTTCTGCAATCGCCGGCGCGACCGGATCAAGCTGCTGATTTATGATCGGTCGGGATTTTGGATGCTGCTGAAGCGACTGGAGGCGGACAGATTCCACTGGCCCGGAAGCCAGGAGGCGGTGCTGACGCTGACGACGGAGGAGCTGCACTGGCTGCTTGACGGCATCAACATCGCGGCGGTGCGTCGCCATCCGGTGCGGCAATATCAGAGCGTGGGCTGACAGTGTTCGATGCGGCGGCGTCATCGGATGACGGCCGCCAACTACATGGAACCCGGTTGACGCGGCGGCACGACTTCGATTCAAGACTACGATGAAT
>NZ_JACMYO010000336.1 GCF_020889685.1 Bradyrhizobium oropedii
CTGAGACTCGCCTTGGGAAAACCCGCGACGCCGGGCGGCGCGAGAGACTAGACCGACCGACCCATCAAAGGGGGGATGATTAAGCGCATCCCCAAAAGCAGCTCTCGAAGATTGGACGGAAAACCCCAAACGTACACGACATGCGGAATATTGATGCATTCGAGCCTTGCGGTGACCCTCGAGGGGCTTCCACTGGGGCTCAACGCCGTGAAGTTCTGGACCAGAAAGCAATTCAGAGGGGGCGCTGCGCTCAGGCGCGAGGTCAACCTGACACGGATCCCCATTGAACCAAGGAGAGCATTCGGTGGCTGGAGAACCTCAAGCAATCCACGGAGCTTTTCGAGAAGCCATCGCAGTGCATCCATATCGGTGATCGTGAGGCCAATATTTATGAATTGTTTTGCGCCGCCCAAGAGGTTGGAACGCATTTCTTGGTATGGACCCGTATCCTTTCTATTCAAATCGACCATCGAATACATCGAGTCCTGTTGACTGTTCTTGCGGATCGAATTTTAAAAGGTGGATTCGGTGGCGGTATGCCCGGACGCCCAGAAGCCACCGAGATCAATCGCAGCTTGGCCGAACAGCGTCGTTTCCACCAAGCCGAGTGCGCTGCGCCAGGGAAATAGGAACTGTCTCGGCGGAGCCGCGGTCGACGCCGTGATGTGGCCGCATTGCGATCGCCATGAACCGCGCGCCCCGCATCTCGTCGGAGGCGGGTTGACCTGCCCCTGAATTTTCATCCAGCGGCAGTTAGAGTCTCGGTGGGTGATCTGCATTCGGGATACGTGAACGCCAAGGCTGGCGTCCCGTGACGCCACGCCAGTCGCTTGCCATAATAGCGATGTTGATTAGATCCGAATCGGGACTTGTTGCCTGAGACGAATTGCCTCATCCCGGTCGCTGCCGTAAAATATCTCTCGACGAGCGCTGTCGTTCGGCGTGAATAGGTAGAAGAGACCCATGGCCATGGGGATGGCGCCGAGACCGAAGATTAACAGAAGCGGGACGCCTTGTAGGAAAAGAAGGCCACCAACGCGCGCTCTTGCGTTCATCTCGTCGAATGCTACGGCACCGTCCATTGACTTGACGCCGAACAATCGTTTCTTCCCTCTGATGGTCTCAAAGTAAAATTCGCCGCCTATGTTTAAGTTCACCAGCAACGACAGGATCGCATTCGTTGCGAAGACCTTGGAGACGTTGATCCGTTGACCGTGCTCGTCTTGCATTTCGATCCACTGATATATGCAGCCATCTTTCAAGATATCGTGCTGGCCGTATGCAGTAATTGTACCCTTGATTGAAAACAGACCCATTTTACCCTCAGTTATGATCTTCGATTTCGTATTCGAAGACGAGCCGTGAATGCTTCACGGTGGCATTAGTCCCGATGACGGCGCATCCATGCGGATCACGCCGCGGCGGGATGCCGGTCAGAATGATGCCGGGACCCGCATCCTTGCCCGTGACTCGATACGGAGCCGGATCGCATCCGCGTTTGAACGTGTAGGCGACGCCTTCGTAATTGCCGTGCTCGTCCCACCGTCCGGAAAACAGAACCGTGCCTTCCTTTACCGGAAGGCCGGAGCGGGGCGTCTCGTATCGGATTTCGACGATACCCTTGTCACGGGTGATAATGCCACGAGATCCGTTGTGAAATATCGGAGCCATCTCTTGGGCCGATGCGCTTGAGTTCACCAGAACGGCGATCGCGCATACAATGTTCTTCATTGGACTTCCCCAGTTCTAGACAACGCTACCGACAGAGTCGCAATTTTCTGCGTTCGAAATCTCTAAAGTTGTAACTGAATCCGGAGCGCCCAAGTCTCACGTGGGGTCATGCTGGATCGTCATGCCCTAACACGAGTTCGCGGAATGCTCATCGAGTATTTTCGTTCTGTAAGTCTGCGCTCTTCCATCAATGTATTCTGACAGAGACTCCGGAACGTTGGTCCAAATGGGATCGACGAACTCGACTGCAATAACGTTTGCCCTCTGTAGCGCCCAAGCGAACTCGAGAGACTGTGCCCGCGGCCGATATCGGTTTCTGTCGAAGTACCAGTTCAGGGCCGGAGACATTCTAATGATGCGCCTGCTGCTCATCCCATCGTTCTTCCTATCTCTACTCTATACCGAGAAGAGCATTCTGACCTACTCTATCGTTATGTTGGTGGGCGGCACTCTGGTCGGCTGGCAATATGGCGCTCTATAACTTCATTGGCACTACGCTGATGCCGAGAAATGTTCGGACCGCCGGCGTAACGCTTGGGTACGCTGTTGGTGCAACGATATTCGGCGGTACCACACCATTCCTTCTTTGGCTCCAACGTTCGAACCTCTCCTGGGTATTTCCCTTTTACGGCACGGCGATCGTGGTTCTTAGCATCGTAGTTTATCTGATCGCCAAAAAGCGAGGCGGCGTCTACGTCGGAGATTAGGCAAGGCAGGGCTTCGTTGCCTCAGCGTGAACGATATACATCACGAAAGGCCCCAGCGATCATGATGGCGCAAACCCTGACCTTGGAAAGCGGTGCCGGGCTCGGCACCATCGCCGAACGCTGCGGTTTCTGTGACTTCTATTCAGTCGCACATTTAAGCGTACCACCGGCACCCGCCCGCGCACTTAGCGGCGCGTCGATTGCTGAACCGACGCGCATGACGTCCTCACCGCAATGGGTTGGTGCTTTGCCTTCCGCGATCGGCGCCCGAAATTGAGCGAGTTTGACGTCGGTCGCTGCGAGCCTGCTGAGGAGGTGGTTGAGAAGTTCGCGCAATCGCGTCAACCGGACATTCCGTTCCTGCTTGGAATCGAGCGGAGAAACCTCGAGGCTCTAACTCGCCCCACGAGGGCAGGGAGGTCGACGGAGCAACAAGCGCAATCGTCACCGTCCTCGAGGACGACGGCTTGATGCGTCGCGCTCAGTTTCCGACGGCTCGCTGACAATCCTGTCCCATTGTCCGGTATTGATTCCTCGCGATAACAATGATAACATATAACTATTCAGGCAGGGAACAATAACACATGGGAAACGCCATAGCGGGTAACGCATCGTTGCTCAGGATCGAGACGACGGGCACAGTGCTGACTGTGGGGCTCAACCGTCCGGCCAAGCGCAACGCGCTGAACGACGGCATCATCCTTGCGCTGCAGTGCTGCTTTTCTGCGATTCCCGATAGGATCGGCGCTGTTGTCATCCACGGCATCGGCGATCACTTCTCCGCTGGCCTCGATCTGTCCGAGCTGACCGAACGCGACGCCACCGAAGGGCTTGTCCATTCCCAGATGTGGCATCGAGTGTTCGACCGCATCCAGTATTGCCGCGTGCCCGTGATCGCTGCGCTGAAGGGGGCGGTGATCGGCGGCGGCCTCGAGCTTGCCTGCGCGGCGCATATCCGCGTCGCGGAGCCTTCGGCCTATTTCGCGCTGCCGGAGGGCCAGCGCGGCATCTTCGTCGGCGGGGGCGGATCGGTGCGGCTGCCGCGGTTGATCGGCGTGCCCCGGATGGCCGACATGATGTTGACCGGCCGGGTCTATTCCGCGACCGAAGGCGCCTCTTACGGCTTCTCGCAATATCTCACCGAGGCCGGCGGCTCACTGGCAAAGGCGATGGAGCTTGCCGTGCGCGTCGCTGCGAACGCGCCGCTGACCAATTTCGCGGTGCTGCAGGCGTTGCCGATGATCGCGGAGGCCAATCCGCAGACCGGGCTCTTGATGGAATCCCTAGTGGCGACCGTCGCGCAGAGCGACAAGGAAGCCAAGCGGCGTATCCGCGCATTCCTTGATCGCAAGACCGCCAAGGTGAAGCCGACATGAGCGCCAAGCCTGACACGTCCGCGACAGCCGCCAGCGCGCATCCGCTGCGCCCGATCTCGTTCGGCAATCCCGAGGTGACGGTCGAGCGCCATGCCGACGGCACGATCTATCTTCGCCCGAAGGCGAAGCTCGCCGATTATCCCGTTCGCATCACCGACCGCCTGCATCACTGGGCCAAAGCCGCGCCGAACCGCGTGTTCATGGCCGAGCGCG
>NZ_JACMYO010000337.1 GCF_020889685.1 Bradyrhizobium oropedii
ACACGCTGGAGGAATTCTCAGATTGCGATCCAGTGGACATCGGCCCGCTCAAACCTCGGCCGCATGATCCGATCAAGTTCATTCGTGAGAAGTCCGCGGCTGCTGGTTGAGACGCGAAGATGAAAGTGGCGGTCCTCGCAGGAGGTGTAGGCGCACGCATGGTACTCGGCTTTGCCGGCATCGTGCCACCGGGCGATCTCAGCGTCACCGTGAATGTCGGTGACGACGATCGGTTCCACGGTCTATACGTCTGCCCGGACCTCGACACGGTGCTCTATACGCTTTCCGGGGCTGTCGATCTGACGCAAAGTTGTGGCGTCGCAGATGATGGCAGGAAAAGGGCCACAAGAGACGCAGCGAGCGATCAGACGCTGTCGCTCAGGCATGCATGCACTGATTATCCTGCGTTCGACTCCCCGCCGCCCGTCAGCGCAGGATTCCTTCGCTCTTGAGGCGCATTTCGCGGTCTTAAAGCGTCGCCCCCTCATATTATGTTGTTGTGGTCTGAGGTGGTTCACTTCGACTCAAACGAGCGAGTGTCGAGAGACGCGGTGGGGTGAACGGGTACGCGGCCGGTGGGATGATGGTAGCACAAGGAGATCAATAGCCATGGAAAACACAATGCAAGCTTCGTCGACAGCGAGGATAGACCGTGATCGTCTGGAGTGTGTGCGGGGGCAAATTAACTTTGCTCGGCGCGCGCCCGACGAAAATGCTCCCGCGGCCCCAGCGGTCGATGGACTTGATGTTTCCTTGGTCAGCCATGAGGTTGAGATTCGAAATGCGCGCCCGATCGTCAACGAGCTGTCCCTCGATCGAGAAGGTTTCATTCTAATTCAGCACAAGGCATCTAGTGTGACTGAGTCCGATCCAGTGATCCTAGCGGAAAAGTACCAACATGAAATGTTGCCTTTCATCAAGGACTATTTCAACGCGTCGCGGGTCACAACCGTGGATGTTGGCGGCGTCACCGTCCGCAGTCTTGACGAAGCCTCCGAGACGCGTGCATGGGGAGGAAAAAATCAGCGGACGGTAAGAAACCGCGGGGCTGGATTTGCCCACGTTGATTATTCGCCCGTCGCCGCTCCTATGATTGCCGCCCGTGACTCTCAGCTGCAAAATATCGAAATTCGCGGCTATTCTCGCTTGATGATCATTCAAGCTTGGCGCGCCCTGTCGCCACCTCCGCAGGATTTCCCATTGGCATTCTGTGATGCATCGTCGATTCCGCCTGCTGACCTCGTCCACGTTTTTCAGAATAAGTATGGCATTTCCATTGGGGCTTTGTTTCCTCATTATAATCCCGCCCATCGATGGTACTACCTGCCGGACATGACGCCAGACGAGCTCTTTTTGTTTAAGGGGTATGACTCCGACGCGCACTACGAACCGAGGTCAGCCCACTCGGCCTTCGATAATCGCCGCGCCTATCCAAATGCTACGCCCCGCAAGAGTATTGAGACTCGGTTCTATGTGTACTACGACTGAGAGCCAGCCGATGGATCAACTGGGCGCCTCGCGGTGCCCACCTAGGCCGCGCCGATGACGAGAACCGGCTCTTTCCGTCACCATCGGATTTGCCCAGCAACGAGCGCCCACAGCCGGACTGGCCGGTGGTTCAGCGCGAGCTCCGTCGCCGCGGGGTGACGCTTGCTGCTATGGGAGGAGTATAGCGACTCCCGCTCCGACAGCTTCAGCTATTCCTGGTTCTGCGAAGGCCACAAGAAATGGGCCGCCCGCCTCAAATCGACCCTGCGTGGGGTTTACGTTCCCCGCGCGAAGCTGTTTGTCGACTATTCCGGCTACACGCTGGAGGTGGTCGATTGCTCACCGGCGAGGTGTGCACGGCGCAGATCTTCGTCGCCGTGCTCAGCGCCTCGAACTACACACCTATGCCGAGGCCAGCCTCAGCCAAAACCTGCCGCACTAAATTAGATCGCTTCCCACGTCCGCGCACTTTCCTATTTCGGCGGCGCTGCCCAGCAGACGGTGAGCGACAATCTCACAGCCGGCATCACACCCGGGGCTGCTTTCACGAGCCGATGGTCAACAGGACCTATGCCGATCTCGCCTGCCATTACCGCACCGCCATCGTCCCAGCGCGGCCGTATCGTCCGCGGGACAGGGCGAGTACTTCATACTGCACTTCATTCGGTTGATGGCGCAGTGATGGCGGTGAGCCGCGCTGGGCGGGCGCCGCGCCCACCGCACGTCCCACAGGCCTTGGTTTAGGCTGTCGGTATAGCATTTTGTGATGAGCCCCTGGCGACCCCACATGTGTACCGCTGTCTCAGAGACGCAGAATTTGGCGGCGATCTCGCGTCGGCCCGCCTTGTCAGCGTCGCTCAGTCTGGGATCAGCGTTTCGGCGAGTGGCGCGGATCGGTCCGGCGAGATCCGCATCAGACCTTCCTGCGCAATCGGCGGGTGATCCCGGAGGAGATGTGATCACGGCCCGGTTGCGGACCGCAGGGCTGGTGAGAGGGCGCCATGTTCTGGCAATTGAGGAAACCACGAGCTTGCGAGACGATGGCAAGCTCGACAGTCTGAGCCTCCACGTGATGATCGCCGCCGACGACGGCGCGTTGCTCGAACTTGTCGATGCGGCGTTCCTCCAGCATGTCGGTGACAAGAAACGTCAGTCGGCAGTGCGAGCATTTGCGGACAAGGAGAGCCGTCGTTGGCTCGAGGCCACCTACACGGCGGCGGAATTGTCTGCTGGCGGGGCGACGTGCGCGACAGTTATCGCCGATCGAGAGGGGGGACATTTACGAGGAGTTGGCTTGCCGGCTCGTCGAGGCCGAATTGCCTGATCAGAGCCAATTACCATCTAGCCCTGAAGGGTGGTGGCACGCTCTACAATTGCCCGGGATGAAGTGCCTGAACTTGGCCGGAAAGTCATCGATGCCAAGCCGGGCCAGCCGGCACGGAAAGCCGCGTTGGCGTTGCGGACGCGGCAGATCAACCTGCTGCGTTCAAGGCGCGAATGCCCAGGCGAAGAGGCCAAGCTGCCGAAGGAGGTCACGCTGACTCTCGTGGAGGCGCGCAGCCAAGACGGCGCCGGGTCCGTTGCGAGCATTCTTCAACCGCACGCAGAAAAAGCACGGGGCCGGGGTCGCAGCCGTCGCGACGGCGCGCAAGCTCGCAGTCATGATCTGGCACGTCCTGACGACCGGGAAGGACTACGCTTACGCGCGGCCAGCGTTCACGGCGATGAAACTCCGGAAGGTGGCTCTCAAGGCTGGGGCTCCCCGTGCCTATGGCAAGGCTGGCCCGGGCCGGGACTATTGGATCAAGGAACTGCGTGAGCGGGAAGCTGGTTACGTCGCACGCGTCGAGCAGGCCTACGAACGCATGGTGGCTGCCTGGAAGGAAAAACCAAAAAGTTGCGACGAACTGAAGGTAAGGACTTCTCAACACCATCCGTCGACATGCAAAGCCGTCCGTCATCAAGGAAGCGGCTAAATGCATCCCAGCGGCTGAGGCAGTAATTGATCGCCTTGGTCGTGTCGTTGTTCCTGGAGAGCTTGGTGCGCTGCTCGCGCAACCACACCTCCAGCTCGCCGATCAGGGGGCGACTACGCTCCTGGCGCACACGCAGACGCTCCTGCGCAGGAAGTCCGCTGATCTCGCGCTCGATGGCGAACAGGACATCGAGGCGCTTGACCGCCTCGGCCGCGATTGGCGCCTTGCTGAGCCGTGCGAGATCGAAGAACTTGCGCCTGCCGTGCGCCCAGCATGCGGCCTCGATGATCGGGCCGCCCTTGCGATTGGCCTCGTAGAGCCTGCCAAAGCCGGCGTAGGCGTCAGCCTGCATCAGTCCGGCATAGCCCGCCAGATGCTGCTCCGGATGCGCACCGCCACGATCGGGCGAGTAGAAGAACACGGCCGCCGGCGGATCTGGGCCGGCAAACGGACGGTCGTCGCGCACG
>NZ_JACMYO010000338.1 GCF_020889685.1 Bradyrhizobium oropedii
TTACTTCCACGCGCAGCAGTGCGCGGTCGCCGACGCCGGCCGTGGTGCCGGGCTTCGGCCGGCGCGGCGTCTCGATGCGGATTTTGGGAGCGGTGCCGTTCTCTTCGGTGTCCCACTCGGCGGGCATTGCGATCAGCTCGCCGTCGCTGTCGCGGCCGGTGATGTCGGCGAGCACGGTCGGCGGCAGCGCCGCCGGCTCGTGGATCTTGCGGCCGCGTTTTGCAATTGTGCCGTCGTCGGCGAGCTCGCGGAGAATCCGCTTCAGCTCGACACGGTCGGCGTTCTTCAGGCCGAACTCGCGCGCGATCTCGCGGGTGCCGACCTTGCCAGGATTGGCGCGGATGAAGGCGACGATGGCGTCCCGGCCCGGAAAGCCATGGTCGGGTTTTCGTTTCACTTACCCTCGTGCCTTGCCGGCGCTTTTCTTCGCGGGCGCTTTCCCTGGTGCCGGCGACTTTGCCGCAGTGGTCTTGGCGCCAGAGGCGACCGGCGCGCGCGCCTTGCTGGTCGCATCCGATTTCGGCTTCGCCGCGGCCTTCTTGGACGCAGCCTTCTTGGCCGGCTTGGCCTCGGCGTCGGCCTCGGTCTTCTCGGCCTTGGCTTTCGCGGCCTTGGCAGGCTTCTCCGCCTTCGCCTTCTTGGCCTTCTTGCCGCCGCCCTTGGCCGCGCGCTCGTCGATCAGCGCGATCGCTTCCGCGAGCGTAACCTCGTCGGGGGGTGCGGTCGCTCGGGATCGTCGCGTTGACGCCACCGGCCGCGACATAGGCGCCGTAGCGGCCGTTCTTCAGCGCGACCGCGCCGAGCGTCGGGTGATCGCCGAGCGGCTTGCCGGGATCGGCGCCGAAGCGGCGGCCGCTCGGACCCTTCGCGATCTTCTCCGCGATCAGCGTGACGGCGCGGTTCAGCCCGATGTCGAAGACCTCGTCGCCGGCCTCAAGGCTGGCATAGGTCTTCTCGTGCTTCACGAACGGCCCGAACCGGCCGAGGCCGGCGACGATCGGTTCTCCCGTCTCCGGGTGCTTGCCGATCTCGCGCGGCAGCGACAACAGCTTCAGCGCCAGTTCGAGATCGACATCGGCGGGCGAGGTGCCCTTGGGAATGCCCGCGCGCTTCGGCTTCTCGCCTTCGGCGTAATCCTTCTGCTCGCCGAGCTGGATATAGGGGCCGAAGCGGCCGGCCTTCACGGTGACGTCGAACCCGGTGTCGGGATCGGTGCCGAGAACGCGGTCGGCGCTTTCAGCGCTGTCAGCCGCGAGCGGCCTTGTGTAGCGGCATTCCGGATAGTTCGAGCAGCCGACGAAGGCGCCGAACTTGCCGGCCTTCAGATTGAGCTTGCCGGTGCCGCAGGTCGGGCACTGCCTGGGATCGCCGCCATCCGCGCGCGGCGGATAGATATGCGGGCCCAGCATCTCGTCGAGCACATCGAGCACCTCGGAGACGCGCAGGTCCTTGATGTCGTTCACCGCACCGGTGAAGCCGCTCCAGAAATCCTTCAGCACCTGCTGCCAGGAGATCTCGTTGTTGGAGACGCGATCGAGCTGTTCCTCGAGATCGGCGGTGAAGTCGTATTCGACGTAGCGCGAGAAGAAGTTTTCCAGGAACGCGACCACGACGCGGCCCTTGTCCTCGCCGTGCAGCCGCTTCTTCTCCAGCTTGACGTAGCCGCGGTCCTTCAAGACCTGCAGGATCGAGGCGTAGGTCGAGGGACGGCCGATGCCGAGCTCTTCCATCCGTTTCACCAGCGAAGCTTCCGAGAAGCGCGGCGGCGGCTCGGTGAAATGCTGGTTGACGGCAAGGCTCTGGCGCTTCACGGCCTCGCCCTGGCTCATCGCAGGCAGGCGGCGCGAATCCTCGTCCTCCTCGTCGTCGCGGCTTTCCTGGTAGAGCGCGAGGAAGCCGTCGAACTTGATGACCTGGCCGGAGGCGCGCAGCTCCAGCACGCGGGCGCCGGCCTTGGCCTCGATGTCGACGGTGGTGCGTTCGAGCTCGGCCGACTCCATCTGGCTCGCAATGGTGCGCTTCCAGATCAGCTCGTAGAGCCGCGCCTGATCGGCATCGAGCCTGCGGCCGATGGTGGCCGGACGGCGCGACAGATCGGTCGGGCGGATCGCTTCGTGGGCTTCCTGCGCGTTCTTGGCCTTGGCCTGGTACTGGCGCGGTGCGTCCGGCACATAGGCGTTGCCGTAATCCTCGCCGATCACCTTGCGTGCCTGCGTGATCGCCGACGGATCGATCTGCACGCCGTCGGTCCGCATATAGGTGATCAGACCGGTGGTCTCGCCGCCGATGTCGATGCCCTCGTAGAGCCGCTGCGCGATGCGCATGGTGTGTGCCGGCGCAAAGCCCAGCTTGCGGCTCGCTTCCTGCTGCAAGGTCGAGGTGGTGAAGGGCGCCTGCGGATTGCGCCGGGCCGGCTTGGCCTCGACGGTCGCAACCTTGAAGAGGGCGGCCTCGATCGCCTTCTTGAAATCCTCGGCTTCCGCACCGGAGCCGATGTCGAGCCGCGCGATCTTCTTGCCGTCGGCGCCGACCAGCCGCGCTTCGAAGGCGTCGCCGCGCGGCGTCAGCAGCGTCGCGACCAGCGACCAGTACTCCCGCGGCACGAACTTCTCGATCTCGAGCTCGCGGTCGCAGACCAGCCGCAGCGCGACCGACTGCACGCGGCCGGCGGAGCGGGCGCCGGGCAGCTTGCGCCACAGCACCGGCGAGAGGGTGAAGCCGACCAGATAATCCAGCGCGCGGCGCGCCATATAGGCGTCGACCAGCGCGCCGTCGATCTGGCGCGGCGCCCTCATGGCGTCGGTGACGGCCTGCTTGGTGATGGCGTTGAACACCACGCGCTCGACCTTCTGGTCCTTCAGCGCGCGCTTCTCCTTCATCACCTCCAGCACGTGCCAGGAGATCGCTTCGCCCTCGCGATCAGGGTCGGTTGCGAGAATCAGGCGGTCGGCACCCTTGAGCGCCTTGGCGATGTCGTTCAGCCGGCTCGCGGCCTTGGCATCGACTTCCCAGATCATCTGGAAATTGGCGTCCGGATCGACGGAACCGTTCTTGGCCGGGAGGTCGCGAACATGGCCGAACGACGCCAGGACCTCGTACGAGGACCCCAGATATTTGTTGATCGTCTTGGCCTTGGCCGGCGACTCCACAATGACGATATTCATGTCATTCCAATAGCTTACGGGAAAACCTGAAGGCGGGTTCCGCTAGACTCGCGACCCGCCGTGTCGGGGCGAACATGGGTGCTGGGGCGGTCGGTGTCAAATCGCCAGATATTGAAGAGAGGGCCCAAGCTGTGGAGTTTCTATCCCAAGGGTTGAAAAATACGTCCTAGAGTTGCGGCCGGAAACGGCGTATCTCTTCATATATAGGGTGGGAATCGGATTAGGCCTTTTGAGCAGTACAGGGGGCGGCCGGAAGCGCAAGCCGTCCGACCGGCGACGGCCGGTGGGCGATGAGGCAGGTGGGGAGCGGCCCGGATGACGCCCTGGTCCTGATCGCAGCGGCCGCGACCGAACTCGCCAAACTCGCCCAGCGCCACAAATTTAGGGTACTCGACCATCTGCTCGCGATGGCCCGGCTGGAAGCCGACGAACGGTTGCGCGCGCGCAACCGGCGGAAGCTGTCGTGAAGACTTGGGTCGCCGGGCACGACTCGTTTCCCACGTCGTCCCTGCTTTCGAAAGCAGGGACGACGGCGAATGTGTGGCGCGGCCTCCATCCTGATTGTCGTCCCTGCGAAAGCGTCGCGTCGAATTGGCAGCATTCGTCGCCGCTATCATCTGCACGCAATCCCATCGTCATTCCACGGTGCGCAATTGCGCACCTGAGGGCAGCCCGAAGGGCTGAGCCCGGAATCCATTGAGCCGCAAAACAGGTGGTGGAATGGATTCCGGGTTCTCGCTTCGCGAGCCCCCAGGTGCG
>NZ_JACMYO010000339.1 GCF_020889685.1 Bradyrhizobium oropedii
CACGCCGCCGGGCGTGCCCGTGACGACGCCGCTCAGCCTCACCGCCGTCTCAGGCACGATCTCGATCCGCGACGGCTCATGCCCGGCGATGAATTTGTAGATCTCGCGAAAGGCGCGCGGATGATACGCGGTCTCGCGATGATCGACCGCGCCGAGCACCAGATTGGTCGCGCCTTTCAGCGCCGGGCCTTCTGATGTGACGTTGGTCGGCGTGCCCGGCTTGCCGACGAAGCGGCCGTCGGCCTGGGCATATTTATCGATGCCGTCGCTGCGCAAGGTCAGGAATGCGGTGCCGGCAGTCACTTCGCTGTCGCCGTCGTTCAACCCGCGCAGGAACGGACCGCGCCCGTTGAACTCGTTGCCGAGCCCGTCGTCCCATGCGTAGACACCGTGATTGGGCGTGCCGCACAGCACCGCGTGGCTGATGTCGCCGCCGCCACCATTCTTGATGAAGTTGCGGATCGCATTGCCGCCGCGGGAATTCCCGACCAGCGCGATGCGCGCGGCGCCGCTCTTTTGCTTCAGCTCCCTGACCGCCTCGGCGAGCTCGCGGCGCTGGTCCTCGGTCGAGGAGCGGCCCGCCTGCTCGACCTTATCGTCAGCGCGCGCCAGGGGATCGGTGAAGTTGATCGCAGCCATGCGCTCGCGCGGCAGGCCATTGGCTTCCATCCGCCAGAGCGTCGTCATCCAGAGGGCGGCGTGATCGCCATTGCCGTGCACGAACAGGATCGGCGGGATGTCGCCGACGGGCGCCGGCTGGGCCAGCGCTGGGACGGAAAGACGGCCCGCCAGCAGCGACAAGGCGCCGGCCCCTTGCAAAAATCTCCGCCGCGACAGCGCCATCGGTCCCCTTCCCCAACCCTTCCTGAGGTCTTTCAGTGCTTTAGCTGTGTCCTATACCCGCCAAGGATACCGTAATCGCTGGACAGGGCACGCGTTTCGCGGGCATCAGTTGATGCAGCCGGAATCATTCGACAATTCATAGCAGGCCAACCGGAACCGGATATGACCGAACCGCGGAAGCGTCCCGACAGTATCACTGCACCGTTGCGGCATTCAATCTTCCGGCGAATCTGGCTCGCCAGCCTGCTCTCCAATCTCGGCATCCTGATCCAGGGCGTCGGCGCCGCCTGGGCGATGACCCAGATGGCCTCGGAGGCCGACAAGGTCGCGCTGGTGCAGACCGCGCTGATGCTGCCGGTGATGCTGATCTCGATGCCCGCCGGCGCCATCGCCGACATGCATGACCGCCGCATTGTCGCGCTGGTGTCGCTTATGATCGCGCTCTCCGGCGCCACCACGCTGACGGTGCTGGCCTGGCTCAACCTGGTGACGCCGAACATCCTGCTCGCGCTGTGCTTCGTCGTCGGCAGCGGCATGGCGCTGTTCGGCCCGGCCTGGCAATCCTCGGTCAGCGAGCAGGTGCCCACGGAGACGCTGCCCGCCGCGGTCGCGCTGAACGGCATCAGCTACAACATCGCGCGCAGCTTCGGTCCGGCGATCGGCGGCATCGTGGTCGCCTCCGCAGGCGCCGTGGCGGCGTTCGCCGCCAATGCCGTGCTGTATCTGCCGTTGCTCGTCGTGCTGTTCCTGTGGAATCGCGTCAGCGAGCCGTCGCGGCTGCCGCGCGAGCGGCTGAACCGCGCCATCGTCTCCGGCGTGCGCTACATCACCAATTCACCGTCGATCAGGATCGTGCTGACCCGCACCATGGTGACCGGCATCATCGGCGGCTCGGTCTCGGCGCTGATGCCGCTGGTGGCACGCGACCTCTTGCATGGCGGCGCGCAGACCTACGGCATCATGCTCGGCGCTTTCGGCATGGGCGCGGTGATCGGCGCGCTCAACATCAGCGAGATCCGCAGCCGGCTCAGCGGCGAGGCCGCGATCCGCGTCTGTGCGTTGACCATGGGCGCGGCGATCGCCGCCGTTGCCGTGAGCAAGCAGCCGGTGATCACCGCTGCCGCGCTGGTGGTCGCAGGCGCGGTGTGGATGCTGGCGATCGCGCTGTTCAATATCGGCGTGCAACTCTCGGCGCCGCGCTGGGTAGCGGGCCGTTCGCTTGCGGCATTTCAGGCCTCGATCGCCGGCGGCATTGCGATCGGAAGCTGGTGCTGGGGCCGCATCACGGATATGGGCGGCGTCGAGATGGCGCTGTTGATCTCCGCCGGTCTGATGCTGCTGTCGCCGGTGCTCGGCATCTGGCTCAGGATGCCGCCGATCGGCGCGCGCAACGAGGACGCCACCGACACACTGGCCGATCCCGAGGTGCGGCTGCAACTGACCGGGCGCAGCGGGCCGTTGGTGGTCGAGATCGAATACCGGGTGTCACAGGACAAGGCCCGCGCCTTCCACAATGTGATGCAGGACGTGCAGCTCAGCCGCCAGCGCAACGGCGCTTATGGCTGGTCGATCGCGCGCGACATCGCCGATCCCGAATTATGGACCGAGCGCTATCATTGCCCGACCTGGCTGGATTTCCTGCGCCAGCGCAACCGCGCCACCCAGATCGAGCGCGAACTGCATCAGAAGGCGGCCGACTTCCACATCGGCGCCGAGCCGATCCGCGTGCGCCGGATGCTGGAGCGTCCGTTCGGCTCGGTGCGCTGGAAGGACGAGACCCCGGACCGCGCCGCCAAGGAGGTGATCCCGGTGGTCGCGACCGCGGCGGGAAGCAGCACATAATCTTTGGTCGTCATTCCGGGGCGCGCGAAGCGCGAGCCGGGAATGGCGACGGTCAGAATTACTGCCCGTTTTCGGCGAGCGTCTGCTGGCAGGCCTTGCTGAGGCGGCTGCGGTGTTCCTTCAGGCAGGCCAGCACGACCTGATCGCCCTCGCTGAGATGGGCGCGGCAGAACCGCGAGGCATCGCGTGAGCAGGCATCACGCCCCTGCTGCTGTGCCGAAGCGGCCGACGTCAATAGAACCAGTGGAACGACGGCAAACAGAAATCGGATCATCTCTCAAAGCCTCGAAGGAATAGAACGCTGATTCTATAGCGTTTCAGAGCCGCGAAGAAGCTTGAAACGGCGAACCGAACCGGCCGGCTCCGCCCTGAGGTGATCACCCGGGCACGGCTCGGCGTCCCGTCACCTCATTCGATGCCGCGAATCACTCGGCGGCCGCCCTGCGCTGCGCGGCGAGATCGCGATCCAGCACGACGCGGCAGCCGCTGGTCAGCTGGGAGCGATTCCTGACCATGCAGGCGGTGATCCTGGGGATGTTCGGGATCTCCGCGCTGCACAGGCGGAACGCGTCCCCCGAGCACATCTGCTGCGCCTCGGCGCTGAACGCGAAGGTTGCGGTCGACGACAGCAGGGACACCGTGGCCGCAACGGCCAACGCGACGCCGGCCCTGCGACCGTGAACCCGGTTTTTGAAAATGCTGGTCATGATCGGCTCCCATCGGCGCCGCAGATGGCGGTGCCCTTGTTTGATGGGTCCAATCCTGCCCGGGAGCGAGCTGACCGACCGTGATGGTCATCACGTATGGATAAGGCCCGCTTTTTCTTGTCGTTCCGGCGCCTTGTTGGGACCGCGTTAAGACCTTGTTGGCATTAATCGCTCGTTACGGCTGTGGCGTATCCTTAAGTTCCGAGAGAGTGTGTAGCGATGCGTAGTGCGTTGGGCCTGATGCTGGCCAGTGTTGTAGCGGCGATTGTGATCGCCGGCGTGTGGTTCTGGACCTCCTCCCCGCGTGCCGACGCGGCTCCTCCGCAAACCGCGGCCGCAGCCAAGGCCGATCCGCTCCCTGCGGCGGCAAAACAGGCCGCCAAGGACGATGTCGAGACGACCGCTGCGCTGTCGAAGCGCGCCGACGCCACCCAGGCGGCAGCTCCGGCGGCTGCCCCCGCTGCGGCACCGGCTCCG
>NZ_JACMYO010000340.1 GCF_020889685.1 Bradyrhizobium oropedii
CCCGGAACGAACAATGCGTGCAGCCTGATCTCGTGCTGCGGCCATAACCGACGCTCCCACTAAAAGCTCGACGCCCGCAATGGCGGAATAAGGGCCGTGCGGCGCATCGTCACTCCTACCAATACCATTGACCGAACGGTTCGGTCAATCTATATTCCCGCCCAGTGGATTATAAGGCTTCGATTCTTCCCTTGCTCATTCTGGGTTGAGTTCTTTCGCGAGAAGCTAAATCAATGGTTGCAGCCCCCCGAACCTCCCTCCAGCCGGTCGGCGAGGAGGAATCGTCGAAACGCCGCCAGATCCTGGACGGCGCCCGCAAGGTGTTCCTGGAGCTCGGCTTTGACGGTGCCAGCATGGGCGAAATCGCCCGTGCCGCCGCCGTCTCCAAAGGGACGCTCTACGTCTATTTCCCCGACAAAGCCGGGCTGTTCGCGGCGATCGTCGAGGAGGAGAAGCTCGAGCAGGGCAAGGTCGCCTTCAATTTCGATCCGGCGCGCGACGTCGACACCACCCTCCCCGAATTCGGCCGCGCCTATATCGCCCTGCTGTGCCGGCCCGGCGGCGGCTCGGCGATCCGCACAGTAATGGCGATCGCCGAGCGGATGCCCGAGCTCGGCAGCCGGTTCTACACCCATGTGATCGCCCACACCGTCGACCGCTTCGCCGCCTATCTGGAGGCGCGCGCCGCACTCGGTGAACTCGTGATGGACGACACGCAGCTCGCGGCCTGGCAGTTCATGCAGATGTGCCAGGCGACGCTGTTCCAGGCGTTCATCTTCCAGGCCAATCCGTCGCCCTCGCCGGAGCGGATTGCAACCGTCGTCGACAGCGCGACGCGGGTGTTCTTTGCGGCGTACCGGCCGAAGCAGGCGGATTGATCCCCCGCCGTCGCAAGACAGGCGAGCGACGATCCAATCCGACTATTTCCTTTGGAAGGACCGTAACTTGGCGCTTGTCGCGTGACGCCACCTCGCGCGACAATCCCCTGCATGAACGGGGATATCGACCCAGATCAAATGTCCAGCGTGATGGCGCGGCTGGGGGACGCCGTGGTCGACCCGACGGCGTGGACCGACATCATGACGTCGATCTGCGCAGCGGTGAGCGCAACCGGCGCCGTGCTGCTGCAAAGCGACGTGCGGACACCGGACGTGCCACGCACGGCGTCGACCGAAGAGATGGTGCAGCTCTACTTCGCACACAACTGGCATGAGCAGGATTCGCGCGCTTCAGGCGTTCCGCGAGCAATGGCCGGCGAAGTGATCACCGATCAGGACTTGCTGACGCCCGAGCAGATCCGGTCGGATCCGATGTACAATGAGGTGCTGTATCCGTTCGGCTTCAAATGGTTCGCCGGCATCGGCTTCTGGGCCGACAGCGCACCGTGGGTGCTGACGTTGCAGCGCACCGGAAAGGAAGGACATTTCGAGACACGCGAGACGCGGCTGCTGGCGCAGCTTGGGCCGCGCCTGACGGAGACAGCGACACTGTCGACTGTGGTCGGCCGCATCGCGCTCTCCTCCATGACCGGCATTCTCGACCGGGTGCGGCAGCCGGCGGTCGTACTCGACCGCGCGGGCCTCGTGATCGATCGCAACGAAGCCGCCGATGCCGGCTTCGACGCGGACATCAGAATCAGGGATCGCCGGCTGATCGTGCGCGACAGAGCGGCACAGGCGCGGCTTGATCAAGTCGTCGATCTGATCCGCGCCGCACCCGAGCGCGCGGCACTGCCGATCGAGCCGATCCTGATCCGACGTACGCACAAGGGGCCGGTGGTTTTGCGCGTGTTGCCGGTCGACGGTGCGGCACGCAACGTCTTCCTCGGCGCGCGGGCGATGCTGGTCTTCGCCAATTTGACGCCGCGCGCGATGCCCGAGCCCGGCTTGATCGCGCAGGCATTCGACCTCACGCCGGCGGAAGCGCGGCTGGTGGCGCTGCTCGCGGGCGGCCTCTCGATCACCGACGCGGCCGAACGGCTCGGAATCGTTCGTGACACGGCACGCAACCAGTTGAAGTCGGCCTTCGCCAAAACCGGCACGCACCGCCAGCCGGAACTGGTCAGCCTCGCCCTTCGGATCGCTTGAGCATGGCGCCGCACCATACCGGCCGAAGCAGGCGAACTGATCTTTCGTCATTGCGAGCGGAGCGAAGCAATCCACCCTTCTTGCTCGCGGCACGATGGATTGCTTCGCTCCGCTCGCAATGACGGAGAGCCATTATCGCGCTACCATGGCTGTTGCGCCGCTAATTCGAGGTGATCATCCGCAATGAACGACCTCACCATCCGGCAGATGCGATCAGACGAGATCGCGCTCGCGATCGACTGGGCCGCGGCAGAGGGATGGAATCCCGGTCTCGCAGATTCGCCCTGCTTTGCCGCCGAAGACCCGCAGGGCTTTTTCATCGGCGAGTTCGACGGCCAGCCGGCCGCGGTGATCTCCTGCGTCAATTACGGCACACAATTTTCCTTCCTGGGATTCTACATCGTGCGTCCGGATCTGCGCGGCCGAGGTTACGGCCTGAAGATATGGAACGCCGCGATCGCGCATGCTGATCGGCGCGTGATCGGCCTCGACGGCGTGGTGGCGCAACAGGCGAACTACCAAAAGTCCGGCTTCACGCTCGCTTATGCCAATGTGCGCTACGGCGGCACGATCACAGCACCTCCGGCGCCGAGCACCGGCGTCGTTGCGCTGAGCGATGTACCTATGGCGCTGATCGAGGCCGATGACGCCACGGTGTTTCCGGCGACGCGCCCGGCCTTCCTGCGCGCCTGGATCAACACGCAAGGACATGTCGGACGCGGGCTGATCCGCGACGGCAGGCTGGCCGGATGGGGCGTGATCCGTCCCTGCCGAACCGGCCGCAAGATCGGTCCGCTCGTCGCCGATGATCGCGCGAGCGCAGAGATCATCCTGTCGGCACTGCTGGCGAACGCCGGCAGCGGCGAGATCTTCCTCGATGTGCCCGCGGTCAACCGCGACGCCTTCGCGCTGGCGCAAGGCCTCGGACTGGCACCGGTGTTCGAGACCGCGCGGATGTATACCGGCGCGATCCCGCCCTTGCGGATCGATCGCGTGTTCGGCGTCACGACGTTCGAGCTCGGCTAGCGCCCTGGGGCGAGCGTGCGTCTGCGTGATTTCGGAATATTCGAAATATATCCGTGAGTTGCCCGACGTGTCAAGTAGCTGGGTCGAACGCCGGCCACCGCCGGCTCCTTTGCATGGGGTTGTTTTCGATATTTTGCCAACGCGCCTCCCCCGCGAGCGCCCGCAAGCGGGAGAGGGAGCGCAGCGCAGTTGCGGCTGCAAGTCAATCCCGACCTAGTTCGCCGCAGCGTTGACCTCCGGCGCTGCAGCGTTGTCCTGCTCGAGCTCCTCAGGCAGTCCGGCGAAGCGGCGCAGCGCCTTCGCCATCTTCACGCGGCCGCCGACGCCGGTGATGATGACGTCGACCATCACGAACGACGAGTGGAAATGGCCCTGCGCCTTGAGCTGCTCGACCTTGACGCCGGCTTTCGCAAGCGCGTCGCCATAGGCGATGCCCTCGTCGCGCAGCGGATCGAACTCGCTTGTCGCGATGAACGCCGGCGGCAGGCCTTCGAGCTTGCCGCGCAGCGGCGCGACGCGCGGATCGGTGCGGTCGGCCGGCGAGCAGTACAGGTCCCAGAACCAGAACATCAGGCCACGGGTCAGGAAGTAACCGGCCGCGTTGTCGACATAGGACTGCCGGTCGAAGGAGGAATCGGTGACCGGGCAGATCAGGAGTTGGCCCGCGATCTCGGGCCCGCCGCGATCGCGCGCGAGCTGGCAGGTGACGGCTGCAATGTTGCCGCCGGCGCTCCAGCC
>NZ_JACMYO010000341.1 GCF_020889685.1 Bradyrhizobium oropedii
CCGCGCGCCGACCTCGCAGCGCGGCCGCAGATGGCGGCCCCGGCCACCGATGCCGTTCCGGTGCTGCGGATCACGAGTTTTCCGCAACTGATCGCGCTTGCCGGTGAGAGGCGCGACATCATGACCAAGGCCGCGCTGGAGGCCGATGTGCGGCTGGTGCGCATCGAGGATGGCCAGCTCGAGATCGCGCTCGAGCCGAAGGCACAGCGCGCGCTCATCACCGATTTGTCGCGCAAGCTCGAACTGTGGACCGGGCGGCGCTGGACCGTGATCATCTCCAACGAGGCCGGCCAGCCGACGGTGCGCTCGCAGAACGAATTGGCGCGCAGCGAGCATCAGCGCGCCGCCGAAGCCGATCCGCGTGTGCAGGAGGTGCTGGCGCGCTTCCCCGGCACCAAGGTGGTCGAGGTACGTCGCCTTGCCCCTGAGGTTCCGGTGGCGGATGCGACCGGTGAAGACCCGATTGAAACTTCCGACAGCGACGACGATTGATCTGATTACAGGAACGCACGCATGGCTGATTTTCTCGGCATGATGAAGCAGGCAGCGCAGCTGCAATCCAAGATGCAGGAGATGCAGGAGCAACTCGGCAATGTCGAGGTCGAGGGCATCTCCGGCGGTGGCCTTGTCGCGGTGCGCATGACTGCGAAGATGGAAGTGAAGGGCGTCAAGATCGATCCGTCGCTGATGAAGCCGGAAGAGCGCGAGGTGCTCGAGGATCTGCTCGTCACCGCGCATGGCGATGCGCGCCGCAAGGCCGAGGCGGCGATGCAGGAGAAGATGATGGCACTCACTGGCGGGCTCGGCCTGCCGCCGGGATTTGGTCCGACTTAGAGCTCGACGAGATTAAGATGAATCATCGTGCTTTGGTTCTTTGTTTGAGCATGATCTCTTCGGAAAACCGCTTCGCACTTTTCCGGATCATGCTCTAATGGCTGCAAGCGTTGCCGGTCCCGAGATCGAACGCCTGATCCAGTTGCTGGCGCGGCTGCCCGGGCTCGGGCCGCGCTCGGCGCGGCGCGCGGCGCTGCATCTGATCAAGAAGCGCGAGGCGTTGATGACGCCGCTGACCGCGGCGCTGCAGGTCGCGATCGACAAGATCCAGGTCTGCAAGACCTGCGGCAACATCGATACACAAAACCCCTGCACGGTGTGCACCGATCCGCGCCGCGATCCCGCGATCATCGTCGTGGTCGCCGACGTCGCCGATCTCTGGGCGCTGGAACGCGCCAATGCGACCAATGGCCGCTATCACGTGCTCGGCGCGACGCTGTCGCCGCTCGACGGTGTCGGTCCGCAGGATCTCACCATCGATCAGCTGGTGGCGCGCGCGCATGCGCCTGAAGTCAGCGAGATCATCCTGGCACTGAATGCGACCGTCGATGGCCAGACCACAGCGCATTACATCACCGACCTGCTGTCGGAGGCCAATGTCCGGGTGACGCGGCTTGCGCATGGCGTGCCTGTCGGCGGCGAGCTTGATTATCTCGATGAAGGTACGCTATCGGCTGCCATGCGGCAGCGGACGCTGTTCTAGCGCGCTCGAAGGCCAGTTCGGTGATATTCGCCGGGTGATCGGTCACAAGTCGAAAAGATCGCGCTGAAACAAAATGATAGGGTGGATGTCGATTCGGGGACGGTCATCCACGCTCTAAAGAATCAAATACGGAACCACGGCAAATGACGACACACCGATTCGGCGTACGCTTGGGCTTTGCGTGTCTCGCGGCAATTTTCGCCGCGCCCGGCGCGATCGCGCAGCAGAGCGATGCGCCGCAGAAGCCCGGCAAGATGATCCACGCCGGCGACGTGCTGTCGGGGGAACTTGGCGTCATGAAGGTGCGCGACACCAAGAACCGCGGCAAGCGTGTCGCGACCTACCAGATCACCAGCGAGCCGCGCCGCCTGCCGCCGCCGAACGGTCTCTGCAATCTCGAGACCGGGCCGGAAACCTTCCAGCTGATTCCGACCAACGATGCGCAGGCCGCGCAGCTCAAGAGCCTCTCCGGCAAGGCCATCTCGGTGAAGGTCGACGAAGTCGTCTGCGCCAAGGACGCCGGCGAGATGAGCGAAGCCATCGTCACCAAGTGGAGCGTGGTGGCGAAGTAGGGCGCGCCAATCGAGAGGTTTCCCGAACAGCTAATTCCTCGTCGTCCCGGACAAGCGAAGCGCGATCCGGGACCCATAACCACCAATGGTCGTTGTTGAAGCAAGTTGGGGCCCCAGCCTTCGCGCCACAAACATTTGTGGTTATGGGTCCCGGCTTTCGCCGGGACGACAATGAATGTGTGGCGGGATTGCGCTTCGCTCCATCCGAGCTACGACAATTGGGCTAAACCCGCACCGGCCCCAACTCATCAAAATGCCCGCGCCGTTGCAGCCAGAGCAGCAGGATCAGGCTCGGGATCGCGACCACCACACAGATCACGAAGAACACCTGCCAGCCGACCGCCTTGGCGATATAGCCCGCGCCCGATGACAGATAGGTGCGGCCGACCGCCGCGAGCGCCGTCAACAGCGCATACTGGGTCGCGGTGTGTAGCGGATTGCGGCACAGCGCCGAGAGGTAGGCGACGAAGATCACGGTGCCGATCGCGCTGGTGAAGTTCTCCGCCGTGATCGCAAGCGCCAGCGCCCATTGATCGACCCCGACATGGGCGAGCCAGGAGAACGACAGGTTGGCGACCGCCTGCAGCACGCCGCCGATCCACAGGCTGGTTGCCAGCGAATAGCGCCGCGCCACGAAGCCGCCGGCAAAGCCGCCGATCAGCGTTGCGGCAAGGCCGACGCCCTTCACGATCGCCGCGTAGTCGACCTTGGAAAAGCCGAGGTCGATCACGAACGGCGCGGTCATGGTGCCTGAGAACGCATCGGTGAACTTGAACAGCACCACGAAGGCGAGCGCGGCAAGTGCGTCCTTGCGGCTGAGGAATTCGGAGAAAGCGCCGAGCGCGGCGTGCAGCACGCGCTCTGCTGCGTTCTGCGCGTGGGTGGCCGCCTCCGCGCCTCTCGATTGGACCGGCTCGGTCGCCGCAAGCGATGTGACGATGCCGATCACGACCAGCGTGGCCATCACCATATAGCCCCACATCCACGCCGAAGAGCGCGCAAGGCCGGCGGATTCGAAGCCGCTGACGATGAACAGCGCGCCGGCGGTCGAGACCAGCATGCCGACGCGATAGGCCGCGACATAGGACGCCATGCCGGCGGCCTGTTCGCTTTCGGGCAGGCTTTCGACGCGGAAGGCGTCGACCACGATGTCCTGCGTCGACGACGCCGTTGCGACCAATAGCGCTGCAAAGGCCGCGAACCACGGCGAGCGTGCCGGATCGGCCACCGCCAGCACCACGATCGCCGCGATCAGCAACAGCTGCGAGAGCAGCAGCCAGCCGCGGCGCCGTCCGAACACCTGCGTGAACAGCGGCACGTGCAGCGCGTCCACCAGCGGCGCCCAGAGGAACTTCAGCGTGTAGGGCGTGCCGATCAGCGCCAGCAGCCCGATGGTGCCGAGATCGACCCCGGCCTCCTTCATCCAGACCTGCAGCGTCGAGCCCGACAGCGCCAGCGGTAGGCCCGAAGAGAAGCCGAGCAGCAGCACGATCAGCACCCGCGGCTGCAGGTACACCGCCAAGCCGTCGCGCCAGGAAGTGGCGGCGGGGGCAGCGGGTGGCTTGGCGGACGCGTCTGACAAGGCTTCAGGTGCGGTCATAGAGTCGGTGTTACCAGATTCGGCCTCAAAAAGACTGTCATTGCCCGGCGGGTGATGACCCCAAAAGCTTGGCGGGGATGCCACGTCAAATTCGGTGTCGTCCCTGCCTGGTGCGCAATTGCGCACGGGAGCAGGGACCCA
>NZ_JACMYO010000342.1 GCF_020889685.1 Bradyrhizobium oropedii
CGATTACGGCGCGACGCGCGGCTCGCTGGCCCTGCGCCGCACGCTGATGGCGCGGTTCGCCGACGAGGGCCTCGAAGTATCGCCCGAGCAGGTGCTGCTCACGATGTCCGGCACCCAGGCGATCGACCTGATCTGCCGCTTCCTGCTGCGGCCCGGCGACACCGTGCTGGTCGACGATCCCTGCTATTTCAATTTCCGCGCGCTGCTGCGCGCCCATCAGGTCAAGCTCGTCAGCGTGCCCTACACGCCTGCGGGCCCCGATGTCGCAAGCTTCGAGGCGGTGCTCGAAGCCGAGCGACCGCGGCTCTACATCACCGTGTCCGGGCTGCACAATCCGACCGGGGCCACGATGTCGCCACAGACCGCCCACCGCGTGCTCAATGCCGCCACCGGCTACGATCTCACCATCGTCGAGGACGACATCTTCGCCGATTTCGAGCCGGAGCCGTCGGCGCGGCTCGCGGCGCTCGACGGGCTCAACCGCGTGATCCGGATCGGCAGCTTCTCCAAGACGCTATCGGCGTCGTTGCGCTGCGGCTTCATCGCGGCGCGCGCCGACTGGATCGAGCAGTTGGTCGATCTGCAAGTCGCGACCGGATTCGGCGGCCCCTGCGCGGTCGCGACCGAAATCATCGCAAGCGTGCTGGCGACCGGCTTCTACCGCAAGCACGTCGAGGAGCTGCGCCGGCGGCTGGTGCGCGCCCGCCGCGACGTCGGCGAGAAGCTGCAACGCATCGGCATCGAGCCGTGGCTGATGCCGCGCGGCCGCTTCCAGCTCTGGTGCCGCCTGCCCGACGGCTGCGATTCCGCCGACGTGGCGCGCGCTGCGCTCGCCGACAACATCGTGCTGGCGCCGGGCAACGTGTTCAGCACCACGCAATCGGCCACCGGTTTCATGCGCTTCAACGTCGCGCAATGCCGCGATCCGAAACTTATGCCGGCCTTGCAGCGGGCGATCGGACGCTGAGGCGCGCCCGATCGATGCAGCGCCCTACTTCTCTCCAACCTTGAACGGCTCTTCCTTACCGGGCGGCACCGTCTCCTCGGCCATCGCCAGGATCATCGCGACCATCACGTAATTGCCGGCGAGCGCGGTGAGATCGACGATCTGCTGATCGTTGAAGATCTTTTTCGCCCGCGCATAGGTCTCGTCGGACACCTTCTTGGTCGTGCTGAGCTCGGTGACGAAGTCGTACACGACGGCCTCGTCGTCGGCCATTTTCGACGGCCGGTTGCCGGCCTTCAACTCGGCGATGACGTCGGCGGACAGCCCGGCCTTGGCCGCGAGCGGCGCATGCGCGAACCACTCGACCTGCGAGCGCCACTGCCGGCCGATGATCAGGATCGCGAATTCGTTCAGCCGCGTCGGCACCGAAGTCTGCCAGCGCAGATAGTAGAAAAGATCGTAGAGGCGCTGGCCGAGCACCGGGCTGCGAATGATCGGATTGTAGGGCCCGCCGATGCCGACGCTCGACACCTTCATGATCTGCTCGCCGAGCGGTTTCTGCAGATCGTTGAGCTGATCCATGGTGAGCTGCGGGAAGCGCGGCTCCTTGCTGGTGGCCGGCGCCGAAAACGCCGTGGCTGCGAGCCAGCCGCCCGCCGCGGCGAGCGTGAGCGATGAGAGCCAGACTGTTGCCGAACGCATGATTTCCTCCGCTTTGATTTGCGGGGGATGCTAGTCGAGCTTACCGGCGATCACCAGCCGCGACGCGCGCAGATCAGCTCGTCACAGCGCGACGATATCGGTGAGGCATTGCTGCGTGACGCTGATCCGCGCGTCGATCTGCGCCTGGGTCTTGCAGTCCATATTCATCGCGAACACCGTGACGTCACCGCCCTTCTCGGACCAGCCGACCAGCCAGCCGAGCGAGCCGTGCTCCTTGTCGGTCAGGCCGGTCTTGGCGCGAATGACGGCGTCGCCGACCTTCGTCACCGGCAGGATGTCGCACACCAGCTGCTGGCTGCGCTTGCCGACCGGCAGCACGCCCCGGCGCAGCCGGTCGAGGAAATCGATCTGCTGCATCGGATCGATCCGCAAATTGCCCGAGACCCAGAACCGGTCGATGCCGCCGCCGATGTCGCGATTGCCGTAGTCGATGATGTCGACATACTTCTTCATCCGCTCCTCGCCGATGCGACGGGCGATCTCCTGGAACACCGGGAATGCCGACACCGCGATCGCCGAGCGCAGCGTGTGATCCTTGTTCCAGGCCTCGATGCTGCGGGTGACACCGTCCCACTTGAAGACGTCCTTGTCGGGGTCCTGCACCACGCCGGTCTCGAGCGCGATCAGCGCGTTCGGGATCTTGAAGGTCGAGGCCGGCAGCCTGCCCTCGCCGGAGCGGGTCTTGTCGCTCGCGATGATCAGATAATCGTCGATCTTGTAGCCGACGAAGGTGCCCTCGGTGCCGAGATCGAAGAACCGTTTCGCGAGATCCTCGCGAAACTCGCTGCGCTGGTACGACACATTCGCAAAACTGCGCGACGGCAGGATGGTGGCGGCAGCAAGCAGACCGAGCGCATGGCGGCGATGGATCACGACACGTCCTGGACAGGTTCGGGTTAACGACGATGGTGGATGCCATCGTGGTGAAAGGATGGCAATGAAAGTTATCGCGCCCGGCCCGACATGCGCAGCACGAACACCAGCACTTCGGCGACGGCCTTGTAGAGCTCGGCCGGGATCTCGTCGCCGAGCTCGACATTGGAGAGCGCGCCGGCCAAGACCTCGTTCTCCTCGATCGGGATGTCGTTGGCCTTGGCGACCTCGATGATCTTGGCGCCGATCGCGCCCTTGCCTTTCGCCACCACGCGCGGCGCGCCGGCATGGTCGTAATGCAGCGCGACCGCGAGCTGGTTCTGCGTCTCGCTCATGATGCGCGGTCCAGGAAATGGCCGGCGCGCGCGGGCGCGGGTTGCGGCGGGCTGCCGTCGCGGATCTCGATATCGCCGGGCGTAAGCTCGGCCCTTGTGAGCGCCTGGCTCAATTCGAAGGCGCCGGCGCGCAGTTGCGCTCCGGTCGAGGGACGCTCGGCCCACATCCGCACCGAGGTGCGTTCGCCGTTCAGTGAGACCAGCGCGTGCACCGGCCCGGCCGGCTCGACGTCGAGCGTGAAACGCGCCCGCCACACCCGCTTGGCGGCTTCGACTTCGGTGCCGCCGCCGTCGCGGGAAATCTCGAACTGAGCCATCGCCGTGCCCTGCTGGGTCAGGAACGGGATCTCGAAATTCCAGCGCGGCACCATGGCGTCGAGCTGCGTGCGCGCACCATCGCCGTGGCCCGGCAGCGAGGCGACCTGCAGCAGCGTCTGCCGCGCCAGTGCCGCGTCGGTGTTTTCCAACAGACGATGCGCGGCGGTTGCGAGCGGCGTGCTTGGAGCAATCGACGGCTCGGCAATCGCCTGGGCCGACGGCAGCGCGCCATGAAACGGCGGTGGCGGCGTGTTGCCGCGTGCAGGCACATCGCCGGGCAGCATCTCCCGCGGCACGGCACCCTGCCGTGCCGGATTGCCGAGCTCGTGCAGCGCTTCCTGGATCAGATTGAGCGTGCCGCCCGCGGACGGGCCGGCATCGAGCGCATCCGCAAGTGCGCCGGCGAGCCCGCTGGCGCCGCGGGTCACATCCTCGGCGATCGGGACGCGGGCCTGCGGCAGCAAAATCTCCTGAACGTCGAGGCCGGCTGTGCCCGACGGTGCGAGGCTCGGCGCCGTCGCGACGCTCGGCAGCGCTGGCTGTTGACGTGGTGTCGACGCAGGCTTGGCGGCATCGCCAGCGCCGAGCGAGGCCAGCGCCTGGCGCAGCACGATCAGCGCG
>NZ_JACMYO010000343.1 GCF_020889685.1 Bradyrhizobium oropedii
CGACGATCATCCCCGCTGCAACAGCATGCTCAGCTCGAGATCCCGGAACGTGGTGTAGTTCTTCCGGATCCACTGATGCAGCTCGGTCGATGAGTCCTTCTCCTGGCGCAGATAGCCGGTGAAGGAGAAGGTCAGCCGGTCGATATAGGTCTTCAGGAACACCGGCAGCGCGCGGAAGCGCAGCACCCGGCTCGCGGTCATCACCGGCGGCAGCTCGCCGCGCACCACGAATTCATTGTCGATTACGACGAGCCCATTCGGCGGGATCAGGCCAGCCAGCATCTGGTAGCCGCGCACCGAGGCGCGGTCGGCATCGGCGACATACAGGATCACGGGCGCGACGCGGCGGCGCAGCGCCTCCTTCATCAACCCGATCTGGTCGCACATTTTGAAGAATTCGTCGAACGCGTGGTAGCCGAGGTCCACCACCTTGGCGATGCCGTCATTGACGATGAGCCGGTCCATCAGCTGCATCTTGCCGTAGGTGTCGATCACGTCAGCGGTTTCCGTGATCCGCGGCAGATAGTCGAGCAGCGACGGTTCCTTCAGATTGATGTCGTAGCAGACCACATCGCCGTTCTTGAGCAGCAGGAATTCGCCAAGCAGCCGCGCGATCAGCGTCTTGCCGACCTGCGGGCGGGGCGAGCAGATGATGTAAACGGGCGTGGATGACATCGCCCGCTATATCAGGCCAAATTTTCGCCTAATCCAGCCCCATCGCGGCCCCGGGTGCGACTTTTTCGCTACCCCGGGCGCGACTTTTCCGCTGCCAGGCGCGACTATTTTTCGCCCTTGGCCGACTTGGCGCCGACCAGGTCGGTCAGCTTGATCCGGTCGAACTCGCTCCAGACATTGGCGAGCCAGTGCCGGACATAGCCGCGCAGCACGAAGGAGTAGTTCGCGGCGTCGTCGTTGATGCCCTTGTTGGCGACGAATTTCAGGAACGGAACCGAGGAGACCTCGACCTGCTCGTAGGCCATTTCGTTGAGCTTCGGGATGGTGAGGTCCACGGCATCCTTGATGCGGTGGAAGTAGGAATTGTAGGTCGCCTGGTCCCACTGGAAGAACTGGGTGTCGTTGATGAAGTTCTTCACCAGGAAATACTTCGCGCCGCTCATGAAGTTGGCGGTCTCGGCGATCTCGTCCAGCGAGGCGATCGACGGGCCCAGGATGTGGAACACGGCGAAGGTGATCTGGCCGGAGCGCGCGGCGTCGAGGAAGCCGATGTCGCGCAGCGAGGCCAGCGCGGGCGACAACAGGCCGGCGCGGACGTCGATCACGGTGACCGAGGAACCGGCGTTCAGCGTATCGAAGATCTTCATCTGGTCCGCGGTCGTCGTCATGTCGACGATCTCGGTGATGTCGGGGTGGAAGCGCTTCAGCGTGCCGCGCGGCGACTCGGTGTCGAACGCCCGGGTCTGTACGTTGTTGGCACTGAAATAGTCCAGGAGCGTCCGCGAGACGGTGGTCTTGCCGACCCCGCCCTTGTCAGCGCCCACCACGATCACAACCGGCTTTGCCATGGAAGTCCCTTAAAGCGCGCTCCCGACCGCGATGGCGATCGGCAAGTCCCCACACTGCTTTGGGCGCGAACATGGCAGAAACGAGGGAGAATTCAATTCCTTAAGGTGCCCATGACCGGCTTGGTGGGGATTTCCTTAATGGACTGAGTAACCTAGGGCACGATCAGCGGTGCGGGCCCCAGGGGCCCTGGAGCGGACTTTGAAGCGGACCAAACGGTCCCTGCCTGGGACCAGTGCCCGGCAGCGGCGGCGGATTGTTCGGTTGTGCGGGCTGCGTGTCACCCCACGGGCCATGGGTCTCCGGCGGGGGCTGGTCGCCTGCCGTGGACGACTGGTCCTGCGGCTCCGTCTCATCCGGCAGCGCCAGTGGTCCGGGATCGTGGCCGCCGGCATATTTCACCAGGGCATCGACCCGGGACTTTACTGACGGGTGGGTGGCGAACAGGTCGGCAAAGCCCTCGCGCGGATTGTCGACGCAGAGTTCCATCACCGCCGAGGTGGCGTCCGGCAGCTCGCCGCGGTTCTCGATCTTGCGCAGCGCCGAGATCATCGCATCGGGGTTCTTGGTCAGCTCGACCGATCCGGCATCGGCAAGAAATTCGCGTGACCGGGACAGCGCCAGCTTGACCACCTGCGACAGCAGCCAAGCCAGCATGATCAGCGCGACCGCGATGATGATCACGATGATGGCGCCGCCGCCGGAGCCTTTGCTGTCGCGGTCCGAGGAAGACCTCGACGATGAGGAGGATGACGACGACGACGACCAGCCGCCTCCGCTCGAGTTCCACGACAGATTCGTGAACAGGCGGAAGAACAGCTCGCCGAGGAAACCGACCACGCCGGCGATGATCACCGCGACCACCATCAGCTGCACGTCGCCGTTCTTGATATGGGTGAGCTCGTGGCCGAGCACGGCCTCGATCTCCTGGTCATCAAGCGCGTTCAACAGACCCGTGGTGACCGTGATGGAGTATTGCCGCGGGTTGAGGCCGGTCGCGAACGCATTCAGAGCCGGGCTGTCCATCACCTTCAGCTTCGGCATCGGGATGCCGCGCGAGATGCAGAGGTTTTCCAGGAGATTGTAGAGCCGCGGCTGCTGCTGCCGCGTCACGCTCTCGCCGCCGGTGACGGCATCGATCATCTTCTGGTGGAAGAAATAGGCGATCACGATCCAGGCCGCGGCCGCGATCGTCGCCCACGGGAAGGCCGACACCAGATCGCGCGAGGCCCGCGTCAGATAATAGTCGACCGTGCGGCCGCTATCGACCATCACCTCCGCGACCAGCGCGCCGGCATAGACCAGCACGTAGATCAGCAGGAACAGGCCCGCGAGCAGCAGCATCGAACGAAACTTGTTCGATGCGATATGCGTGTAGAGACCATAGGCGGCCATGGTGCGCTTCCGCTTCTCACCGTCATTCCGGGGCGCGCTGAAAGCGCGAACCCCAATGCGCAATTGCGCTTTGTGGAATCTCGAGATTAGTGAGTGAGATGAGATTCCGGGTTCGATGCGTTGCATCGCCCCGGAAAGACCGAAGGGGCGTCATCTCGAAGGAAGTAATCAGAACTTCACGCTCGGTGCCGCCTCGACCTCCGTGCGGCTGGCGCCGAGGTCGAAGAAATCCTTGCGGGTGAAGCCGAACATGCCGGCGAACAAAGCAGCCGGCATCTGCTGGATGCCGGTGTTGTATTCCTGGACCGCGTTGTTGAAGAAACGCCGGCTGGCGGCGATCTTGTTCTCGAGATCGGACAGTTCGGAGGCGAGCTGCTGGAAATTGGCGTTGGCCTTGAGGTCCGGATAGGCCTCCGACAGCGCGATCAGCCGGCCGAGCGCGCCGGAGAGCTGGTTCTCGGCCGCCGAGACCTGGGCCGGACCCTGCGCCGAGATCGCCGAATTGCGCGCCTTGATGACGTCGTCGAGCGTGCCGCGCTCATGCGCGGCATAGCCCTTCACGGTCTCGACCAGGTTCGGGATCAGGTCGTGGCGCTGCTTGAGCTGCACGTCGATGTCGGCAAAGGCCTGGCTGACCCGCTGGCCGAGCGCGACGAGGCGGTTGTAGGCGCCGAACGCAAACAGCACGAGAAGGACGATGACGCCGATAACGATCCAGCTGGTCGACATGACAGGGCAACTCCTGAAGGACGAGACGGCGGCACCGTAGCCCAAGATCGGGGCGCAGGGCAGCCCGCCGCGAAAAGGTGGGCATTGTCTTGGTCGGGGATGGTGTCGAATTAGTTCAACAGGTCCCGTCGTCGTCCC
>NZ_JACMYO010000344.1 GCF_020889685.1 Bradyrhizobium oropedii
TATCAAATTTACCGGTGGTTGCATCGCGATCCCAAGCCAACCCGCTTTGTTGTCCCCGTCTATCCGGCTACTGTCCTGGCGCGATGGAGCGCGTTGAACCAGGAGCCAGCCGTTGAACGATGATATCGATGGATGGTGCGAGCGAGACCGGTCGCGACCTGGTCCAGGCGATGACAGATAAGCCCAGGGTGTGAGATGACATTCATACTTCTGACAGGCGCAGGCTTTTCCTATAATTGGGGCGGTCCCCTTGCATCCGAGGCGTTCAGTTCTCTTTTGGCCGACCCGGATGTTGACGAGGTGACCCGCGAACGGCTTTTCGCTGCGGGCTTCGAGCAGGTGCTGGCTGACCTCCATCTCTCAGGCGATCCTGATGACAAGAAGCGGCATGACGCGCTCCTCACCGCGGTCGTTGGGATCTTCAACGCCATGAATAATGGCTTCATGCACGTGAAGTTCGAGTTCGAGGATCCCCCACAGGTCGCCTACTCTCTGCAAAGCTTCCTGAGCCGGTTTCATGCGCTGTTCACGCTCAACCAGGACGCCCTGATCGAGCAACATTATGCCCCCGTCGTCGGAGGCGCTCTGAACTGGGGCCGGCTCCACCTCCCCGGCGTCAAGTACATGCCGGGGTTCACCCCGAGCGGGGCCCGCCAGGACAAATTCGCCATCATGGAGCCCAACCCGTCCGACTTCGCCATGCCGAGCTCGGTGCAGCCCTACGTGAAGCTTCATGGCTCGGTGAATTGGGTCGAATCATCAGTCGGGCAGCGCGTGCTCATCATGGGCGGTCAGAAGGCTGTCAGCATCGGCCGTTATCCCCTGCTGACGTGGTACCATGCTGAGTTCCGTAAGATGCTGCTGCGGCCGTCAGCACGGCTGATGGTGATCGGTTACAGCTTCGGCGACGCTCACATCAATGACGCCATCGCCGAGGCCCTGAAGCAAGGCCTCAAGCTCTTCATCGTCGACCCCTACGCGTTGGACGTTCTGAAGAAAGATCCTCGCATGGCAGCGGCCGCAAAATCGCAGCTTATCGGCTTCTCGCCGCGGCCACTCAGCAAGACCTTTGGCGGGGACCGACTAGCCCACGCCGAGCTTTCGAAGTTTTTCGACCTGTCAGCGCGTAGCTGACTGATCTGCTGCGCCGATTCCAAGCGAGCATGCCCGCGGATAGCGCCAGTGCGACGCGTCAGAGTCCCGACCAGAGGCGATCAAGCGATTGTGGCAACTCTCATCTCAGGTGCCGAAGCCTGCATGGCGATCCTTATGTGGCTCGTTCAGGACGCCGGCGAGCCGAAGCCCTTCGAGGATACCTTCGATCCGCGGCTCCCGCAGCGTCCTGCAAGCAGTGCAACGGCCTCGGCCTGATCAACGGTGAAACGAACGTCACGCGAGCGTTGCAATAACGCATCGAGAAACGAAGGAGCGCCCGCGGTGTGGTGACGAAGTGTCGACACGGCTTCCACCGCGAGATACGTCGCCAAATCCGCATCCGCGGCCTGGCTTGGATGGGGCTCGACGTCCACACGCTGATTGATCGCCTCTCGCAGCAGCGCGCTCTGCCGCTTCGTGTCCATCGCAAGCATGAACACCGCATCCGCCAGCTGCTCGCGGGGCAGACCTCTCAAACCCGCAATGCGCTTTTGAACGTCGCCGTCTGAACTTGTTTGGCGCTGACTTGCCCGCCGCGGCTGCCGGCTGGATTCACTCGTTCGCTTTTGGATCATGGGCTCGTCTCCGGCGAAGCGATATATCCCCCGGGAGCTGGACGCGAAAGCGCGAACTCACACGCGGCTGCGTCGCGGGTACTCTAAAATTCCGTCTGGGTCGCCACGTCAGAACGCGTGAATCTCGTGATCCGATCGCGCCTGCGCGTCGTAGACACGGACCTGCAACATCGGAAATCGCCGCTTCAGATCGCGCGCTCCGTGTTCGACGCCACCTTTCGTCTCGAACTCCGTCTTCACGCAACCGTCGACCACGATCGCATAACCACTTGTCGGCAGATCTCGCGTAGAATTTCGCATCTTTGGACCCGGATCCTGAAACGAGTTTCGTCTGATGGCTTAGGGTGAGTCTGGCCGCAACGACAAGCAGCGCTACGCGTTGCAGCGGACTTGTCAGCCGCAGTTTTGAAGCAAGGCCGGCACCGCCCGGAACAAGAGAACCGCCATGCTCGCCAGCGTCGAACCCGTGACGACGAAATAGGCGATGAGCCTTCCGCCGGCCGAGCAGGCCTCGTTTGCATTGCCGCCTGACATTGCGACCGTCCTCTGTCCTAACAACTGGACGAGACATAACCTGAGTCGCAAAATCGCAAGCGGAGCAAATCTTCCGCCCGATTTACCTCTGGTTAACGACTCGGAAACGGTGCCTCAGCGGCCGGATCGAGGGATTCATTCGCACGCCTATTCGCTCGCTTTTGCAACCCGTTTGAATCCGGTGCGGCCTCGATAGGGCGAACGCACCACTTCAGTCGGCCTCGGGGTCGCATGGGCCTCAGTACATGATGCCGAGCCATCGTGCCCGTCTCGGGCGCAGACGTTGCAGCCGCCTCGTTTCCACGGCTGACCGTTCGTGACGCTCGACGCCGACAGCTGCCATTCGGACGACTCTAATGGATCCTGCAGGTCACGCCTTGAACGCCAATCGAAATGCGCCCCAGTGGCGGCCCACAACGACGATCGGCACGTCAACTTCTCTTAAGGTCACGACTTTACCGCCTCCCATATTCCGGTCACATGTCTGCATCAGAAACTCCCGCGTCGTGCGTGCCGCCGTCAATCCTGCACGGTCCTTGAAGAACCGCCGGTTGCGCGAATTCGCCGCATTCCAGGCCGCATCGCCCGGACGTTGCGGTTGGAACAACTGCATGTGGTGGGTCGGCAGGTAGCAATTGGTATCGACGGCAACGCTGAGTACGATCCGCGGGTCAAGCTTGAGAACAGGCTCCTGGATAGACGGCAAAACCCGATCGCACAGCGCGGTAAATGCAGTCTCGAACTGCACCGGATCAGTTCCGACGATCGGACGATAGCGAGAGTCAAACATCTGCTCGTGTGTCACCTCGCGCCTTTCGATCGCCTGTTCGAAGGCTCTTTCGATCTTTTTCGCAGCTGCAGTTGCTGCATCGATGAAAGGGCGGTGCTCGGCATCAACCTGACGCAGGCAAGATGCGATGCGCGATTGAGAACTGGCGTCCAGGTCATGGAATTGAACATGAATGCTCGTCTTGCCAATTGCGACTATTGTGCCTGTCAAGGTCCCGAACAGACGCGTTTCGACGGTGGCAGCTTCCCCCTCGACCAACCCGATATCTGCACTGTCCGCTCGAAAGCGCAGGCCGGACCCGGAGAGATCCAGGACATTGCCAGCAATGCGTAGTTCGCGCGACCGCACTTCTCCAGGAATCAGCACGGGACGCCGATGCTCGACCAAACCTCGATTGCTTGCGCTCGACTGACGCAGCGATACGAGAAGATCTGCGCGGAGCTCCGAAACGCGCGCGTTCGTGCCGTTAACGAGCTCCGAGACGACGGATGCCGCCTGTTCGATGTCGCGTGAGCGCGTCGATATCTCCGTCACGCTCCTTGCGACGGCGGACACTCCCGTCGACGCCTCCTGAAGGCTACGCGATAATTCACGCAACGTGCCTTCCTGCTCTTCTGCCGCCCCTTGCACGGCGGTGCTGACTCCATCGATATCCCTGACCGTCTTGCTGATGCCCCC
>NZ_JACMYO010000345.1 GCF_020889685.1 Bradyrhizobium oropedii
TTCTAGGAAACCAGCGGATCCGCTTATCCACGATTCACACACTGCGGCGTGTGAAACTGGGCAGCTGCCCGAGTTAGGTCTTGCCAGTCTTTTGGACCTTGACCGCGAATCCCCGCAGGAGTCTGATCCCGCGCCATGGGATCAGAGCTCGACGACTATCGACGCCTGGAGCGCATTTGCCGGCAGGACGCGGAGAGGGTCGTGCTGCCCGAGAGCCGGGCAGCGCTGCTCGTCATGGCCGGGCAATACCGGGTCGCGGCGGCGCGCCTCGAGCAGGGCAACGCGTTTGCCAACACGGTGCCCACACGGTTGATTTCGGCCTTTGTCAGAATTTCGTCTAAGCTATTGATTTTGCTTGGTGAGCGCGGAGGGACTCGAACCCTCGACCCCATGATTAAAAGTCACGTGCTCTACCGCCTGAGCTACGCGCTCACTCACCTGAACATCTGATCCGGACCGAGCGGTGAAACCGCTCCGGATCATGCTTCAGCCCGCGCTGTGTAGGGGGCGGGGCCCATCGGGTCAATAGCCGACGGACGGTCAATTGTGCACCGTTGCGGCGGATTTGCTGTTCCGGCCCGTGAGGTTAGGGCCGTTTCTTGAAGTCGGCTCAGCTGTCGTGGCGGATTTCCGAGCCGACCGGCTGCTGCGGGGCGGCGACCGAGGGCAGGCTGACCGGGCGCAACCCGATCAGTTCCGCGGTGCGGATGGCGCTGTTGCGCCAGAATGCGAACTCGTTGATCCGCGAATTCTCCAGGATCGCGATCGCGACCGCCGCCAGGAATGGCAGGCTCTGCAACACCAGGACGCCGGCGAAGATGTAGATCTCGCGCACCTGCTTGTAGCCGTTGGTCACGACGAGCACGGTCGCGCCGATCAGCAGCAGCACGCCGATCACGGCTTCCCAGAACGCCTGGAATTCGATCGACATCCGCGACAGGCCGCCCTTGGAGGTGCGGGCGAAGGCGAGATGCTCGGTGATCAGGCCCTGCGCCACCGCGCGCGACACCGTCCACTGTACGCTCATCGCCGCGATCATGGCGCCCAGCATCTGTCCGGCCTTGATGTTCACGCGCAGCCGGTAGAGCGCGACGAAATGGACCAGCGAGACGATGAAGGAGGCGATGATCGGCAGCGTCAGGATCTTGTCGGGGATCGCGATGTCGGCAAAGGCGACGATCGGCACCCAGATCAGATTGAGGATCGCAACCACGACGCCGAGACTTTCGGCGCCTAGCCAGTTGAGCCAGCCGAGCGAGAATTCGCGGCGCTGATCGGGTGTAAGCCGGCTGGCGCCGGGCAGGAAGCGCCGCCAGTGTTTCTTGACGATCTGGAAGCCGCCATAGGCCCAGCGGTGTCGCTGCTTCTTGAAGGCCTCATAGGTGTCCGGCAACAGCCCTTCGCCGTAGCGCACATTGGTGTAGTGCGTCAGCCAACCGGCCTGCTGGATCGAGAGGCCGAGATCGGTGTCCTCGCAGATCGTGTCAGAGGACCAGCCGCCGACCTTGTCCATCGCGGCGCGGCGGATCAGGCACATCGTGCCGTGCACGATGATGGCGTTGAACTCGTTGCGCTGGACCATGCCGATATCGAAGAAGCCGGCATACTCGCCGTTCATGATGTAGTGCATCAGCGAGCGGTCGCCGTCGCGATGCTCCTGCGGCGCCTGCACCAGGCCGACGCGCGGATCGGCGAAGGCCGGCACGAGGTCCTTCAGCCAGTCCGGATGAACGACGTAGTCGGCGTCGATGATGCCGATGATCTCGGCGTCCGCCGCAGTGCGGTCCATCGCGATGCGCAGCGCGCCGGCCTTGAAGCCCTGCACCTTCTCGGCGTTGATGAACTTGAAGCGCTCGCCCAGCAGTCGGCAGTGATCCTGGATTGGCCGCCAGAAATCGGGATCGGGCGTGTTGTTGATAATGCAGACGCACTCGAAGTTCGGATAGTCGAGCCGCGACACCGCATCGAGCGTCTGCTTCAGCATCTCGACCGGTTCGAAATAGGCCGGGATGTGGATCGAGACCTTTGGGAACTTGACGTTCTCGCCGATCGTGGCCGGTGCCAGCGGCGCGCTCTTGCCGATCAGCCGGCGCGGGCCGCGGCCGAACGCCACCGCTGCGATCTCCTCGATCCGCGCCATCGCGATCAGGACCAGCGGAACCAGCAGCACGAGGCCGAGGCTGAGGGCGAAGGCCGAGCCCCAGACGAAATAGTGCGTGGTCCAGTATGAAAATACGGTCGCAACCCAGGCGCCGACACCGTTGGCGGCGGCCGACAGCAGCAGCGCCTGCATCACGGTCGGCTGGTCCAGCCGCAGGATCGGCAGCGACATGAACAGCCCGACCAGCACGGCGACCAGCGCGATCTTCCAGTAGTTCAGATCGGTGACCGGACCGGTCCAGGCGAACTTCGCCTCACGATCGGCATTGAGGATGCCCCAGTAGGGACCGACGCCGCCTTCGAAGAACTTCCACGGCTGATCGATGGCTTCGACGATATTGTAGTCCATGCCGATGGCTTCGGCGCGGGTGACGAAGTTGCGCAGCACCGTGGCCTGCTGGAACGCGCCGGGCTCGGCGTTGCGCAGATTGTAGCCCTGGCTCGGCCAGCCGAATTCGGCGATCAGGATGCGTTTGCCGGGGAAGGAGTCGCGCAGCAGATTGTAGCGGTCGACCGCCTGATCCACCGCCTGCTTGTCGGTGAAGTTTTCCCAATAGGGCAGCACGTGCGCAGCGATGAAGTCGGACGAATTGGCAAGCTGCGGATGATCGCGCCAGATGTTCCAGATTTCACCCGTCGTGACGGGAACGCTGACCGACTTCTTGACCCGCTGGATCACCTTGATCAGCCGGTGCACGTTGTTTTCGGCGATCGCCCATTTCACGGCTTCGGCGCGCTTGTCCTCGGGCTGCAATTCCGCGTCGTGAAGGCGTTGGGCTTCCTCGCGGAGGATGCGTTCGGATTCCTCCGGCGGCACCCCGATTTCCGGAACCGAGCCAAGGTTCTCCAGCGGGACCTGCTCACCGCGGAACACGGTTTCGTTGCCGACCACGATGCCGATGACGTTGCTGTTGCGCTTGGCAAGATTGATCGCGGCGTCGATCTCGCGATTGTTGCGGTTGGCGTCCTTGTCGATCCACGCCCCGACCGTGACCTTCATGCCGAACTCGGCGGCCACCGGCGGCACCAGCTCGTTGCCTTCGGTCGACGAATAGAGGCGGACCGCCTTTGTGATCGTGGACAGCTTTTTCAGGTCGGTGCGCACCTTCTCGGTGTCGGCAGCGAGATCGGCGACGGTGTGCCCTGACTCGAACGGGGCGTAGGACAGGCTCGGCAGCGTGCCACGGAAATCGGGCGCCGACTGCTTCTCCTGGAAGAGACCCCACAGGGCGGCGTGGGCGGCGGTGACAAGCAACAGGACGGCGACGACGGCGCGCATCGCGGTTAAACCATACGGGGCCTGAGATTGAGGACTAAGCGAACCCGTCCCCTGGGTTCGACCAACATCACGGTGGAGGGAAAGATATCTCCGCCATCCGATTTAACAACTGGTGTGCCGCGATGGCGTTTTAAGGGCGCAAGCCGTTCCAGCCGCGAAAAAAATCGCGGCCGGTCCCGATCGCGCGACGCGGCTATTTCGACGCCGGCGTGGGTGACGCCGACGGGGTCGGCGCGGGCGAGGGCGACGCAGCCGGCGCGGGCGCGGCATTG
>NZ_JACMYO010000346.1 GCF_020889685.1 Bradyrhizobium oropedii
TGCTGCGAGCCTTGCCGGCCGGGCGCGCCTGGTTGCTGCGGCTGGCCGGGACGGTTCGGCTGGCCGGGCTGTTGCAACTGACCCGGACGATTCTGCTGACCCGGCTGCTGCGGGGCGTTGCGATTCTGGCCCGGCAGGCCGTTCTGGCGCTGCGGATTCGGCTGCACCGGCTGGCCGCGGTTCGGATAGGGTGCGGCCGGATTGGCTCGGCGGAAATCGGGGTTGGCGCGGCGGAAGTCGCGCTGCTCGGTCACGACCTGGCGGCCCAGCGTCTGCGCGCTGTGGACCTGGCGGACAAAGCCCTGATCGCGCGTCATCTGTTGCGGCGAGATCGTCAGCGGCACCGCGGCGAAGCGGGCGCCGCCGGTGCCGGGACGAATCGCAAAACCGCTCGCGCCGCGCGTCAGCACGCCGAGCGAGGAGCCGCTGCGATCGTTGACCTCGATGCGGCCGACATGCCCGTCGGCGTCGGGGTAAAGCTTGATGCCGACATTGTTGCTGGTCGCAGTCGCGCCCGCCGGTACCTCGACAAGACCGGTGGTGCCGCGAATGCCGAGTGTCGCGGTCGGTGTCGAGATGTTCATGTCGCCGGTCTTGGCGACGGCGGCGGCGACGAACGCTGCCGTTCCCTTGGCGACGTTGAACAGCGCGCTGTTCTGCTGGCCGCCGTCCTCGTAGACATAATTGTCGATCGTGATCCTGGCGTTGGCGCGCAGGTTGAAGGTGGTGCCGTCGTTGAAGGTGATGCCGAGCGAGGAGGTCGCCGATGTGGCGACGTCGTCATTGGCAAAGATGTCGTCGCGGATCTGCAGCGGCGTCGTGGTGTTGTTGCGCGTGACGGTCGCGGTGCCGGTCAGTGTTGCGACGTTGCCGATCGGCTCGGGCGCAGTGGCCTGCGGCGCGGCCGCGGGCGCAGATGTTGCAGGTGCAGATGTTGCAGGAGCGGGCGGAGTTGGGCTCTGCGCCGGGGCGGGCGAGGGCGCGGTCTGCGCTTGCGCGAGCTGCGTCAGGTCGGGCGCAGCATCGGCGGTTGGTTGCCAACCCATGACGCCGGCACAAAGCAGAAGCGCAAAGAGGAGGGCGCGGCGCATCACCATCGATTCCCGGGAGGCAGTGGGGACCGGCAATTGAGCCGCGTCAGGCTGAATGCCGAATGAACGGTCCTGCCTTGTTGTCATGGCGGACCAAAACGATCAAGCACCGGGCCCCGTTGCCGGAAGCGCGGTGCTTGATCGCTGTTGGGGTTTTGTCAGCCGCGCTTGTGTGGGGTGATATTGAGCTGTTTCGCCGGCTTGGCGGCCGGCGAATAGCTCGCGGGCTGCGGGGCCGTCGCCGGCGGCACGTAGTGGAACACAGCCTTGCAGCCGTCGCTGAGCAGCGCGCGCTGGCGCACCATGCAGGCGGTGACGCGATCGACATCGGGGATTTCCGAGCTGCACAGCCGCATTGCGTCGCTGGTGCACATTTGCTGCTGCTCGTCGGTGTAGGCATAAGACGCTGAGGTCAACAGACCGAGCGTGAACGCGGTTGCCGCCAGCAGTTTGCCGTGACGAAGCGCGGAAGCGGTGAAAGCCATGATGTCCCCTTTGTGGTGATCGCGCCGAGCAGCGCGTCGTCGGGGGCATCACTAGGCAGGCTCGGTTTCGGCAATTCTTCGTCGGAACGGCAAAATGGTTTCGTCGCGCGCTTGTTTGTTTCATTAACCACACACGGGAGGGATCCCGGCCGTCATCACACTGCCGGCGCAGGACCCCCCTCGAGCGCGAGCACGGCTTCGCGCTGGGCTTCGGGCATGGCGCGGATGCGGCGCCTCGCGGTGAGGCGCATGGCGGCAAAGCCACCGAGGAACAGCACGATCTTGTTGACGATGCCGAAGATCGGCATCACGAGGGCCCATGTCGTGATCTCGCAGGTCAGCGCGACGAAAGCGTTCACGGCAGCGGAGGCGAACATCAGGGCTGCCCAAGCATAGCCGACCTTGACGGCGACATCGGGCACGACGCTCTGCGCGATTTCTGGGAGATAGCGGTTCAGCCAGCCCGGCTTCAGCATCACGACGCCGACGATTGCGTAGATCACGCTCGGCTTGAACAGCACGAAGCGTGGGTCGTTGGTGAGCAATGTCGCGGTGCCGGCGGTGACCACCAGGAACAGGCTCAGCCATTCCATGGTGTCGATCCGCTTGCCGCGCGCGATCTGGATGCCGATCTGCACGACGCCGAACGCGATGCCGAGGCCGACCGAGAGCGCGGTATTGTGCGTCAGCAGGAACAGAACCAGAAAGACCAGGGTCGACGCCAGGTCGAGGGCCAGCAGCCGTGCCGCGGTGAGGAAACTCTTCATCGGTTGTTCTGCTCCGCTTGCCGCCTGACGCTCTGGCGCGACCAGCACCCGCGCCGCCACAGCTAGGCAGATTGCGTCGGCGCCGGCCTATCGATTTCTGAAATCGAGGAGCGAATTCTCACTTCGAACGGGCGATTTCCACCGCATCCGCGGTTTGCGGCGCTGTCGCCCTGCGGCGAAACTCGGTCGGCGTCAGCCCGGTGTCCGCCTTGAAGGCGCGGTTGAACGGCGCAAGCGACTGGAACCCGGCGTCGAGCGCGATTGTCAGCACCGGCACCTCGGCCTGGCTGGCGTCGGCGAGCGCTGCCTTTGCCTCATCGATGCGATAGCGGTTGAGGAAGGCGTTGAAATTCCGGTGGCCGAGCCCGTCATTGATCAGCGTGCGCAGCCGGTACTCCGGCATGCCGAGCCTGACCGCCAGCACGCCGATGGTCAGGCCCTCCTGCCGGTAGGTCCGCTCGGTCGCCATCAGATGCTTGAGGTGATTGAGCGCGGCCTGGCTGGACGCCGGCGGACCGGCGTTGGTGAGCGACGTCGCCACCCGTGCGGCCTGGCCACGGCCGTTTGCGGCAACCGCCGGCTGGCTCTCTGGCGGATCGAACAGCATCATCCAGATCGACAGCAGCCCGAATGCGACAAGGCCGAGCGCGATGCTCAAGCTGATGGACCGGGTCGGAATCGCGGCCAGCCCTGCCGCGGCGGCAAGCGTCATCTGCAAGCCGATGCCGATCACGAGCGCGATCAGGATCCGGCCGCGTGCCGTTGTCACGGCGCTGCGCCATCCCTTCGCAATTTGTGCGATCCCGAGCGCGGAGAAGCCGATCGTCGCCAGCGCCAGCCCGCGGCCGCAGGTCCCGGCGAGATCGGGCCAGATCGTCCAGCCATTGTGGCTCATAACGCCGAGGCCGGCGAGCAGCGTCCACAAGGCCGCATGCCAGGGCCGCAGGGCAAACCGCTCGTCGAACATCGCACGCGCCCACAGCCAGAAGATCACCGGCGAGCCCATCGCGAAGGCGATGAACGGCGAGCTCCAGCCGAATGACGATGCCGGAAAGAAGGGTGCAGTTGAAATCGCGTAGGCGGCGCCGGCGACGCCCATGGCGGCACCGAGGTTCGCGGCGCGATGCACCGCCGCGTAGCGCAACAGCAATACCGCGCAAACCACCAGGAACAGCGCGACCACCGCGCCGCGGAGACCGAGTTCAAGAGCCGTCATCGCCATCGCAAGCCGCCCGCAGGTTCAATTCAACCTCGACATTGCGATCCTTATAGCGCGTCCGGTGATCCACATGAAGCGGCGGCCGGATGGCAATCAACTGGACACCGCCCATGCACAAACTCGGTGTCGTCCCTGCTTT
>NZ_JACMYO010000347.1 GCF_020889685.1 Bradyrhizobium oropedii
GAGACGGCAGCGATCACTATGGGCCATCCGTCTCGGCGCCGTGTCGCGGGTTGCCGGCCACTGCGGACGAAAACGCGAGTGAGCTCCGTTCGGCTTCAGCTTCTTGTTCCAATTGTAGAATGTGCGCTCTTAGCGCTTCGGAAGCCGCTTCCGCTGTCTCGCTGAATAGCGGATCTCCGTGATCGGTGAGGGAGGAAGCGACTTCGGTCCAATCCCGAGCCGATAGAGCCTTACGGGCGGCGGGGAAGAAGTCTCGCTCTTCCCACATCATGTGGTGCCGCTCGCGTACTATAAAGTCGCGTACGATGTTGCCGACGTCTTGCCGAAGGACTTCTCGATCCGCCAGGACGCCATCAATGGCGCGAGCGATGCGGTGCAAACGGTCGATGACGTCCTGATGCTCATGCGCGAGATCGCCGACCATTGCAGTCGCATCCGGATCGCGCGTCTTGAGCTTGGAAAAGATCAAGTCTTCCTGAGGATGATGGTACACCTCCGGGTAAACCTCGAAGTAGCTGATAATCGCGCGGATCACCTCATAGTCTGGACGAATTCCATGCTCAAAAATCTCCAATTCGCGTTGAAGGGCAACCAGAAGCAGATCAATATTGCGATGCTCTCCAAGCAAACGATCGATGATCATTGCGGTGCTCCATGGAGGAACAATGTAAATGCGATTCTGGCCACTTGTGCCAGATCGCCAAGCCGACGTTCGATGTTCTTCTGCGCTGCATTGCCGACGCTGTTCGGCGTACAGGAGTAGCGCATTTCGCCGCCGTGCCTGCAGCTGGCGCAAATCGCCTTAGCCAAAGGTCTGCGCAAAGCGGTTGGACAATCTGTCCTTGCGGAGCTCGACTCGGCGTGAGCTCGGCAGGGCGATCGCGCCATTCTGCTCAAGTTGGGTAAAGGTGCGCGACACTGTCTCAATCGTCAGGCCGAGGTAATCTGCAACATCCTGCCGTGACATGGGCAGTTCGATGGCAGCGTCCTTCGTAGCGCGGCGAGACATATCGAGCAGGAACGCGATGACCCGTTCTTCTGCGCTGCTGATCAGGAGCATCAGATGTTCCTGGAAGCGGCGGAGCTCAAGCGCCATCGCGTCCCAGAGCTGCCTTGCGAGTTCCCTCTCGTGACTGGCGCGAAAAATGACAGCAGTGCGCTTCACCATCAGCAGGTGCGTCTCGCTGATCGCCTCGGCCGAAGAGATATGGCTTTCTTCCGCCTCAAAGCCAAAGATGTCACCGGGCAGATAAAACGCGCCGATCTGACGACGTCCGTCTTCCAGAATCTTGTAGGTTCGCACAGCACCCAACACCACCTGATAAAGGTATTCGGCTGCTTCGTCCTCTCCGTAGATCTCGCTATTGCGAGTGAACCGCATCGGTGTCGCAATCATACCAAACGGCCCGCAATTGTGAGCTTGCCCACGCAAGACGCTATTCGGATGGCGGCTGGTCTCAGGAAAACTGGTGCCCTGGGCGTGCATGGCGGACCCTATCTTAAGCTAACGTCGATGAGACGCAGATTGGTCGCTCTTGACGAACTGTGAAATCTGGATGTTTTACCTAAGTAGAAACCACTAAGTATTTACACGTAAGTCGCACCGGTGAAGAGCTCCAGCAAGGCCGAAGGCTGTCGTCCACCGCCACTTTAAGCCTGCCGCAGGAAGTCTGCTTCAGGCGCCATGACCCTGATCCTCGTCAGCACCGGTCGGGTCGCGGAGGTGACGATGCGGTATCATCCGGATCGATGTACGCTCGAGGATGTGGACCACGCGCCCGGTCATCGATCGATAGGTGTGCATGTGGGCCCGAGTTGGGAGCTGGATCATAGCGCTTGACTCGCGCGACATATTGACGTGGCTCAATGGCCGGCCTTGCCGCTCTCCAGCAATTCTAGAAACCGGAGGAAATCGTGATCTGGCCCGAAGTTGAGCACGGGCATCCTCGGATGGTCGCTGACGCCGATCGCGACGGCATTCTGACCGCATCCTGGCGGGATCCGGCGACATGTCGCCCGGACGATTGTTGCCCTCAGTGCGACATCAGGATCGGGATGTTGATCGCCCGAAGCATATGCCCCGCGGCGGCGCCGAGCAGCCTCTCCTGCAGCGGAGAGCGACCATATCCTCCCATCACCAGCAGGTCGAGGCTTTCGTCGGCCGCAAGCGAGAGAAGGGCGCGCTGCGCTGAACGGGATGTCGGAAGTGAAATGACCTTTGCAGGAAGTCCTGATTTCGCAAGGTACTCCCACAGACAGGCGGTGGAACTTTCTGCCGGGATCTTGTCCGGAGCGGTGGTCGCGATGATGGTGAGGGCATCGGCTTTACACAAAAGTGGCATTGCGTCGTGCAACGCGCGGGCCGCTCGCCGGCTGCCGTCCCAGCAAATCCCCACCCGTCTGATCGAAAAAGCGCTGTGGCAGATATATGGTAGGTACAGTACAGGCTTACCAGCCTGGAGAAGGATCTCCCTGGGAATCAGATTATCGTAACTGTCGTAGCCGCTCTGAGGCTGTGTGACGATGGTCATGTCGTGGACTCGCGCGCTCGCGCAGATGATCCGGCGCGCGTCGGCGGGAATCGCGCTCATCGCGCGGCTCGTATAGGAAATGCCTGCATTCCGTGCTTGGAGATCGAAGGCATGAAGTGCTGCTTTGGCCCGCTCCAACGCACGCGCCTCCTCGACTTCGAAAACAGAAGTGACTGCCGCCATGCCGAGCGCAAGGAGCGGAATGATGGTTCTCTCGTAACCGATCGCCACAACATCAAGATGCGCGCCGGTGCTCAGTGCGAAGGAAATCGAGCCGTTGACCACAGCCCGCACCGGGAGCTCCGTGGGAATATGGACCAATATGTTCCCGAACATTGCCGTTCTCCGAAGTGAAAGACCTGCTGCCTCGGAGCACAAATCCGGGCCGGCAATTGATCTGCTTCATATGCCGTCGTTGAATTTTCTGAGGACGATCAAATTGGCAAGGAGCAGTTCTCGCGATGGTCCGTAGGCAGGAATCAGCATCGCCTGTGGTGCATCAGCGATGTTGGCCGGGTGCTGCAGGATTCGTGCCCAGCCATTCTGGCGCGATATCAGCGCGGCGATTGTATTGGCGAGGGGATCGTGGACACCGTCCATTCCTCGTCATGTCCGGCTCGACATTCATATCCTGTCAAACCAGCCCTGCTAGAAGAACAACGTGCCGGTAACCGAAGGTCGTGCAAGGCCTCATTCGCCGCGCTCCAGCCGGAGTGTCCGGATTCTTGAACTGCGGCTGGAACTCAATCAGTGCGGCTCGCTGAGTGATTGATGAAAACGGCCGGCCGTCCCGTCGGGCCTCGAGCGAAGCGCCGGAGGCAGCTCCTGCGGCCGACGCGGCATGAGACACCTCCTTAGACTATTCGCTCGAGGACTGCCAGATCGGGTAGTTGGATGGCAAGCTCGGCGACCTTACCATTGAACCGCTTGTAAACACATCGAGGTATACCAAGCCGTGGAGGTGAGAGAGCCACAAATGGGGGTGGATGACGGAGAATCCATACGCAAACGAAGGCGATGGCGCTTGCCCACACTCAAGACATCGTCAGTCTTCACAATCAGATCCCC
>NZ_JACMYO010000348.1 GCF_020889685.1 Bradyrhizobium oropedii
TTCCTCGTTCCTCCAGACGAAATCCCAATCCTCAAATGGCTCGAAATCAACCAGTCAAATCCTCTGTGACGAGGTACTAGGCCGTCTCAGCCGCATAATGCTCGCGGAGACGCCCGAGCAGCTCGGCCTTGATCGGGTCGAGCGGATTCGTCCGCTGCAGGCGCACAACCTTACCGACCCGCATCGCGCCGACCAATTCCGCGATGTAGTCATGAGCTGCTTCGAACGCCATCTTACGGATGATCCACTGTTCGTCGTGATTGTAGACCTGATCGATTCCGCCTGGCTTTTGCCCGACACACAGCCGCTGGATCTCGTTGTCGTAGCCGCAACGTGACATGATGGTGCGCAGACTGCGCCTCAAGTCATGCATCGTGAATTTTGCGACACCCGCCTCCTTGACCAAGCGATTGACCATCTTGGTGAAGCCCGACATCTGGCCGCCGGTCTTCGGTGACGGGAAGACATAGTCGGACGTGGCGCGCTGGAAATGCTTTGCGGCCGCGAGGACCTCGTCAACGAGGTGAGTGCGCGGTACATCGTGGTGCAAACCCATCTTGGTCCATGCCGCATCGAAGGTGATGCGGTCATCCATGATGTGCTTTTGCCATTCGATCAGGGTTGGCTCGCTCCGGCGCGGCCCACCAAGCAAGCACGTCCTGGTCAGGAGCCCAAAGGTGCCGAGCTTGCCGGCAGCATGCCAGACCTTGATGATTTCTTCATCGGTCAGTGCGCGGCCCTTCATGCGGCGTCCGACCCTTTGCGCCCGAGTTTCCTTAGGTTCACGATAGCCAGCCAGCACATTGTGGTCGACATAGCCCTCGCCAACGCACCATTCGAGGAACGTGTGGGTGTGCTTGCGCAGATCCTTGGCCGCGCCCCGTTTGCCCGTCTTGGTAACCTTGTCGACCGCGGCCATGATTTGCCGCCGCGTCAGGTCTCCCACGCCGCTCTCGGCGTGTTCCTTGAGCCCGCGCCGCAATGCCGACATTGCCGGCTTCCAGTTGACGACCTGACGCCCGGTCAAGGACGTCTGGTACGGACCATCTTCGACGATGAGCTCCGCCAGTGTGGTGCGCTGCTTTTCGGCAGCCTGTTGCCGCCTCGCCTCGCGTTTCGCTTCGTTAGGGTCCATGCCCTTGACCACCTCGCCCGCAGCAATGGTGGCGGCCTTGCGCGCGGCCTTCTCATTATACTTGGGCCACGGGCCGAGGGTCTTGCGCTGGGTCCCTCTCACCCCCGGCTTGGTGAAGAGGTAGACCCAGGTCCGGCCACCGGTGGCGCGCATGCGCATGGCGAGGCCAGGCAGCTTGTCGTCATGGAGATAATGTTGCGCCTTGCCGAACGGCAGCGTGGCGTTGCGGACGACCGCATCGGTGAGTGTGAGCTGGTTGGTCGGCGCTGTCATGATTCCTTCCCTGCGTTTGTGCCCCGGCGGGCCCCACGAGGAGGCAATCGTCCGTGATCCGATCGGCTCTCAGAGCTTTCCCTCGCGCCGCGCCCCTGAAGAAGGGATAGGGAGAGCAAAATAGAACCGGATCTCAGACCCTCCCTTATTTGGGTGCCCCAAGGGAAAATCTGCGGCGGGCACAACAGGGGCACACAAAATGCAGTATGGTCACTTATGGCCAATTGAGGCTAGAATGTCCATAAGCAACTGTAATTAAACAAATTATTCCGACAATACTGTGGCCACCTGGGGTCAGCTTGGATCTACGGATTGTGGTTCACACGGGAGAGGTCCAAGGTTCGATCCCTTGTGCGTCCACCATTCCCCTTTCTGAACCGCCCGGTGCTGACGATTGTCGCCATTTTGGCGCCCTCCGGGACCGCCTCATCGAAAATGTCGAAAACAACCCCACGCAAAGTAGCCGACGCGCGTGCGACGCGGCCGGCATTCCGGCTCATTGCCGGCGGCGGTGCGGGGCGGACGACGGATTGGCGGTGCGTCGGCTGAGTTCGCCGAGCAGGTCGCGGACGGCACCGTCGAGTTCGTCGGATGGCGGGGTGGCTTGATCGGCGGGTTGGGTGCCGGTCGACCGATACCAGCCGCGGGCAGATATGTCGTCATTCGCGGCCCGAAGCCGCGGCGCGTGAACACGCGGCGATCGCCGCCTGCGGCGGGAGATCAGCTCGCGTACGCCGTACCCCGATACGAACCCGATCCCGGTGACGAGAACGACAATCAGAATTTCCAGCACTGTGTTGTCCCACAATCACCCTGCCGCGATGCAATAAGCGCGACAATGCGGCGGCGGCTTGACCGGGACGGTTCCTTTTCACTGTATCGCACACAACCCTGCCCCACGGAGTCCTACGGGGTTTTGTTTACAGGCCTCCTCGGCTACCTTCCGGAACTCGCGGAGGCCGGGACGTCTCGATGCGCAAGGGCAATGACTACATTCTGAAGCTGCGACCTTCGTCGCTGTCGACGTTCGTCGTCGCCCTGCTTGCCGTGGTGCTGGCCACGGCGACGCAGGAGATGTTCGCGAGCTTTGGGATGCAGTTCTATTTCGCGGGCTTCGTGCCGGCGATCCTGATCGCCGGCCTGATGGGCGGCGCCCCGGCCGGCGCCTTCGCGACGATCATCACCGTTCCGATCGTCTGGTGGGCGTTCATGCCGCCCTATTTCGAGTTCGCCTGGCCGACGGCCGACGATTACGACAGCATCGCGATGTTCCTGCTGTCGAGCGCGCTCCTGGTCTGCTTCTCGCAGCTCTATCGGGAAGCGCTGGCCATTCTGCGGAAGTAGCCGGCCGCCGCGGGTCGCGGTTGCGCGCCGGCGGTGGCAAGCCGGTTGCCGGCGCGGATCGGTCGCCCTCAGATCCCGAACATCCAGACCGCGACGATGGTGGCCAGGGTCGCCACGCCGCTGACCGTCCAGCCCACCGCGTAGAATGTGTTCTCCGGGGCGGTGTCGAGCACCGTGTTGGTGGTATCCGTCACTGATCGCCAACGCATGGCGTCTCTCCTCGGAACTCCTGCCCAGCGACATAACGCAGCTCGCGGTTCCCGGTTCCGCCCACCTCGCAGCGGGATGCGCCGTTCACGCCCAACTCACGGACTGCTGATCGGCGACGCGGAACCTGCGACATTCTGTCCCGTTGAGGGGCGCCGGAAACCAACTTGGGAGAACCATCCGATGCGAACACTGATCCTCGCCGCTACAGCTCTTGCCTTCGTCTCGTCCACCGCGCTCGCGCAGGACAAGGCCGGCAGCAGCCAGGCTCCCGCAGCGCAAAGCGGCGACACAGCGACCAAGGGCGAGGCGACCAAGATGGCGCCGAAGAAGAAGGCGAAGAAGTCCGCCAAGAAATCGAGCGCCAAGGGAAGCGCCAAGGCAGGCGCTGCTGCAACCGGCGACGACGCGGCCAAGCAATAAACAGAAACAATCGCGCTTGCTAATCGCGAACTACCTGACCGCAAACTTGGCAATCACGGAAAAGGCCGCCCGAAGGCGGCCTTTTTATTGGCTCGGTGCGGATGCTGCCTCCGCCCGTCACGTCGCGATCAGTTGCGCCGATCGCTTGAGGCCGCGAAGACTTGGGGCAGCGAAGACTTGGGGCAGCGAAGACTTGGGGCAGCGAAGAC
>NZ_JACMYO010000349.1 GCF_020889685.1 Bradyrhizobium oropedii
GTCCGGTGTCGACCGCGCGCGTCACCAGCAAGGCCGACGCGCCGCCGGCGGTCCTTCGACGATGAACTCGGCGCGCGAGCCCGGCGGCAGGCCGATATGGTTGACCCATTGCACGGACGGCGACGGGCTGCCGTGGAATTGCAGCGGCACGCCGTCGAGGGCGACGATGCCGATCTGCTGCGGCGTACGGCCGACCAGCAAAGCGAGATTGAGATAGGTGATCGCGGAGGCGTTCAGCACGCGCCAGAGCTGCCGCTCGCCCGGCTTCATCGTGAGCCTGGCCGGCAGATAGTTCGGATAGGGCACCGGCACGAAGTTGACCGAGAGATCCTTCGACGGTTTGCCGAAGCCGGTGCCGGAATTGGCGACGTCGCCATCATTGTCGAGCTGGCTCTTGGTCATGACCGGTTCGGATTTCGACGGCGGGGCGTCGGGATTGACGAGATCCTGGTCGCGGATGACCAGCACGCGCTCGGGCAGTCCCGCGAGCTGCGGATCGGCGCGCTCGATGCCCTCGATGATCAGCGCGCCGGAGGCGCCGCCGAGCACCTGCGTCTTGCTGAAGCCGTGCAGATGCGGGTGATACCAATAGAGCCCGGGTGGCGCGTCGTCCGGAATCCGCAGGCGATACTCGAACGGCGGATCGTCGGGCTGGATCGAGGTTTTCAGCACATCATCCTGGTGGCAGACCGGCGGCACAGTTAGTCCGTGGAAGTGCAGATTGGTCGAGATCGGCGTCATCGCGCCGCTCGCGCAAGCGTCGACTTTCGGCCTGGTCGTGCAGATCGGCGCGCCGGCGAGCGGCTTGTCGATCGCGGGCGTTGCCGTATCGAGGTCGACGAGGTCGTTCTTGAAATGGATGACCAGCTGATCGCCCGGCTTCAACCGCAATGTCGGTGACGGCTTGCCGTCCGACGTGAGATAGCAGTAGCGGCTTGTTCCATCCGGCAGCTTCTCATCGTGGACACTGAGATCGGTTTCGAGCACGCCGTCGCGGCTGCGCAACTCGCCGGGCTCCCCGATCGCGCTTCCGGGCTCGGGCCGCGCACAAAAGTCTCGTTGCGTTTGCGGCGCATCCCGCAAGCCCGTTGCACCGAGCCAGGCCGTCATGCCGCTCACGGCAAGCCCGAGGCAAGCCGCGGCGATGACACAACAAACGGTCGAAAGTCGTCGCGCCACGCCGCCCCGCTTATACGCCGCCACGCGCGCGCAAGCGCGCGACCGGCGTCACACGTGACGTCAGTCCACGTCTTGCGACCGCAACGGTCGGCAAATGCTTCTGTTTGGTATCTCGACGCTAGTCGCGCGTTGTTGCCGAAATCTGGCAGGTTTTTAACACGCAGATGACAGCAATTTGCGGCACTTCGACGCACAGCGCGGGCGGGATGTTCAAACCTGCTGAGCGATCAATCGGATGGACCATTCACGGACTGCATTGTGGAGGAAGCAGGATGCGCAGGCAATCGTCAGATATTTTTTCGGTGTCGCCGATCCTGTCATGTGCCGTCGTGTCGAGGGCGACATCAACGCCTGAACTGCACCAGAAACATCCGCAATGAATCGTGCGGGCTCTCGACGTCCGCAATCACCCAGCCGTCGGGGCCATTGACGACGATGAAGTTGAGGGTGACCGCGCGGCCCTCATTGTCGAACGTCACTGTCACATCGGTCTTGTCGAATTGCCGGCGCGGGATTGCGATCGAGATCGGGCCGATCCGCCAGGTCGGGCTCTGCACCAGGAAATCGTAGGGTGCGTCGTACAGGGCGATCCAGGCGCCGCGCAGGCTGGAATCGAAGAATTGCCGCGCCGTTTCCTCGTCACGCGGCAGGCCATTCGAAAATGCGGCGCTGCCTTTGCCATAATGGGCGTAGACGTTGCGGATCAGTGATTCCGGTGTGCGGAACCCGGCGTTGGCGGCGGCAGCCCAGAAGGCCGCCGCAGCCAGCGAAAAACCCGCGAGAAATTTGCCGCGTTCCATCAGCTTTATTTGCCGCTGCCCCTGGCATATCTTGCAGGGAAATCCTTTGAAACGAAAGCCGGCCGGCGCGATGCGTGAACTCTTCGATGACGTCCCAGACCAATCTCCGCTCGATCCGCAGGAGGCGGTGCGGCGCCATATTCGCACGCCGCAGCGCAAGCGCTTCTACACCAGCGCCGGCGTCGCCGATGCCGATGGCGGATTTTCGATCACACTCGACGGCAAGCAGATCCGCTCGCCGTCCGGCAAGCCGGTCGTGGTGCCGACGCGCGCGATTGCGGATGGGGTCGCGGCGGAATGGAATGCGCAGGGCGAGACCATCGATCCCGTGACCATGCCGCTGACGCGGCTTGCCAATAGCGTGATCGAGGGGGTGATCGATCGCGTCGACGAGGTGGCCGAGGATGCCGCAAAATTCCTCGGCAGCGACCTGCTGTTCTATCGCGCCGGCCACCCCGAGACGCTGGTGGCGCGCGAGGCCCAGCATTGGGACCCGATCCTGTTCTGGGCCGCCGACGCGCTCGGGGCCCATTTCGTGATGGCCGAGGGGGTCATGCATGTCGGCCAGCCCGAGCCCGCCATCAAGGCGGCACGTGCGGCATTCCCGACCGACCCGTGGTCGGTCGCGGCGCTCCATGTGGTGACGACGCTGACCGGCTCGGCGCTGCTGGCGCTGGCGCTGGCGCACGGCGTGCGCGACGAGGATCAGATCTGGGCCGCCGCCCATGTCGACGAGGACTGGAATATCGAGAAATGGGGCGTCGACGAGGAGGTGGCCGCGCGACGTGCCGCCCGGCAGGTCGATTTCAAGGCCGCCGCCGGCATTCTCAAGGAGTTCAGGCCGGCTGCCGGTTAACGAGACCTTTACGGCGCCGGGCTAGCCTGCGGGCCGATCCCGCCGCCTGGCCGAGACCTCCGACATGGCTGTTGCCGTCAATCCCGTGCTGCCGGTGCTCGCCTCGAACGAGGCGGGCAGTGTTGCGCCAGACCTCACGCTCGAGGCGGGCAGCATCGTCAGCGCGCAGGTCCTCAAGGTGCTGTCCGCCGACCTGGTGCGGATCGCGATTGCGAGCCTGTCGGTCGACGTCCAGACCGAGGTGCCGCTGCAGCAGGGCCAGAACCTGCAGCTCGCGGTGTCGCAGACCAATGACGGCATCCGCCTGCAACTGGTTGGACCGGGCGCGGACACCGGCGATGCGGTGCAATTGTCGCCGGCGGCGACCGACGCAACTTCGGTAGCTCAGCCTGCAGCCACGGCGACGAAGGTTGCACTGACGCCGCTGGAGCGCGTCACCATCACCGCGACGGCGCAGACTGCGGCAGCGGTGCAGGGCAGCCAGGCGCCGCTGTTTGCCAATCTCACGGCGGTCGCGACAGCCAATTTGCCGCCAAAGTTACAGGCCGCGATCGCGCAGGTGCTGGCGCAGCAGACCGGCCTCGACGGGACTTTGAGCGGCGATGCCGTCAAGGCGGGCTTCCAGAAATCCGGCCTGCTGCTGGAGGCGACGCTCGCTGCGGGCGTTGCGCCCGTGAGCGGCAGCGCGCCCGACCTGAAGGCCGCGCTGAT
>NZ_JACMYO010000350.1 GCF_020889685.1 Bradyrhizobium oropedii
GGAAGCAGGGACCCATAACCACAGGAATATGCTGTTGCGGCGTGCTGTGGCCCCAGCTTTTTCCATCAATCGGTACTTGTCGTGATGAGTCCCGGCTTTCGCCGGGACGACGGTGGTGAGGGGCGTGTGCCCAGCCTCAATCCACCACGATCTTGACGCGGTCGCGCGGCTTCACCTGGGCGTGGGCGTCGAGGCCGTTGAGCACGCGGAAGCGCTCAGCCGGATGATCGATCCCGGCCATGCGGTGCGACAGCGATTCCACGGTATCGCCCGGCTGTACGTTGATGACCTTGATGCGCAGCGGCCGCGCGGCCTGGATCTCGTCGAGGGTCAGGCGACGGAATGAATTGACGGTCTCGCGCGCATTGCGCTCGCTCTCGGTCGACTTCTGTTTGGCGGCGAAGATGAAGCGGTAGACGTCGCTGCCGAAGCGCAGCGCGTAGACCTTGAACTGCCACTGGTCGCCATGTGCGGTGGCGGAGGCGGCCGGAAAGCCGTTGATGTTGAGGTCCTCGGTCGAGGACTTCTCGACGCCTTCCATCCAGCCGGAATTCAGGTAGTCGCCGAGCGATTGCTCGGCCGGCACCCGCACCACATCGAAGCGCATCGCCTGGCTGCCGCCCTCGCGGACGCCGATCACCGCCTGTGCCGTGTTGTCGAGCGTGAAATTGTCGGGCGCGGTGAAGGTGAAGCCGAGCTTCGGATGCAGGAAGCGGCGGCCGCGGACGAAGCCTTCGCTGGGATCCTCGCCATAGACGATGTTGTCGATCGCGGCGAGATAGGTCTCGCGGTCGCGCTCGTTGCTCTCGGGCGACGAGTATTGCCGCGCGGTGGTCTGCGCGTTGGAGATGCGCTCCGGCGTTGCCGGATGCGACGAGGTGAAATCCTGCGCGCGCGGATCGAGCGCGGTCTTGCCGATCTTGAGCGCGGCATTGCGCTCCATCGCAGTCAGAAAGCGCGCCGCGCCGTAGGGATCGAAATGCGCGCGCGCGGCGATCCCGACGCCGATGCCGTCGGCTTCGAACTCCTGCTGCCGCGAGAAGCTCGCCATCGTCAGCTTGGTCTTGGCGAGCGCCAGCGCCGTGAGATCTGGATCGGTGCTCATGTCGGTGACGACCCGCGTCACCACCGCCGCCTGGCGCGCCTGGTCCTCGCGCATCGCGGCGTGCTTGGCCAAAACATGCGCCATCTCGTGGCTCAGCACCGAGGAGAGCTCGGACGTGTCGCTGGCGAGCGCGATCAGGCCGCGGGTGACGTAGAGCTGGCCGGTCGGCAGCGCAAAGGCGTTGACCGCGCCGGAATTGAGGATCGTGACCTTGTAGGCCTGGTCGGGCCGTTCGGAGGCGGCGACCAGCCGCTCGACGGTCGTGCTGATCAAAGCCTCGAGCTTCGGATCGTCATAGGCGCCGCCATAGGACGACAGGATGCGCTCATGCTCGCGCTCGCTCGAGGGCGTCTGCTGCACCACGCGGTTCGGCTTCACCGGCGCCGCCGCGGCGGTCGGCGTGACCTGTTCGAACCGTCCGACATTGCCGCAGGCCGACAGCGTCAGGGCGGCGCAGACGAGCACCAGCGCAGCCGAAAGCCGGCGGCCAGTCCCAGTTTCACGCCGTCCTGCGCGCTCAATCACGTCCAAAACTCACAAATTTGTCCCGCGAACGGACCGGGGCATGGCCCTTGGGCCCCTAGTTCCCGTCGAGCAGTTCAATCTGCCCCACCCGGAGCAACTCGATTCGCGGCCCACGTCGCGCTTCCACCCAGCCTCGCACACGAATCCTGCGATTTTCCAGAGACTTGGGCGTAAGCCCGGCGGCCTCGAACGCAGGGACTATGCGCCTTGAAATAGTCAGAGCAAAGTCCCGTGTCCAGTTTCGGCCGAAATTCAGGTAGGTCGTCGCCCCCGCCTGACGCACGGACAAAACCCTGCCCTCGACCACCATAAAGCGCCCGATCCCGGCCAAAATATCGTCCGGACTATCGGCGTTTTTTATGACGCTGGCCTCGGCCCAGGTTCCCGATTTGGCGGCCCGCGCCTCGGCCTCCGCGGCCATCAGCACCGCGGCGCAGTCCTTGTCGGCAATCTCGGACGACACCAGCGCGAGGCCCCGGCGCAGCAATTCGCCCTGCACGGGGATCTCGCGGCCTTCGAGGAAGGCGTAGGCCGGTTGCCGGCCATAGCGGTCCGGCGTGTCGTCCTGTCCGCGCAGTGTCACGTCGCGGCCGACCAGCAGCGCCGTCAGCGCGGCCACGGCCTTCGTTCGGTCGGCGACCTCGATGCCGGCGAGCTTGACCTCACGGCCGTCGTCGAGCCGCAGGCTGCGCGCATCGACCACGGCGGCGACGCGACCTTCGCCCTGAATCTCGAAATTGCATCCGCCCGCTTCGGCGCGTCCGATGCTCGTGCCAACCGCGATGGCGCACGCCGTCATCGCCACCGCTCGTGGACGGCGACGCCATGCTCGATTGCGTGGAGGCGTCATGCTGCACTCTTCATTCCGGCGCGCTCCGATCGGAGCGTGGGTCGTCACAAGACAGTGTGACGGAAAGATCGTCGCGGAGCCACATCCGCTGCATCGGCAGAGGCGCCTTGATTCGGCGATCAATTTTTCCGTAGCGCTTCTCATCGCGCGCAGAGATGCATTTCCCGTTTCACATCAATGCGTGCGCGCTACGGGACGAACGCGTCTCGCATGCCCCTTGCCGTGACGAAGATGGCCGTCCGATCGCGGTCAACGCCGTCCTCGCCCACGTCAACCTTACCGATTGACCATCTCAACTTCGTGCGCGGAATGAGAATTCTCCATTGTTGCCAATAGCTTGCGGCGCAAGGTAACTATTCAGAAATTTTTGGAAATAGCGATCGATCGCGGTCGCCTACTCATATTGCCGAGGTCTTTGTGTCGAACCCCGTTGTTCTCACGCTGTCGACCAGCGATCCCGTCCACGATTATCTCCAGCTCTATGCGGCGATCAGCGCGATCAGCGTCGGCGGTGGCATGGCTGCGGCCAACACCGATTACGTCATCAATTTCTCGCTCTCGTCGAGCGCCCGTACGTTGCAACTGCTCGACGATTTGCCGGTCATCAACCTGATGAACGGCTCGACACTCACCTTCGACGGCAACTCCGACTACAACAATCAACTCAGCGGCCAGCACTTCAGCGACGTCATCGACGCGCGCGGCTACCAGGGCTTCGTCGTGGTCGCCGGCACGGTGACGTTCAAGAATCTCACCATTGTCAATGCGGTTGCGAGCGGCGGCAATGGCGGCGTCGGCGGTGGCGGCGGCGGCGCGGGTCTCGGCGGCGGCCTGTTCGTCGGTCAGAACGCCGACGTCACGCTCAACAATGTCAATTTCGGTAGCAACACTGCCAAGGGCGGTAACGGCGGCGTGGTCG
>NZ_JACMYO010000351.1 GCF_020889685.1 Bradyrhizobium oropedii
CCAATTTCGCGCCGGCGCGCCGCTCTTCGAGGGTGTCGAGGATATCTTTCATTTGTTTCCGCCCGTGTTAGCTACAGTCCGCGTCCCGGCCGAGGCCGGGACCGCTTCGTTCGGAATGGCTTTAGCACGGCCATTTCGGAACCGGAAAGGCGCTTGTGAACGGGTTTGGGCGCCAAAACGGTAGGATTTTCCGACATCTGGGGAGACGGCAATGACCGATACGACTGCTGAGACGACTGGCGCTGCGACCGGCGGGGTGCGTACCCTGCTCCGGCTGGAGGGGCTGGTGCTGTTCGTCGGCATGACCGTGCTCTACTACAAATGGGAGGGGTCCTGGCTGATCTACGTCGTGCTGTTCCTGGTGCCGGACTTAAGCTTTGCGGCTTACCTGATCAGCCCGCGGGCCGGCGCCATCGCCTACAACGCAGCCCACACCTATATGGCGCCGGTGGCGCTGATGACGCTGGGTTTTGCCGGCGAAGGACCGCTGGTGCTCTCGATCGCGATGATCTGGCTCGCCCATATCGGGATCGACCGCGCGCTCGGCTACGGGCTGAAGTATTCCAGAGGGTTCGGCTTCACCCATCTCGGGCGAATCGGGAAAGCGCAGGAGCCGACCTAGGGCTCGCCTTCTCTTCCTGGTGCCAGGCACGGCCGGGCAAATTGACAGCGTTCGCCCCGGTTGCTGTAGTCGCGGATCATCACGACAACATCCGGGGGACGAGATGCTGACAGACTGGCGCCTGGCCGCGACCGCGATCCTGTTTTGCTGCGCCGTGCTGTTCACCTGCATCGAGACCAGCGCCCAGCAGATTCCGAAGGAGATCGCGGCGCGCACCGAGATCTACGGCATCCCCTCGCTGACGATTTCCGATCAGCAATTCCTGACCGGCGACAGCAATGGCAAGCCGGTCACCGTCGGCGGCGAATTCCGCATCGCGCAAGGCACCGGCCGGCTGCCGGTCGTGGTGCTGATGCACGGCTCGAGCGGCGTCGGCGCCGGGATGGACGGCTGGGTCCGCCATTTCAACGCCATGGGCATCTCGACCTTCGTGATCGACGGCTTCTCGGGCCGCGGCCTGACCGCCACCGGGCCGAACCAGGCGCTGCTCGGTCGGCTCAACCTGATCGTCGACATCTATCATTCGCTGGAGATCCTCGCCAAGCATCCGCGCGTCGATCCCGAGCGCATCGTGCTGATGGGATTCTCGCGCGGCGGCCAGGCCACGCTCTTTGCAAGCCTCGACCGTTTCAACGAGCTCTGGAACAAGTCCGGCGTGCAGTTCGCGGCCTACATCCCGTTCTATCCTGACTGCTCGACCAGCTATCTCACCGACACCGAGGTCGCGGCGCGGCCGATCCGGATTTTCCACGGCGCACCGGATGATTATAACCCGTTGGCAAGCTGCAAGGCCTATGTCGCGCGGCTCGAGGCCGCCAAGCGCGACGTGGTGCTGACCGAATATCCCGATTCCGCGCACGGCTTCGATGCCGGCCTGATCGGCAACAACACGGTGGTGGAAGCCACGGGATCGCAGACCGTGCGCCATTGCACCATCAAGGAAGGCGAAGGCGGCGTGCTGATGAACGCATCGACGCAGGCGCCGTTCAGCTACAAGGATGCCTGCGTCGAGCTCGGCCCGCATGTCGGCGGCAACCCGACCACCGCGCTCGAGGCCCGCAAGGCGGTCAGCGATTTCCTGCAGGCGCTGTTTAGGCTCGGCTGAGCCATACGGCCATTTTTCATTGCCGTCATTGCGAGGAGCGATAGCGACGAAGCAATCCATTTCTCAGCTTGTGGAGCCATGGATTGCTTCGCTTCGCTCGCAATGACGTGGATTGAGCAACGCGCACCGCGTCCGTCACCCGAAGGAGCGGCTAGGCGAAGCGCCGCGCGAACACCACGCAGACGACGACGAGCATGGTCGCCGCGATCATCGACCATGCAACCGGCTCGTGCAGCAGCAGCCCGGCCAGCGCGAGGCCGAAGAACGGCTGCAACAGCTGCAACTGGCCGACGCTGGCGATGCCGCCGATGGCAAGGCCGCGATACCAGAACACGAAGCCGACCAGCATGCTGAAAACAGAGACGTAGGCGAGCCCGAGCCAGGCCGGCGCGCCGATGCCCTGCCAGCTCGGCGGCAGCGTCATGATCGTCATCAAGAGCACCACCGGCGCCGAGAGCACCAGCGCCCAGGAGATCACCTGCCAGCCGCCGAGCCGCCGCGACAGCGCCGCGCCCTCGGCATAGCCGAGGCCGCAGACGACGATCGCCGCGACCATCAGGAGGTCACCGGTCAGCGACGCCGATCCGTCGCCCGACAGAGCGAAGGCACCGACCGTCGCGCTGCCGATGCAGGAGAACAGCCAGAACAGCGGCTTCGGCCGCTCGCCGCCGCGCAGCACGCCGAAGATTGCGGTCGACAGCGGCAACAGCCCGACGAACACGATCGAATGTGCCGAGGTGATGTGCTGGAGCGCCAGCGCAGTCAGCAGCGGGAAGCCGATCACGACGCCGAGTGCCACGATGATCAGCGACACTAGGTCCCTGCGCCGCGGCCATGGTTGCCGCAGCACCGCGAGCAGCACAGCGCCGAGCAGTGCCGCGATCACCGCGCGCGCCGCGGTCAAAAACAAAGGCGAGAACCCGGCCACCGCAACGCGGGTCGCCGGCAGCGAGCCGCTGAAGATAATCACGCCGAGCAGGCCGCTGCCCCAGCCGTCCAGCGAAGCGCCGCCGCTTCCCTCGCCCGCCCAGGACTTCCCCGCCAATGTCTTCGAATCGCTCATCGCGCACCTCGTCTTTCGCGGGCGAAGTTAGCGGCGACGGGCTGGCCAAGGCAGTAACGGATCAGTACAATATCGCCAAACTGTATGGGTCAAGGTAGGCATACACTTGCGGCAACCATCTAACGATCGCGCTATTTTGGCACCGAAGGCGACCCGGACCACCGACGTGATGAACGCGATCCGCGCCAGGATCGCGAGCCGCGCGCTCGCCGCCAACGACCGCCTGCCCTCGATCCGCAGCTTTGCCGCGACCATGGGCGTGTCGCCCTCGACCGTAGTCGAGGCCTATGACCGGCTCGCCGCCGAGGGCCTGATCCGGGCGCGACCGGGCTCAGGCTTCTACGTCTCGTCCGCGGCGCTGCCGCCGCTTTCGCTGGCCAAGGACCAGCCGCAGCACGACCGCGCCGTCGATCCGTTCTGGGTGTCGCGGCAATCGCTCGACGCCGCGAGCGGCGCGCTGAAGCCGGGTTGCGGCTGGCTGCCTGCCGACTGGATGCCGACCGAGGCACTGCGGCGCGCGTTCCGCGGCCTGGCGCGGGCCGAG
>NZ_JACMYO010000352.1 GCF_020889685.1 Bradyrhizobium oropedii
CCGGGCGGTGGCTGAACGCGATGTCGATGCGGTCGGCGGGCATCGCGCCGGGCGCACGTTCCGGCCATTCGATCAGCGCCACGATATCGTCGGGCAGCGGCGACAGCCCGATCTCCTCGAGCTCGCTGGCATCGTTGATGCGGTAGAGGTCGGCGTGGACGAGCGGAAACGACGGCAGCTCGTAGCTCTGCGCCAGCGTGAAGGTCGGGCTCGGCACCTCCAGCGCATCGTCGGCGGCGAGGTAGCGGATCAGCGCGCGGGCGGCCGCGGTCTTGCCGGCGCCGAGGTCGCCCGACAGCGTGATGACGTCGCCGGCGCCGATCAGGAGCGCCAGGTCGGCCATCAGCTCTGACGTCGCGGTTTCGTTCGCGAGCGCCACCGAGAATGTCGAGGTCGCCGTCATTCTGCGGCGTTGCGATGTGCGGTCTGGTCGATCGGGAAGTCGCAGGTCACGGTCGTGCCGCGGCCTACGGTCGAATCGACGCGCACCCGTCCGCCATGCAGTTCGACGAAGGAGCGGACCAGCGACAGGCCGAGCCCGGCGCCGCGATGCCGCGAGCCATGGGAATGGCTCTCGAACCAGTTGAACACCTTGTCGCGCATGTCGGCCGGAATGCCGGGGCCGGCATCGGTCACCGCGAACACCACGCTGTGCTCGGTGCGGTGCGCGCTGATCGTGACGGTGGCGTCATGCGGGGAGAAGCCGACGGCGTTGGCGAGCAGATTGTAGAGCACCTGCACGACGCGCCGCTCGTCGCCGACGAAGGCGCCGATATTGGGCTCGATATCGACCTTGAGCGTGATCCGGTCGGTCGCGAGGCGATCCTGGATGCCTTCCGCAGCGGCGTCGATCGCCTGGCCGATATTGACCGGGCCGAGCTCGAGCTTCATCGCACCGGCGTCGATGGTGGCGAGGTCGAGAATGTTGTTGGTCAGCGCCAGCAGCGCGTTGGTCGATTTGGTGACGTAGTCGAGATATTCGGCCTGCTTCGGCGTCAGCGGCCCGGTCGAGGGATCGCTGAGGAAATGCGCGAAGCCGATGATGGTGGTGAGCGGTGCGCGCAGCTCGTAGGAGACGTGGTGGACGAAATCCACCTTCATCTGGTCGGCGGTTTCCAGCGCCTCGTTGCGCTCGCGCAGTGCCCGCTCGACATTCTCGGTGTCCGAGATGTCCTGGAAGGCCAGCAAGGTCTTGCCGTCGGGCAGCGGGATGGTCATGCAATTCAGAACGCTGCCGTCCTTGCGCTCGAGCTTGAGCGCGACCTGGGCGCGGTTCTCGATCGCGGTGATCTGCTCGCGCAGCGTCCGCCAGGTCAGGGCGTCGTCGAACAGCGGCCTGCACAATGCTTCCACCGCCTCGATGTGCGGCTCGCCCTGCAGCGCGTCGGCCGGCAGCTTCCACATCTTGGCGAAGGGCGGGTTGAACAATTCGGCGCGGCCGTTGCTGCCGAACACTGCGACCGCTTCGCTGAGATTGTCCAGGGTCTCGCGCTGCACCCGCGTCAGGCGGTCATAGCGGCGGGCGAGGTCGAGGCTCTCGGTAACATTGTCGAACAGATAGGTGACGCCGCCTTCGAGGTTCGGCGTGGTGACGACGCTGATGGCGCGGCCGTCGGGCAGGAACCAGGTGTAGGTCTCGGCTTCGACCGCGCGATAGGCCTCGTGCAGCTTGGCCTTCCAGGCACGGAAATCCGGCTGCTCGGGCAGCTTGCGGTTGGCGCGCAGCCGGTCGAGCACGCTGGAATCGTCGGGATTGCTGTCGAGGAAGGCCTGGTCGAGGCCCCACAGCCGCCGATAGGATTCGTTGTAGAAGGTGAGCCGCCGGTCGGCATCGAACACCGCGACGCCCGAGGACAATTGGTCGAGGGTACGCCGGTGCGCTTCGATCATCCGCGCGATCGCCGCGCGCAGCGCCGCGGCCTCGCTGGCGTCGATCGCGATCCCGGCGCTGCCGCCGGAGAGCTTCAGCGCCTGCACGTCGTAGATCCGCCGCTCGCCGCTGACCACGATCGGCAGCCGCGCGGCATAATTGGCATTGTCGTTCAGCGCGCGGGTCAGTTCGGTGCGCTGGTCGCTTTCGAGCAGTTCGAGATTGCGCTGGAGCGCGTCCGACACGCTCTTGCCCTCGGTGGCGCGGACATAGGCCGCGTTGGCATAGCGCAGATTGCCCTCGAGGCTCTTGGCCCAGATCGGCCATGGCGCGGCGGCGGCAAAATCGCGCAGCAGCTCGGTCTCCTCCTGCAGCGCCTTGTAGCGCAGGTTGGACTCGGCAAGCTCGCGGCGCAGGCCGCCGAGCTCGCGGATCCGCACGATGGCTTGTCCCCCGATCGCGCGGCCCATCGCCTCGATGGCACGGCCAGCCGAGGTCGAGAGGTTGAGCAGGAACGCCTCGCCCTTTTCGCGCAGCGCGTCGACGGCGTGGTCCATCTGCAACGCCGGCTCGGGCGGCAGCCAGGTTCCGAAGGCGAGGACGCGTTGCGGCGAGCTTTCCTGCGACATCACCAGCGAGATGTCGCCGGAGATCTGCGGCCGGTTGTCGCCCGCGGCCCAGGAAATCAGGACCTGCGGCTCGACGAACAGCAGCGCGCGCAGCCGGTCCGATTGCGCTTGCAGATCGGTGATCTCGGATTGCAGCTGCTCCTCGGCCCTCGTCGCCCGCAAACGGGTGCGCATCAACAGGATCGCGGCCACGGCGGAGAAGCCGACCAGCGCGAACGACGTCGCGAGAACCGCGATCTCCTGGTGGTTGAAGCCGAGATGATCCGACAGCGCCTGGGCCACCAGGCTTTCGGCGGCAAACGAATTGCGGGCCGGCAGCAATGCGGTGATGGCGAGCCCAAGCATGCCGTCGCGCGCCAGTGAGGTGCATGACAGCAGGGTTCGACGCATTGCCGCGACTACGCCCGACATATGTTGCCCCAGAACGCACAAACCTTAAGGCATGATCCGGAAAAGAGGAGACCGGTGTTCCCTCACGGCAAACGTATGCCGTTTGTCCGGGGATCATGCCCAAGCAGGACCCGACAGCCCGACGAAGACCCCCCGTCGCGCTCGAATCAATCCAGAATAATCCCAACGGGACTCGGCGAGTAAGAGTCCAGACCGTGAACGCAGAATCCGCTGTGAAAAAATGCGGCCGGCGATGTGGATTTTACGCGAATTGACTCCGTATTCGTGCGGAGGGCGCGCTCGAAGCGTGATCCGCCGGAGGCGTCCGCACACTTCTCAAGTCGGGACGGTGCTGCGCTCCCTCTCCCCGTTCTTACGGGGAGAGGGTTGGGGTGAGGGGCTGCTTCAGCGAATACGAGCTGCGTTTGCGGAGGC
>NZ_JACMYO010000353.1 GCF_020889685.1 Bradyrhizobium oropedii
GACGCCGGTGCCGCGGCCGGCCCAGCGCGCGCCGCGCCCGCCCATCAATGCTGCGCACAGCGTTGCGGCCACCGTGGTGTTGGCGATGCCCATCTCGCCGACCACGAGCAAATCGCATTGCTCCGGCACCGTGCGCCAGCCGGTGTCGAAGGCGACGAGGAAATCGGCGCCATCCATCGCCGGCGCCATCGTGAAATCGCGGGTCGGACGCGCCAGCTCGAGCGGCTCGACGCGCAGCTCGGCGCCGGCAAGCTTCGCGATCTGGTTGATCGCAGCACCCCCCGCGGCGAAATTCGCGACCATCTGCGCGGTGACTTCGGAGGGAAAGGCGGAGACGCCGCGCTCGGCAATGCCGTGATTGCCGGCGAACACCGCGATCGTGACCTGGTCGAGCCGGGGGATCTCGCGCCGTTGCCAGCGCGCCAGCCAGATCGCAACCTCCTCCAGCCGGCCGAGGCTGCCCGGCGGCTTGGTCAGGTTCTGCTGGCGAACCGTCGCAGCCGCGGCACTGGCCTCGTCGCCCTGGGGCAGGTCGCGACAAAAGCTGCGGATGTCGTCTAGAGTGCTGAACTGCATGCGATTCCCTCGTCGAGCGGGGCGCAAACTAGTTCAATTTTCAGGCCTTCACCATGAATCAATGGCTCGACGATCTCAGGACCGCGACCGCCTTTCTGACCCGCCTGCCGATGCCGCATCCGGACGGGGCGCGGCCGGAGAGCTTTGCGCGGGTGCAGCGGCTGTTCCCGCTGGTCGGCGCCGCCATCGGCGCGGCGATCGGCCTGTTCTGCCTGCTGCTGCGGACGATCGGCGTGCCGGACCTTGCCGCGGCGGCGCTTGCGCTTGGCGGCGGCGCGCTCTTGACCGGCGCGCTGCATGAGGATGGGCTCGCCGATGTCGCCGACGGGTTCGGCGGCGGCCGCGATCCTGCGGCCAAGCTCGAGATCATGCGCGACAGCCGGCTCGGCACTTATGGCGCGCTGGCGCTGGTGGTGAGCTTTGCCACCAAGCTGGCGGCGCTGGCCGCGCTTCCCAATGACATGGTGGTGCAGGGCCTGATCGCGGCGCATGCGCTCGGTCGCGGCGTGCTGCCGTGGATTGCGATCAGTCTGCCCTACGCACGCAAGGATGGTCTCGCGGCCAATGCCGGCCGGCCTGACGGCGCGATTGCGGTGGTCGCGGCCGGCATCGCGCTGGTGATCACAATCCTCGCTCTGCCCTTCAGCAGCGCGCTGCTGGCGGCGGTCGCGGCGAGCGCGAGCGCATTGGTCATGGCGCAGCTCGCCAGGCGGCAGATCGGCGGCCAGACCGGCGACGTGCTTGGCGGCACAGAGCAGGTCGCGGAGACCGCGATCCTGGTGCTGCTCGCGGCGCGGTTCGGTTAGAGCATTTCGAGCGAAGTGGATACTGGCTCGCGTGAACATGACGCGATCCCATACAAGAGCCGGCGCGAAACTCAGCCATGGGCCAGAACTGGAGGCCGCGCCGATCGTGGCGTTGTTGCGGGACGAGACATCGATGAGCATTGCATCGACCGTCACCAATCGTCGTAGAGCCACTCCCTGGGCATTGGAGGCCGCGCTCTTGCATACGGGGGCTGAGACGTCCGCTCGGGCTTGCGCACGCTCGGAGTCGGCAGGGGCGTCGGAAGCGGCAACGGCTTCTGCTCGGAGACCTTCGCGAGCGCCCGTTTCATTTCGTCCTGGCTCGCCTTGAGTTCATCAATGGCTTTGGAGCTCGCGCGGGCCATCTGTTGCTGGTCCGCCTTGAGCTGCTCGATACTTTGCTCCACATTTTGGAGGTTGCGGGCGATCGTTTGCAGCAGCTGGGTCTGCTCGGGAAGAGCCGTATTGGCTGTCGGCGCGGCGTCCTGCGGCGGTGCGGCCTGAACCTGGGGCGTCGCTTGGGGCGGAGCGGCGTCTGCCGCTGCGGCCTGAACGGTGGGTGGAGTGGGCTGCGCCGCAAGCGGCGGATTGTCGGGCGGCAATGATGGAGTTGAAACGAGCTGAGGCACCCAACGAGCGACAACCTGTCTGGCTCGCCCACCATACGACGACTGCAAAGCCAGAGCAGCGACAACGATACATGCCAGCAACAAGCCGGCGAGAACTCGGAGCCTCGGCATTCGGCGCGGCGATCGCGAGCGAGGTGCGGAAGAGGTCGGGCCAGGTCCAGAAGCAGCAGGGGTGGGTCCGGCCGCAGGCGGGGCAGGTTGCGGCGGAGCTGGAGACGCGGCATCGCGCTCCATTCTTGCAAGCTGTTCGCTCAAACGCGTGAGCTCTTCGTTGGCGCGCGTGATCTGCTTGTGGGTTTCGGCGAGTTTCTCGTCGGCGGGTGTGGTCTGGCCGTCGTTCGATTCGACCGGGTTCGGGGTGGGGGCGGAGTTCACTGACGCTTCCCTTTCCATCCAATGTCCTCCAAGCGTGCCGACTCGATTATCCGTTAGGGTCGATCAGCCCCCAGCACTCCCGTCAGTCTTGTCCAAAAAATGGCCGGATGATAGCGCCCTTGAGGTCTCGTGATATTGGAGGAGGGCCGGCTCGTGCCGTGCACGCTAACGCATATCCGCCTTACCCGATAAATCAGGCATCAACTGTCTATGAGTACACGCCCTGATCAGGATGGAAAGGCTCCTGCAGCGATGGACCGCGAGACGCATCTCTGGCTGATCCGCCACGCGCCGGTCGATGGTCCGCGCGGCGTGATCCATGCGCCGGATGCGCCCGCGGACCTCGGCGATGCCGCCGCATTCGCAGCCTTGCAGGCGAAGCTGCCGCGCGCGACTTATGCTGTCTGCAGCCCGGCGCGGCGCACCCGTGAGACCGCGGCGCGGCTCGGTCTCACGGCAACGGAGGATGATGCGTTTCGCGAACAGGATTTCGGCGACTGGACCGGCCGCCGCCACGGCGAGATCGAAGCCGAGCTCGGCGCCGCGGCCTATCGCGCGTTCTGGAATGCGCCGGGCAGCAACAAGCCGCCGGGCGGCGAAAGCTTTGCCGACCAGATCGCGCGCGCACGGACCGGGCTTGCGCGCCTGCCGGCCGGCGACGTCGTGCTGGTCGTGCACTCCGGCACCATCCGCGCGGTGCTTGCGATCGCACTTGAGCTTACGCCGGACCCTGCGCTGCGCTTCGTCATCGATCCGCTGTCGCTGACGCGGATCGATCGGCTGCCGAATGCCTGGCGCGTGGTTGCCGTGAATGGGCGCTAAGCCAATTGCGCCCGCGTTTGTCCCGTCATCCTGAGGTGCGAGCGAAGCGAGCCTCGAAGGATGGGCGGCCCGCCTGGTGGCCGTCGATCCTTCGAGACGCGCGCAAGAGCGCGCT
>NZ_JACMYO010000354.1 GCF_020889685.1 Bradyrhizobium oropedii
CGCGCCCGCCCGATGCCAAAACCGTGGCCCGGGAGGCGGCAAACCTCGGCGCCGTCGAGGACGACGATCTGCGCGCGGCGCTGGCCCGGCTAGGTGCCTCGATCAAGCGAAATTGACGCTTTTCGCAGGCTCGGCCGCGAGACCCCGGCATTGCCACGATGGTCGTTTCAAGCTAGCGAAGGCTTCCTTTTCGGGACCCCCTTCATTCTGGCGTGAATGCGCCAATCGGGAGCTGACCTTGATCATCACGCGCCGCGCTTTCACCACCGCTCTCTCGCTGACCGGGCTTGCCGCCCTCGCCGGCCTGTCGCCGCTGCGCCTGATCACGGACGCGTTCGCGCAGACTGCCGCCGAAGTCGCCAAGCCGCAGTCGCTGCCCGACATGGGGCTCGGCCCGCAGGACGCCAAGGTGACGATCATCGAATACGCCTCGATGACCTGCCCGCACTGCGCCAATTTCAACGAGACCGTGTTTCCGAAGATCAAGTCGACCTATATCGACAGCGGCAAGGTCCGTTACGTGTTCCGCGAATTCCCGCTCGACATCAAGGCCGCCGCCGGCTCGATGCTGGCGCGCTGCATCGCCAAGGACGACGCGCCGAAGTTCTTCGCCGTGATCGACCTGCTGTTCCGCCAGCAGAACGACTGGGTGGTCAAGAACACCACCGAGACGCTGACCCGGATCGGCAAGCAGGCCGGCCTCAGCCAGCAGCAGGTCGAGGACTGCCTGAAGGATCAGAAGCTGCTCGACAAGATCGCCGCCGACCAGAAATACGCCAACGAGGTGCTGAAGGTGAACTCGACGCCGACCTTCTTCGTCAATGGCGAGATGCTGAAGGGCGAGACCTCGTTCGAGGAGTTCAGCAAGCGCATCGATCCGCTGCTGAAGAGCTGATCGCACGCCTGTAGATCTGACGTCATCGTGCCTCGTTTTGAGTCGAGGCACGATAATTGTGGATGATTTGCGATCACGGTGTGCGGCCGTCGCATTATTTGGTTGTTGAAAACTTGATTCGCGCGATGCGAATCTCCGAGGACATGCAGAGGCCACAAAACCCCTGCAAATCCCTTGTAAATCCCTTGGGAAAAGCTTGCTCAAGCGGTTGCCCTGACGCGCTCGCATCGCCATTGTCGCCGCTCATGAGAGCTGCACGCAGCTATTCACCCTAGACACCGACATTGCCATCCATGGTATTGTCACGGCAGGGAGATTCGCGCCCGGCCAAACGAGATTTGTGTACATGAAGCTCACGCGCCTCCGCCTGCACGGTTTCAAGTCGTTCGTTGAACCCACCGATTTCATGATCGAGCCGGGCCTGACCGGCGTCGTCGGACCGAACGGCTGCGGCAAATCCAATCTCGTCGAAGCGCTGCGCTGGGCGATGGGCGAGACCTCGCACAAGTCGCTGCGCGCCGCCGACATGGATGCGGTGATCTTCGCCGGTTCCGGCAACCGTCCGGCGCGCAACCACGCCGAAGTCGTGATGACGATCGACAATTCCGATCGCTCGGCGCCGGCGGCGATGAACGACAGCCAGCTGCTCGAAATCTCCCGCCGCATCGAGCGCGAGGCCGGCTCGGTCTACCGCATCAACGGCCGCGACGTGCGCGCCCGCGACGTGCAGATCCTGTTCGCCGACGCCGCCACCGGCGCGCGCTCGCCGGCGCTGGTCCACCAGGGCAAGATCGGCGAAATCATCCAGGCTAAGCCGGAGCAGCGCCGCCGCGTGCTGGAAGACGCCGCCGGCGTCGCCGGCCTGCATGCCCGCCGCCACGAGGCGGAACTGCGGCTGAAGGCGGCCGAAACCAACCTCACCCGCGTCGAGGACGTGATCGGCCAGCTCACCGGCCAGATGGAAGGCCTGAAGAAGCAGGCCCGCCAGGCGATCCGCTATCGCGAGGTCGCGGCCAAGGTGCGCAAGTCCGAGGCCATGCTGTTCCATCTGCGCTGGATCGAGGCCAATGCCGACGTCAACGACGCCGGGCGCACACACGATCTCGCCGTACGCGAGATGGCGGAGCGCACCCAGCATCAGGCGGAAGCCGCACGCATCCAGGCGATCCGCGCCACCGAACTGCCGGCGCTGCGCGACGCCGAAGCGCGCGCCGCCGCCGGCCTGCAGCGCCTGACCAACGCGCGCGAGATGCTCGACCGCGAAGAGCAGCGCGCCAAGGAACGCGTCGGCGAGCTCGATCGCCGCCTCACCCAGTTCGCCCAGGACATCGCGCGCGAGCAGCAGCAGACGTCGGACGCCGACGTCGCGTTGCAGCGGCTCGACACCGAAGACGCCGAGCTCAAGGAAGAGATCAAGTCGCGCGTCGAGAAGCGCTCCGGCGTCGACGAGCGCGTCTCCGAGGCCGAAGAGATCCTGGCCGCCACCGAGCGCCAGTTCTCCGAGCTGACCACGCAGCTCGCCGACCTCACGGCGAAGCGCAACCAGCTCGAAGCCGGCGTGCGCACGCATCGCGACCGGCTGGCGCGGCTCGATCAGGAGATCGCCAACGTCCAGGCCGAGGAAACCAAGCTCGCGCAGGAGACCGGCAATCTCGGCGACATCGACGCGCTCGCCGCCGCCATGGAGATGGCGCAGCAGACGCTCGCCGAATCCGAGGCCGCGGTGCAGGAGAACGAGGCCCATCACGCCGCCGCGCGGCAGACGCTGGAATCCTCCCGCAATCCGCTCGCCGAAGCCGAGAAGCGCGTGCAGCGGCTCGAGACCGAAGCCCGCACCATCTCCAAGCTCGTCACCAGCGAGACCAAGAATCTGTGGCCGCCGATCATCGACGGCATCACGGTTGCCAAGGGCTATGAAAAGGCGATCGGCGCAGTGCTCGGCGACGACCTCGATGCTCCCGTGGATTCCTCGGCGCCGATGCGCTGGACCAATGTCGGCGAAGCCTCGAGCGATCCTTCGCTGCCGGACGGTATCGAACGGCTGGCCGATCACGTCCAGGCGCCGCCGGAACTGGCACGCCGTCTGGCCCAGATCGGCGTGGTCGCGAAGGAACGCGGTGCCGCGCTGGTGGCGCAGCTGAAGACCGGCCAGCGGCTGGTGTCGCTCGAAGGCGACGTCTGGCGCTGGGACGGCTTCGTCGCCGACGCCCATGCCCCGACCGGTGCGGCCCGCCGCCTCGCCGAGCGCGCCCGCCTGGTCGATATCGAGCATGAGCTGGAACAGGCCCGCATCGATGCCGCCGCCAAGCGCCAGGCGCTGGAGACAGCTGAAGAAGAACTGCGCTCGC
>NZ_JACMYO010000355.1 GCF_020889685.1 Bradyrhizobium oropedii
CGCGCAAGGGCGCGCTCCTCAGGATGACGGTTCGACAGGTGCGAGATTGTACTCGGCAGCCCTACGCCGCCGCGGCGTGGCCGAGCGCGCTGACGATGTTGTCGACGACCTCTTCCACCAGGATGCGATCGTCACCCTCGCCCATGACGCGGATCACCGGCTCGGTGCCGGAGGGACGGATCAAGAGACGGCCATGGCCGTTGAGGCGCTTCTCGCCGTCAGTGATCGCGGACTTGACCTCGGCGGCGTCGAGCGGCTTGCCGCTGCGATAGCGCACGTTCTTCAGGATTTGCGGCAAGGGTTCAAAACGCCGGCAGATCTCCGACACCGGGCGGCGCAGCTTCTGCACCACCGCCAGCACCTGCAACGCAGCGACGAAGCCGTCGCCGGTCGTCGAATAGTCCGACATGATGATGTGGCCCGACGGCTCGCCGCCGAGATTGTAGCCGCCGCTCAGCATCTGCTCGAGCACGTAGCGGTCGCCGACCGGCGTGCGTACCATGGAAAGCCCGTGGCCCTGCAGGAAACGCTCCAGCCCGAGATTGGACATCACGGTCGTGACGATGCCGGGCTTGGCGAGGCGCCCCTCTTCCTTCCAGCTCTGCGCGATCACCGCGAGCAGCTGGTCGCCGTCGACGATGTGGCCGCGCTCGTCGACCAGGATGACGCGATCGGCATCGCCATCGAGCGCGATGCCGATGTCGGCGCGCATCTCGCGCACCTTCCTCGACAGCGCTTCCGGTGACGTGGAGCCGCATTCCTTGTTGATGTTGAAGCCGTCGGGGTCGACGCCGATCGGCACCACGTCGGCGCCGAGCTCCCACAGCGCTTCGGGCACAACCTTGTAGGCGGCGCCATTGGCGCAATCGATCACGACGCGCAGGCCGTCGAGCGAGAGGTCGCGCGGCAGCGTGCGCTTGGCGAATTCGATGTAGCGGTCATGGACGCCGTCGATGCGGCGGGCGCGGCCGAGGCTCGCGCTCTGCGCCAGGCGGCGGTCGAGCGATTCGTCGAGCAGCTGCTCGATCTGCTTCTCGACATCGTCGGACAGCTTGAAGCCCTGCGGGCCGAACAGCTTGATGCCGTTGTCCTCGAAAAGATTATGCGACGCGGAGATCATGACGCCGAGATCGGCGCGCATCGACTTGGTCAGCATCGCGATCGCCGGCGTCGGCATCGGGCCGACCAGCAGCACGTCCATGCCGACCGAGGTGAAGCCCGCGACCATGGCGTATTCGATCATGTAGCCGGACAGCCGCGTGTCCTTGCCGATCACGACGCGATGGCGATGATCGCCACGCTGAAACACCAAACCTGCGGCCTGCCCCACCTTGAGCGCGAGCTCCGGCGTGATCAGCCCATTGGCGCGGCCCCGAATTCCATCGGTCCCGAAATATTTGCGGCTCATGTAACCCCCAACACGGACCTCTCGAACCACCCGGCGAGAGAGTCCTGAACGCCTACCAGTGTAGCGTGCATCGGCCTTATAGACTGCCAGGCGCTAAAATGACTTCAAAAAATATGATGAATCATTACCGCGGCCGAACCGTATTTTTCGGCATTAAGGCGCTGAAAAATATAACATTATGGCCCTTCAGGCAATCCCCGGGAACGACTGTTGTCCCCTACCTCTTGCCGCCTCGCTTGACGTGCTGGTCACCCTTGCTGGGGGCCGGCTGGATTACATTGACAGGGTCGGAACCGGGAAACGTCTCCTCCAGGCCCTCTTCCAGGGCCTCGTCGAGCCGGCGCTTTTCGGCGTTCTCGTCTGCTTTCGGCTTGGAGCCTGATTGCGTCATCGTGCTCTCCCATCCGTCTTCGATTTGGCGGGCCATCCAACCATGCTAGATGACGCCAAGACCGAACAGCTGCAAGACTCGTTGCCAAGACTCGTTACATAGAACTTGCGACATAGAAGAAGGGCCGGGAACGTCCATGAAGCACATTACCTGCATCGAAGATCTGCGCCAGCTGCACAAGCGCCGGGTGCCGAAGGCGTTTTTCGATTATGCCGATCGCGGCTCCTACACCGAGGACACGCTGCGCGCCAATTCGGAGGACCTGCAGCAGATCAAGTTCCGCCAGCGCATCCTGGTCGACGTCTCCAAGCGTACCCTCGCGACCACGATCCTCGGCGAGCCCTCGGCGATGCCGCTGATCCTGGCGCCGGTCGGCCTGCTCGGCATGCAACATGGCGACGGCGAGATCTACGCCTGCCGCGCAGCGCAGGCGGCCGGCATTCCCTTCACCCAGAGCACGATGTCGATCTGCTCGATCGAGGACATCGCGGCCGCCGTCGACAAGCCGTTTTGGTTCCAGCTCTACGTCATGAAGGACCGCGGCTTCATCAAATCGCTGATCGAGCGCGCGATCGCGGCGAAATGCTCGGCGCTGGTGTTGACCGTCGATTTGCAGGTGATCGGCCAGCGCCACCAGGACATCAAGAACGGCATGACGGTGCCGCCGGAGTGGTCGCTGTCGAAGCTGATCGATTTCGCGACCAAGCCGGCCTGGGTGTCCGGCGTGCTGCAAGGCAAGCGCCGCACCTTCGGCAACATCGCCGGTCACGTCAAAGGCATGGACGACATCGTCAAGCTGTCGGAATGGACCGCGTCGCAGTTCGACACCACGCTGAACTGGAAGGACATCGACTGGATCCGCTCGATCTGGCCGGGCAAGCTGATCCTGAAGGGCATCCTCGACGTCGAGGACGCCGAGCTCGCCGCCAAGACCGGCGCGCAGGCGATCGTGGTGTCGAACCATGGCGGCCGCCAGCTCGACGGCGCACCGTCCTCGATCGAGGTGCTGCCGGAGATCGCCGACGCGGTCGGTTCGCAGATGGAGATCATGTTCGACGGCGGCATCCGCACCGGCATGGACATCATGCGCGCGCTGGCGCTCGGCGCGAAGTCCTGCATGATCGGCCGTGCCTATGCCTACGGCCTCGGCGCCGGCGGCCAGCAAGGCGTCGCCAAGGCGCTCGATATCCTCGGCAAGGAGCTCACCACCACGATGGGACTGTGCGGCGTCAACACCATCGCCGAGATCGACGACAAGGTGCTTGCGGTTTAGGGGCAGCTCTCTTCCCTTCTCCCCTTGTGGGAGAAGGTGGCGCGGATGAAATCCGCGACGGATGAGGGGTCTCTAGCCGCGGAGACAGACCCCTCACCCCGCTTCGCTGCGCGAAGCGA
>NZ_JACMYO010000356.1 GCF_020889685.1 Bradyrhizobium oropedii
CTGAGACCGGGTCGCGGGCAAGGGCTGCGCGGCAGGCGCCGTTTGCTGCTGCGCCGAAGACGGCGCGGCCAGCATCAGCATCGCCAGCGAGGCGATCATGGCGGATGCAGCGGGGAACTTGAATGTCATCATCAGTTACACTTCAGCCCAGTGACGGATCAGGTTGTGATAAATCCCGGTCAATTTGACCGTTTCAGGGTCATCGCGCCCCAGCCGCTCCACCAGAGCCTGGATCGCAGTATCGAGATCAAAGATCAGGCTGCGCGCGTGTGCATCCCGTACCATGCTCTGCAGCCAGAAAAAAGACGCTACCCGCACTCCTCGCGTGACCGGCGTGACCAGATGCAGACTGGAAGCAGGGTAAAGTACCAGATCGCCTGCCGGCAGCTTGATTTCATGCGATCCGTAGAGGTCCTCGATGACGAGCTCGCCGCCATCGTAGTCCTCCGGCTCCGATAAAAACAGCGTGACCGAGAGGTCGGTGCGGATCCGCAGGCCGGTCAGCTTGTCGCCGCGCACCGCATTGTCGACGTGCAGACCGAAATGGTGGCCGTCGCTTGCCGAATAGCGGTTGAACAAGGGTGGAAAGATTTGAAGCGGGATCGCCGCCGAGATGAACTGCGGGCTTGCCGACAGTGCCGTCAGGATACGGTTGCCGAGCTGCCGCGCGACCTCGCTGTCGGGCGGCAGCTGCTCGTTGCGTTTGACCATCGCGGAAGCAGCACCCGCGGTGGAGCGGCCGTCCTCCCATTCGGCTTGCTCCATGATGCGGCGGAAGTCCGCCACATCAGCCTTGCTCAATACGTTGGGAACACAGACCAGCATCTTGTGCCGCGAAGCCTCCGTCAGTAACGCGCAGACACAACCAGATACGCAGCACGTCCCGGCGCTTCGAGCACGAACGGTGCCGCGCTCTGGTACAGCGCGTCGTAGTAGCACTTGTCGAAGATGTTGTTGACGAACAGCTTCATGGTCCAGTTCTTGTCGATCTTTGCCTCAGCGAACGCGTCGAAGCGCCAGTAGCTCGGGATCGAGGTGCCCTGGTTGGCCGCAAGGAAGGTGCCGCCATACACCTTGGAGCGATACACCGCCTGCCCGCCGATCTCCCACATGTCGGTCAGCTGGTATTTCGAGAGCATGCTGAACGACTGATGCGCCACGTTGGCGAGCGGCAAGCCGACGTTCGAGGTGTACAGAAGCGTGTTCGCTGGCGGAATATTCGATTTGGTCACTTCCGACTGCATCAACACGAGGCCGCCGAACACGCTCCACTTGTCTGTGATCTTGCCGCCCACTCCGAGATCGATGCCCCGGATGCGATAGGCCGCGCCAGCGCTAATGCAGGAGACAGTGCCGGTCGTACCAGCCGGATAAGGACATGCGGCAGTTGCGGTCGCCGCGGTGATGTTCATGGATTCGCGCGCGTTCTCCTTCTCGGTCTGGAACAACGCCGCGGTCACCAGCAGATGGCGGTCGAACAATTCCCACTTGGTGCCGACTTCAATGGCCTTGTTCTTCTCCGGCCCGAAGATCTGGCTCGGATTGCCGTTGAGAACCGGCGCGAGGCCACCATACTGAATGCTTGTGCCGTCAAACTCCGCGCCGACCGGGTTGGATGATGTGGCATAGGCGGCGTAGACGCTCCCGTTCGGCAACGGCTTCAGCGTCACGCCGAGGTTGAAGTTCGGCATGCCGTAGTCTTGCTGCTGCTGGCCGAAGACGTTGGCGACACCATTGACCGTACCGTAGCCGCTGGTCTTGATGTTGTAGTCGTCATAGCGGACGCCGCCGTTGAGGATCACGAGATCGTTGTAGTTGGCGCTATCCAGGACATAGACGCTCTTCGTATCGACGGTGAGTTTGGTCGGCAGCCCGGACAGCCCCGACGGAATCGGGAACGGAATGTTGGTGTATTGCGGATTGAACACGCTGACGCCAGAGAGCGATCCGCTGCCGCTGAATCCGCCGGGCAGCGCTTCCGAGTTCAGACCAAGATATTTGTCGAACGAGGACCGTTCGTTGTTGTACTCGAACCCGGCAAGCGCCGTGTGCTTGAAGCCGGCGCCGTCGTTGAACTTGTAGGTCGCCTCGGTCTGGTTGGCGAACACGTCTGTGACCTGGAACCGGCTCTGCGGATTGAGACTGAGCGTCGAGGCCGAGAGCGGATTGGCCAGCACCGGCGATTCCGGCAGTGTCCCGATGTAGTTCTGGGTCGAACGCGATTCCCGGATCTTGTTGCTGATGGTCAGGTCCGGCGTGATCCGCACCTCGGCATTGATCGTACCGATATCCTGCCCGGTCCTGAAGAAGTCACGATTGACGAAGCCATAGAAATTGTTGCGGTTGACACCGAAATCCGGGAACGGGCCACCGGCGGTGCTCGCCGTGCTCGGCCGGTAGTAAGGCACGCCGAAATCCGGGATACCGGTGAGTTCGGTGTGAATGTAGTTGCCGCTGATCGTCACCGCGTCGACCGGCTTCCAGGTGCCGGCGACGAATGCACCATCGCGGTTGTCGGTGACATAGCTGCGGCCGGCGACGCCGGCATCCTGGAACAGGCCGCCGGCACGGATCGCCAGCGTCGGGCTGATCACCTGGTTGACATCGAGCGTCACCCGCTTGGTGCGATCGGTGCCGAACGAGGTGTCCATGTTGTAGAAGCTCTTGTCCGTCGTCGCCTGCTTGGTGACGATGTTGATCGCGCCGCCGGTGGTGCCGCGGCCTGCGAAGGAGGAGCCCGGGCCGCGCAGGATCTCGACCTGCTCGGTGAAGAAGTTCTCGCGGACGCTGACGCCGGCGTCGCGCACGCCGTCGATGAAGATATCGTTGCGCGCATCGAAGCCGCGGATGAAGAAGCGGTCGCCGAACGCATTGCCGCCCTCGCCCGTGCCGAGCGTGACGCCGGCGGTCGACAGGATCGCCGATTTCAGCGAGGTGGCGTTCTTGTCTTCGAGCACGTCCTTGGTCAGCACCGTGACCGACTTCGGCGTGTTCAGGATCGGCTCCGGATACTTTCCGGATGCCTGCAAACGATCGCCCTTGTAGGGCGCCGCCGGATCCGCATAGCGGTCGCGGTCGGCGGGAAGACCACCGGCACTGGGAAACGGCACCGGCGCCTGCTGGGCCTGCTGGTTGTTGCGGCGCGCGGCGCGGCGCAGTGCGTTGCGGGCG
>NZ_JACMYO010000357.1 GCF_020889685.1 Bradyrhizobium oropedii
GGCACCGCGGCTGCGATCGCCACCGCCCCGTTTGGCGGCCCCGACTATTATGCCCGCGCCCCGATCGGCGGCGAGGAATATGCGCGGCAGAACGGTTTCGTCTGCACGCCCGGCACCTGGTTCCGCGGCAGCGACGGCCGCCAGCATCCCTGCCAGTAGCGCAGGCGAACCGCTCACGGCGCAAAAGGCGGCCTTTGGGCCGCTTTTTTGCTGCTGGCCGATCAAGGCCGGGCGGTGGATTCGGACCGGCAGGTTCTGGCTCTGGCGGGCCAAGTCTGCTATGCGAGCCGCAAATCACGCCATTTCGCCGGCTTAGCTCAGCGGTAGAGCAGCAGTTTTGTAAACTGAAGGTCGGGGGTTCAATCCCCTCAGCCGGCACCAGCTTTTCACGACTGGGATCAATGAGATGGTCGTTGACCTTGGTGCGGGATGCCCAGCCTGTTGGCTCTGGATCAGCCTCTCGGACCGCGTCGCGGGCGAAGGCGAATTTTCCAGTGCGGTCTGGAGGGCATGGCATCGACCGCCGGTCGTGGAGGCTTGCGCTCGCTGAAAAGTTCCGCAAAATTGCGCAACAGGGAACCTGAGCAGATTCGGGCGTACACCTGATGACGGAAAAGCAATTGCGGTCGAGAACATCGCTGCTGAAGGCAATGCTGTTGGTCTGTGCCCTGCTGATGGGCTACTCGGATCTCATCACCACCAACGAAATATTGCAGCGCGGAATGGGCGAATTGAACCCGTTCATGCGGTTTACCCAGGAGTGGCTGGGTGAATGGTGGCTCGTTGCCAAGCTGGGTTTGACCTATCTCATGATGTGGCTGCTTTGGCGCGGCAAGAGCGAACGCCAGATGGCCTATGTGGTCGCCTTCATTGCGACGCCCGTCTACAACAATCTGTTCATCCTCGCGGGCTCCAACTGAGCTGACGCTGTGCTGGTTGCTGGCCGACGCCGGTCACACTGCTTGGCGCGGTGACCGGCGCCCTCTCTGTCGCACTATTGTCACATCCCATTGATGTTTCGAAACATGTTCAGCCGGCGCGACCGAGGATCGCGTTGGACAAGGCGCTGCAAACAGCCCTAAGCTTGCTCTATCGCGACAAGTGAGGCTGCCACGGCGCGGCTCTGACGATGAACTGGTCCTACTATCTCGTGGGCGGCGCTGTTGCCCTGCTCCTTCTCGCCTATCGCCTGCATGGCGGGCTGTTCAGGAAGGATTCGCTGCGGGACAAGAGACTGAATCGACTGATCGATGAACGTATCGATCGCATGGACCTGAAGCGCGAGAAAAAGCACGAACTGTCCCAGCCATAACAGTGGCCGGCCGCGCGTCATCGCGCGGATGTTCAGTCCGCCGAGATCGACCGTCGACCACAGCAGCCGCGCCAGCTCGCTGGCGAATAGGGCAGCTCGGGGCATGGCGAAGCGAGCTTCGACGATGCTGCACTGGCCGGAGCATGGTTCTTCGACGCAGATGCCGCCGCAGTCCGCTGCTGCAAATCTTTTGATGACCCTGTGAACGCCGACCGTCCCGCTGCCGATGTCGGCTTCAAACCGAAGTGCCTGGGCATCGAGTCCTCCATCCATATCGACACGGCTTGTGCCGCGCGTCGTCCCCGGAATCAACCCGAGCACGTCGTTGCGATTCAATCAAAGCGCTTCGCTTGATTGCCCACAAGTACAGAGAGAACCGTACTATTCCGGTCTTCAGCAGATGCCTCACGTCATCGATCGCGCGCACTCGCACGGCATGCTGTGCGGCTTCGAGGGCGCGATGCACCTCGATCAACGCCACGACGCGTTGCACGCCAAACGGAAAGGACGAAGTGAACACAGCAACGCGAAGTACATCGCCAGAACTGGCGCTACTGCGGGTCACGTCGCAGCGCCTATCTCCATCTCACCGGCTTGCCGAACGGCGGCAACGATCCCGCTGCGTGACCGGGGTTCCGAAACAGCGCCCGCCGTCCTACTCCTTGGCAGGAATCGTGGGAGCATCCCCGTAGCATCACCCATCCCTCGCCTTGTTTCTGTTCTTGCAGCCCGAAACGGGGTATGCAGAATATCGGATGGGACTCAGCCAATGACCTATTTGATCCTTGCCCGGGACGGCACCAGCCAAATCGTGTTGAAGCGCGACAGCGAAGACGCGGCCGAGAAGAAGGCGCGCGAGCTGAAGGAGATGGGGTGGTTCGAGGTCGAGGTCCGCGAGGACAAGGCGGGCACGATAGCCGCCACGCTGACCGATCGGTCCCAGACCCTTCAATAACGCGGCGATGAACCTTTGCCGGACGGCCCTTACACATGTGTGAGGAGCCCGCGATGTCCGACACAGCACATTACCGCTTCCAGTCCGATCAGGCGCGACGGCTGGCCCGCCAGGTCACCGACACCTCGGTGCGTGAGAAGCTGCTCGAAATGGCCGAGGAGTATGGCCGCTACGCCGACCTGATCGAGGCACGCAGCGCCGAGCCAGCCCCCGTTGCGCTGGCGGCCCACTAGGCTGAACCCGCCCCTCCGGCCGGACCGACTAAGGTCAGGAAGCTGACGCGGACAAATCTCCCAAACTTTCAGACCTGCCCTTCACGCACTGTCTCAAGCGGCGGCCAACTCCGCGCGAAAACGCCTGAGGATTTGTTCGGAACATTATGCCCCCTCACGCGATTTTCTCCGCATGAGGGTACGCGAAGCCAACCGCAATCTACTGCTTCTGGGCAGCTTCACGCTGCTGAGCGTGGCCGCTGCCGGCCTCGTTACCCTGCTCGATCCGGCACCCGCACCGGCGAACGCCGCGCCCCGGCCGGCCGCGAATCAGGCACCGGCTGGCGGTCAGGCGCCGGTCCGGATCGTCGGTACCCCGTTCGTCCCGAACACCAATCCCCGCCAGCGTTGACCTCCGCACGCCCCGGGAATGTCACAATTATGTCACCGCACCTGTGAAACAGGCGTCTTCGTCAACCATCATGATGGCGAGTGCTTGATTCCGCACGGTTGCTTTGCTGGAATCCGCGCGCTCAAGGTGCGCCATGAAGTGGATGAAAGAACGCGATCTCCTGATCGCGCAGACAATGGCTTTCGTACAGTCGGTGAAGGGCAAGCTGCCCGACCCCGAGCTGCCGACGCCTGCCCAGCGGACGGCCGCGCCGCCGGCCCCAGCCCCGC
>NZ_JACMYO010000358.1 GCF_020889685.1 Bradyrhizobium oropedii
CTGGGTGCCGAGCTCGGCGGCGAGCTGCTGCAGCGCGGCGATGCGGTTCGCGGTCGAGGGGTGGGTGGCGAACAGATTGTCGACGCCATGGCCCGACAGCGGATTGATGATGAACATGTGCGCGGTGGCCGGATTGCGCTCGGCCTCCATGTTCGGCACCTGATGCGCTGAATTCTCGATCTTCGCGAGCGCGGACGCCAGCCACATCGGCTGGCCGACGATGCGCGCGCCGTAATTGTCGGCGGCATATTCGCGGGTGCGGCTGATCGCCATCTGCACCAGCATGGCGCCGAGCGGGGCCAGGATCATCATCGCGATCGAGCCGACGATGCCGGGACCGTTGTTGTTGCGGTTGCCGCCGAAGAACATGCCGAACTGCGCCAGCATCGAGATCGCTCCGGCGATCGTCGCCGTGATCGTCATGGTCAGCGTGTCGTGATGCTTGATATGCGCAAGCTCGTGCGCGATCACGCCGGCGAGCTCCTCGCGGCTGAGCTGCTGCATCAGGCCGGTGGTGACGGCGACCGCGGCGTTCTCCGGATTGCGGCCGGTCGCGAACGCATTGGGCTGCGCCTCGTCCATCACGAACACGCGCGGCATCGGCAGAGCGGCGCGCTGCGCCAGCTCGGCGACGAGATTGGTGAGTTCGGGCGCCGAGCGCGCATCGACCTGATGGGCGCCGTACATCGACAGCACCATGCGATCGGAATTCCAGTAGGTGAACAGATTTGTCGCAGCCGCGATGATCAGCGCGATCACGGCGCCGGTGCCGCCGCCGATCAGATAGCCGACACCCATGAACAGCGCGGTGAGGCCGGCAAGCAGGAGCGCAGTACGAAAATAGTTCATCGTGGTTCCCTGACGGCAGGCGGATGCTGCCACAACTGACGCCGCTGAGGTAGGGATTTTGCCGCTGACGCCGCAAGAGGAACCAGTGCGTCGCAGCGACGCGGCGCGGATTAACGATTGGTCATTTGCCGGTGCGCTCCCTCTCCCCGTTCTTACGGGGAGAGGGTTGGGGTGAGGCGCTGTCTCCGCTACAGCGATAGCTGCGATTGCGGAGATTCCCCCTCACCCGGAACGCATCTAGCGATGCGTTCCGACCTGTCCCCGCACGCGGGGGCGAGGTGCAGCGGTGTACGCTACTCGATATGAGTTGGTGCTTAGCTTGCTCCTGGCGTGCCTACTCCGCCGGCTCCCGCGCGCGCGCCGCCTCCTCCTCGCGCAGCGCGACCCGCAGCATGCGGGCGAGCTGAGCGCGGCTGTAGGGCTTTGCCAGGAACAGGATGCCCTGCTCGAGCTTGCCGTCCTGGTCGATGGCATTCTCGGTGTAGCCCGAGGTGAACAGCACGCGCAGACCGGGACGGCGCTTCTGCGCCTCGGTGGCGAGGTCGCGCCCGTTCATCGCACCGGGCATGATGACGTCGGTGAACAGGAGATCGACCGGCGCGCCGCTGTCGAGCACGACGAGCGCTTCAGAGCCATTGTTGGCCGAGCGCGTAGTATAGCCGAGGCTCTCGATCTGGGTGAGCACATAGGAGCGCACCAGTCTGTCGTCCTCGACGACGAGCACGGTTTCCCGCGCGCCGCGCACGTCCGGCTGCCGCCGCTCGGGCACCACGGCCGGCGAGACCATCGCCGCACGTGGCAAATAGAGCATCACCCTGGTGCCGCGGCCGACCTCACTGTCGAGCACGATGTGGCCGTTGGACTGCTTGACGAAGCCGTAGACCATGCTGAGCCCGAGGCCAGTACCCTTGCCGACATCCTTGGTGGTGAAGAACGGCTCGAACACTTTTGCCAGATCGGCTTCTGCGATGCCCTGGCCGTTGTCGATCAGCGCGATCGCGACATAATCGCCGGCGGCAAGCCCGTCATGGCCATGGACGTCAGACGGCTTGAGCTCGGCAGTGCGGGTCTCGATCCGCAGCCGGCCGCCCTTCGGCATGGCGTCGCGTGCGTTGAGCGCAAGGTTGATGATCGCGGTGACGAGCTGGTTGGAATCGACCAGCGCGCGCGGCAGGTCGGGCATCGGGCGGAAATCGATGTCGACATGGTCGCCGATGGTCGGCCGCAGCAGCTCGATGGTGTCGACCATCAACGCATTGACGTCGACGTCGCTCGGCTGCAGCGGCTGCTTGCGCGCAAACGCCAGCAGATGCCGCGTCAGCGACGCGCCCCGATCGGCGGCGTCGCGGATCAGCCCGGTGATCTCGACCAGTTGCCGGTTGTGCGTGACCGCATCGGACAGGATGTCGATGGTGCCGGTGATGACGGTGAGGATGTTGTTGAAGTCGTGCGCGATGCCGCCGGTGAGCTGGCCGACCGCCTCCATCTTCTGCGCCTGGCGGATCTTGCTCTCGTTGGCCTCGGCCTCGCGGAAACGCTCGAGCAGGAATTCCGAGTGCTGGCGCTGCCGTCCCTCCTCGGCGAGCGCGACATGCGCCTCGCGCAGCTGCGCCTCGGTCGGGATCGCGAGGATACGCGGGATCAGCGGCCACAGCAGCACCGCGGTGAAGATCGAGGCAATTGCGGTGAGCGCCTTGAGCAGGCCTTCGAGACCATAGATCGGCACCCACAGCGTGTAGATCGAGAACACATGCGTGAGGCCGCAGGCGAGGATGAAGGCGGCGAACGGCCAGGCCATCCAGCCGAACTGGAAATCGCGCCGCTTGGAGACGAGGATCGCGAGTGCAAACGGGATTGAGAAATACGAAGCGGCAATGATTGCGTCTGAAATCACGTGCAGCCAGATCAGCTCCGGCTCCCACAACAGGCAGATGCCGTGTGGCGAAAATGTCGACGAATCCAACAGACGCTCGAGAAAACTCCACATGGGTCCCTCCGGGCGTGATCGATCCGCCGACACCCCTACCCGCGAATCACCTGCCGATCATAGCGGCGGCGACTCAACCTGCCGAAGCCCAATTGGTCTAAGAGGCGCACCCCGTTGTTGCCCGGTGTCGCCCTGGTGTATGCAGATTGGGCCTTGATCCCCCTTCTCCCAGCCGGTGACATCGATGCCAGCATCTCCCCTCCGCGCCCCGATCATGATCGCAGCGATCGCGGGGGCGTTGGCGCTCTCCTCACTGGCCTCTTCCCTTGCCTCGGCGCAGCAGCTGCTGCCCAAGCCGGCCAGTCCGGCCCCCGCCAGG
>NZ_JACMYO010000359.1 GCF_020889685.1 Bradyrhizobium oropedii
CGATAGCGGTACGACGACCCCACCTCGTTTAGGTGGACGGGATGAGCGAGACTCGCGCGTGGATTCGATAACGCGAGGGACGCTCATTCCATGCATCAAGACAGACATCGAGACAGGCATGATGCCGCCTCCTATCAGCGGATCGAGGTGATCACGGGGGAGAGGCGACGGCGCAGTTGGAGCGATGCGGAGAAGGCGCGGATCGTGGCCGAGAGCGCCGATCCGGAGACGAGCATTTCCGAGGTGGCTCGACGCAACCGGGTCAACCGGGGACTGCTCAGTGTGTGGCGGCGCCAGGCGCGGCTCGCGTCGAGCGAAGCGCCGCAGTTCGTGCAAGTCAGGCTCGACACCGCCGTCGAGGCGCAGCCGAACGCGATCGATAAGGCGCATGTTCTGGTGAGTCCGGCCGAGCGGATCGAGGTGATGATCGCGGGCGCGACGGTGCGCGTGCCCGTCGGCGTCGACGCCGCGACGCTGGAGCGCGTGCTGGCGGCGGTGAGGTCGACGCAATGATCTCGTTTGGTCCAATGGTCCGTGTGTTTGTCGCGACGCAGCCGATTGACTTTCGCAAAGGCGTTCATGGCCTGGTCGCGCTGGTAGCGGAGGGATTAGGCGGCAAGCCCTACAGCGGCGACGTTTATGTCTTCCGATCGAAGCGATCGGATCGTTTGAAGCTACTGGTTTTTGACGGCTCGGGAATGGTTCTAGCGACGAAGTGGCTCGAGAATGGGGGCTTCGCCTGGCCACCTGTTCGCGAGGGTACGATGCCGGTGACGGGGGCGCAACTGGCGATGCTGATTGAAGGTCTTGCGGAGTGGTCGCGTGTGGTCCCGAAGGTGACGAAGCGGCCGACGAAAGTTGCCTGAATCGTCTTGTTTTGCTGGCGATTGCGAGTGTGTTCGTGTAGCTCTGCGATATGGCGCTTCGCCTTGAAGATCTCCCCTCTGACCCTGCGGCTCTCGCCGAGATGGTGCTGGCTTTCGAAGGCGAGAACGACGATCTGCGCGCAGAGATCGCCACGTTGAAGAGCCTGATCTTCGGCGCGCGATCGGAGCGCTCGGCAATCGTCTGCGCTGAACAGATCTCGCTCGATCTGGAACGGACCGCGGGCGCGCAGCCTCCGGCCAATGACGACAAACCGGACGCGCCGAGACCGAAGCGGCGCAAAGCGAGGCGCAACATCGGCGCGCTGCCGGCGCATCTGCCCCGGGTCGAGCGGGTGATCGAGCCGGCGTCCACGCTGTGCCCGTGCTGCACGGGTCAGATGCATCGGATCGGCGAGGAGAGCAGCGAAGCGCTCGATCGGGTTCCCGCGTGGCTGCGTGTGCTCCGCACGATCCGCCCAAAATACGCCTGCCGCTCCTGTGAGGGCCCGATTGTCCAGGCCCCGGCACCGGCGCGGCTCGTCGAGGGCGGCATGGCGACGACGGCGCTGATCGCGCATATCGCCGCGGCCAAATATGCCTGGCAATCGACGCTCTACCGCCAGACGCAGATCCTGGCGGGCCAGGGTGTCGTCGTCGACCGTCAGACGCTGGCGCGCTGGATGGGGAGCGCGGCGTGGCTGGTCAGGGGCCTCTACGATCTGCAACTGAAGACCATGCATGGCTTCGAGCGGCTGTTCTGCGACGAGACGCCGATGCCAGTTCTCGATCCGGGACGCGGCCGCACGAGGATCTGCCAGTTCTGGGCGCACGCGACGGACGATCGGGCGTGGAAGGGGCCGGCGCCGCCGGCGGTCGCCTACGTGTTCGCAGGCGGTCGCGGCAAGAAGGAGATCGTGGCGCAGTTGGCCGGCTTCGAAGGCGTGCTGCAAGTCGACGGCTATGCCGCCTACGCCTCGCTGGCCGGCGATGCGAAGATGTCGGGCCAGATCCAGCTGGCGTATTGTCTCGTTCACGCGCGCCGCAACTTCGTGAGGGTGCACAAGACGACGAACTCACCCTTCGCCGCAGAGGTTATCGAGCGCGTTGCGGCCGTCTACGCGATCGAGGAGAGGATCCGCGGTCTCGACGCTGGGGAACGCCGCGCGACGCGACAGGCCGAGACGAAGCCGCTGATGGAGGCGTTGAGGGCCCGTCTGATCGCGGTGAAGGACGGGATCTCCCGCCGCTCGACGCTCATCAAGGCGATCGACTACATGCTCGAACGCTGGCAGGGCCTGACGGCATTCCTGGATGACGGGCGGCTCGAGCCGGACACCAACACGGTCGAGCGATCGATCAGGCCAATTGCGATCGGAAAAAAGAACTCGTTGTTCAGTGGTGACGAAGGCGGGGGCGAGACCTGGGCGATACTCGCTTCGCTTCTTAACACAGCGAAATTGAATGGCCTCGACCCCGAGGCGTATCTCGTCGACGTTCTCGATCGCATGGTGAGCGGCGCCACGAAGACCAACCAGCTTCACGAACTTCTGGCCTGGAACTGGAAGGCCGCACGCGAAGCCGAAAAGCGAGCCGTGGCATGACGAAGCCGAAGCAACGGCGGGGAACGCGAAAAGCACGCAAGACGACGATGGCGGACTATGCCATGTCGTTCGAACGGCTCGGGCGATGGATCAGCGAGCGCGCCAGGTCGCCGACGCTTCGGCATCCGCGGGCGACGTCGCTCTCCATGCTCGACGGCGCGGTGGCCGCGGTCGTCGCCGGGCCGGTCTCGATGGCGTCCGAGGAATGGGTGTGCCCGCTCCTCGGCGTAGATCCCGACGCCTTCAATCACGACACCGAGGAGTTCTCGGCGATCGCCGCCACGCTGATGCGCCACAACGCAATCGGCGAGACGCTGTCGACGAGACCGGAGAGCTTCGAACCGCTGTTCGTGCGATCACCGGACGGCGAAGTCGACCCGCAGCCCTGGTGCATGGGCTTCTACGCCGTCATGAAGCTTCGGCTTCTCGTCTGGTCGCGGCTTCTCTCCCCGAACGGAACCGAACACCTTATGCTGCGGCCGATCTTGGTCCATTGCATCGACGACGCCGGTCGGCCCTTGCTACCTCCGGCCCGGCGCACGCTGGGAACGCAGCCCATTGTCCAAAACGCCTGGCGCGACATTCCAGCAACTGTCGAGGCCCTGCGCCAGTTCTGGATGCCTATACGCTTCAAGCGCGGTCCGTCCGCACCAGGTCCGTGGCCCTCTCGTACCGTTTAC
>NZ_JACMYO010000360.1 GCF_020889685.1 Bradyrhizobium oropedii
CGACGGTGCAGACAGCACCGCGCTCGTATCGGAAGATCGGGCTAACGCGCGGCCGAAGCCACCGCCTTCAGCGCATGAACAGCGGCGCCGGCGCGCGCGACCGGGGCGGTGCTCGGCTGATAGAGGCCGCGGCGGTCGGGATATGGCCTGAACAGGTTGGTGATGCCGACCACGGATTCCGCCGCGCCAAGCGCCAGCACGCCATCAGGCTCGAGCATCCGCGCGACCTTGCCGAAGATCGAGGCCTTGGTCTGCTGATCGAAATAGATCAGCACGTTGCGGCAGAAGATCACGTCGAAGGTGCCGAGATGCGAAATGTCCTGCAGCAGGTTGAGCTGGCGGTGCTGCACCATGCTGCGGATATCGGCGTTGAGCTGCCAGAGCTCGCCCTTCTGCACGAAGTACTTCACCAGGAGCTGGATCGGCAAACCGCGCTGCACCTCGAACTGGCTGAACAGGCCGGCCTTGGATTTCTCCAGCACCGCCTGCGACAGGTCGGTGGCGATGATCTCGATGCGCCAGCCGCTGAACAGCGCGGTCATTTCCTTGAGCAGCATCGCAATCGAATAGGGCTCCTGCCCGGTCGACGACGCCGCGCACCAGATCCGCAGGCTGCGGCGTGCGGCCCGTGCCCGCGCCAGCGCCGGCAGCACCGCGTCCTTCAGATGGTCGAACGGAATCTTGTCGCGGAAGAAGAAGGTCTCGTTGGTGGTCATCGCTTCGACCACCTCCGACGTCAGCAGCTCGGCGCCGCCCTTCATCCGCTGCACCAGCTCGGGAATTCCGGCGAGGTTCGACCTGCGCGCCAAGGGCAGCAGGCGACTCTCGACGAGATATTGCTTGTCGGCGGAGAGATCGAGGCCGGAACGCTCTTTCAGCAGCTTACGCAGATACTCGTAGTCCAGCGGCGTCACAAACGGTCTCCCGCAAACACGCGAACAAGCTTCGGTGCGATCTGATTGAGCGGCAGCACGGCGGCACAGATGCCGGCATTGACCGCAGCACCGGGCATGCCCCACACCACGCTGGTCGCTTCGTCCTGGGCGATCACGCTGCCGCCGGCGGCGACGATGTCCTTGCCGCCGCGCATGCCGTCGGAGCCCATGCCGGTCAGGATCACCGACATGATGCTGCCCTGCCAGACATCGATCGCGGAGGTGAACATCGGGTCCACCGCGGGCTTGCAGAAATTGACCGGCGGCCCGTCGTCGAGCGCGATGGTGGCATCGATGCCGTGGCGGGCGATGCGCATGTGGCGTCCGCCCGGCGCCAGATAGATATGACCCGGCTTGATCGTCTCGCCGTCGATCCCCTCATGCGCCGGCCGCTTGCTCGTGCGCGCCAGATGCTCGGCGAGAATGGTGGTGAAGGTCGGCGGCATGTGCTGGGTGATCAACACCGGGACGCGATCGATCACGGGACCGATCTCTGCGACCAGCGACATCAGCGCCTGCGGACCGCCGGTGGAGGAGCCGATCAGCAGCACTTTCGGCGCCAGCAGGCCGAACGAACGGCGCGCGATCTGCGCTGGCGCGGTGTGCGCAGCGGCGGGAGCCAACGTGCGCGGCTTGTCGTGACCGGGCGCAAGCGGCGGGCTCGCCGTTGCGTGCACGGGGCTGCGCCGCGCCTTGGCGCCGAGATGACGGATCTTCTGGATCAGGTCGTGGCGGAAAGTCTCCGCGGCGGTGGCCTCGCGCGTGCTCTCCGGCTTCGGAATGTAGTCGGACGCGCCGAGCGACAGCGCCTTCAGGCTGATCTCCGCGTTGCGGCGGGTCAGTGTCGAGGCCATGATGACAACGAGATCACGCTTCTTGGCCAAGAGCTGCGGCAGCGCCGAGATGCCGTCGAGATCGGGCATCTCGATATCGAGCACCGCGACGTCGGGGTTGATGCGCTCAAGCTGGTTGACGGCATCGAGGCCGGTGCGCAGCGAGGCCACAACCTCCATGTCGGGCTCGGCGCCGATCCAGCGCGAGATCATCCCGCGGATCACCACGGAATCGTCGACGACCATCACCCGCACCTTGTCGGAACGGATCGATGTCGGAACCGCAGTACTTGTCAACGCAACACTCATGACTTCACCAGCGACGCAACACGACGCACAACAACCGTTGAGCCGAAGGCTTCTGCCGCCGGATCGAACGTAGAAACTTAAGTCAGCATGATCTCAGCGCAAACGCTTCGCGTTTGTCGCAGGGAAAACCGGTTTCCACTTTTCCGGATCATGCTCTAGATGAGTCCGACTTCCTGGAACTTCGCGGTGACGATGTCCCGGTCGAACGGCTTCATGATGTATTCATTGGCACCGGCATGCAGCGCGCGTGCGATATGCGCGACGTCATTCTCGGTGGTGCAGAACACGACCTTGGGCTGATCGCCGCCTGGCATGCGGCGGAGGTTGCCGAGAAACTCATAGCCGTCCATCACGGGCATGTTCCAGTCGAGCAGCACAGCTTCCGGCATCGCACGCTTGCAGGCTTCGAGTGCCTTGGCGCCGTCTTCGGCTTCGACGATCTGGAAATCGAGCCCTTCCAGGATGCGGCGGGCGACCTTGCGAATGACGCTGGAGTCATCGACAACAAGACAGGTTCTCATCTGCGACCTCTACTTCCTCATCCCCGGTGGGATGTTTCAGTTCTTCAGTTCTCTCGGCTCACGCCGCTTTCGCGTCGGGCACCAGTTCGAGCACGCGATCGATATCGAGGACGACCATCAGCTGGCCGTCGAGGCGGTGGACGCCGCCGGCGAGCTTGGCCATGCGGGGATCGAGGTTGACCGGATTGTCCTCGCGGCCGTCGTCGGGCAGCCGCAACACCTCGCCGATCTGGTCGATCAGGAGGCCGTAGGATTCGCCGCGCTGATCGACGCCGACCGCCATCGGCAGCTTGCCGTCGTCGGCCTTCGGCAGGCCGAGCCGGGCACGCATGTCGACCACGGTGACGATGCGGCCGCGCAGATTGAGCACGCCGGCGATCTCGCTGGAGGCCAGCGGCACCCGCGTCAA
>NZ_JACMYO010000361.1 GCF_020889685.1 Bradyrhizobium oropedii
TTTCGCAGGGACGACAGCGACAGCGTCGATGATGGGCTTCGCTTCGCTCCGCCCATCCTGCGAATCCACGATCCGTTCGCTGTCGTGAGATAACCATTGGGCTATGAGAATTCGACGAGGCTAGTCTTGAGACGTAGCCAGCGGACAGCGTCGTATCTGGCTGTAGCTAGCCCCGTAGCTTCCCTATTGACTCATCCATAGCTCGCTGGTTATACGATAACCCATAACCAACGGGTTATTGATCGATGTCGGATGCCCATGATGTGCTGTTTCGAACGCTCGCAGACCCGACCCGGCGGGCGATCTTCGAGCGCCTGTGCCGCAAGGGCGAGCAGACCGTCGGCGCGCTGACGGCGCGGGCGAGAATTTCGCAGCCGGCGGTGTCGAAACATCTCGGCGTGCTGAAGCAGGCCGGGCTGGTGCGTGATCGCCATGAAGGAAGGCAGACGCATTACAGCGCGCAACTCGGCGCCCTGGCGCCGCTGATCGACTGGACCAGCCAGATGGCGGGCTTCTGGCAGAACCGGTTCGACCACCTCGAAGATCTTCTCAAAAGGATGGACCAATGAACACCACCACCCGTGAGACGCGCTCCGCGATCGTCGAGCGCGAGTTTCCCCATCCGCCGGAAAAGCTCTGGCGCGCGCTGACGCAACCGCATCTGATGGAGGAGTGGCTGATGAAGAACGACTTCAAGCCCGAGGTCGGGCACAGCTTCAATCTGCGCGGCGAGTGGGGCGGCGTGCTGGACTGCAAGGTGCTCACTGTGGAGCCGCACAGGATGCTGTCCTACACGTGGAATTTCGCGCATGAGGATGCGGCCTACAATCTCGAAAGCGTGGTGGTCTTCACGCTGACGCCAACGCCGCGCGGCACCCATCTGCGCGTCGAGCAATCCGGCTTCCAGCCCCATCAGAAGCAGGCCTATGGCGGCGCCCATGCCGGGTGGAAGCAGTTCCTCGAGAAGCTGGATCAGCTGCTGGTCCGCGAGGGCTGATGATCGCTCGCTCCCTCGTCGCTTCGCTCCTCGCAATGACGCTGTACTCAAAACCCACCAACAGGAGGTCACATGAACTGGAACAACTGGATCAGGCAATCTCACCGCTGGCTCTCGATCGCCTTCACGGTCGCCGTCATCATCAACATCGTCGCCATGGTCATGCAGCAACAGGCCGTCTGGATCGGTCTGCTGGCGCTGTTCCCGCTGATCTTGATGCTGCTCAGCGGCCTGTATTTGTTCGCGTTGCCCTATCTGGCGCCGCGGCGGGGATCGACCTCGGGCTCACAAGCGTGATGCCCGGGCATCCCATGTGTGATTGCATAGGGCAGGCGGGGAACGCGAGGCAGACATGACGGCATCGGAACGTATCGACCAGATGATCGAGGATCTCACCGACTGGCGCGGCAAGACGCTTGCCAGCCTGCGCAAGAGCATCCTCGCCGCCGATCCTGAGATCATCGAGGAGTGGAAGTGGATGGGCAGTCCGGTGTGGTCGCGCGACGGCATCATTGCGGTCGGCAACGCCCACAAGGGAAAGGTGAAGCTGACCTTCATGTACGGCGCGCAACTCCCCGACCCCGACAAGCTGTTCAACACCGGCTTCGAGGGCAATGTGCGGCGCGCGATCGATCTGTTCGAGGGCGACAAGGTCAACGCCCCGGCGCTGAAAGCGCTCATTCGTGCCGCGATCGAACTCAACCAGACCAAGTCAAGGAAGCCGGCGAAGAAGGCCGCCGCGGGCGCCCGCGCGACCGCGAAGAAGAAAGCGTGAGCTGCGCCGGCATGCTGATAGCGGTCCATCCGAGATGATCAGGACCAGGCTCGCCACGATGTCGGATGCGGAAGCTATCTCCGCGCTGCTCGAGGCCAACAGCGGCGACCGGGGCGGCATGCTGCTCGGGCAATGGCCGCGCGAGATGATTGCGACGCGCATCTCGAGCGGGCAGCCGATCGTGATCGCGACCGGCGAGAAGGGCAAGTTGCTCGGCGCGCTCCTGACCTCGGAGAAGGGATTCGACGATGCCTCGCCGGTGCGGGCCATGCTGAAGGCCTGGCCGGGCGGTCCCGATGCTTATGTGTATGGTCCCGTATGCGTCTCCCAGGACGCGCGCGGTTTGGGAGTTCTGGACGCGTTATACGCCAAGATTCAGGCGACGTTTCCCGGCCGCGAGGCGATCCTCTTCATCCGGGAAGACAATCCGCGCTCGCTCAAGGCGCATCTGCGGCTCGGCATGCGCGAGGTCGCGCGATACGAATTTGCGGGCAAGGTTTTCATTGTCCTGAGCGACGGGGCGGCTTCAGGCAATAGCCGAGCGTAGCCCGGATGAGCCGACTGGTCGCGCGAGCGTGCAGCCCCGGCTGCGGGCTTCACGCCTTGGTGTGCACGATCACTGGACCGGCAACCCGGTTGCGGCCCATCAAGCCTTTGTGTGCACGATCACTGGACCCGCAACCCGGTTGCGGCCCATCAAGCCTTTGTATGCACAATCACTGGACCCGCAACCGCGGTAGCCTGGCCGATCAGCAATGGGCCGAGGTTGTCGTCGATCCAGGCCAGCGCGCGGCGGTTGGCTTCCTCGGCGCCGGCATAATTGTTGAAGACGCTGATCGCGGTGACCGTGTCGTCGCCGGCATAGACCACGTAATAGGCCATGAAGCCTTCGACATCGCTGATGATCGGAATTGCGCCTTCCTTGATCCGGCGCGCGAGTTCCTCGGCGCTACCGGACTTCGCCTTGGCGTGACGGATGGCGGCATACATGCGTTGCTCCTTCCGGCTACATCGATCGGGCGCGCTTCGCGCATACGCGATCGTACGCCTGACCGGGCGAAGATGCCATCGGGATTGCAGACGGATGAGGGCGGTTTCGAGCGAAGCTGTCCCGCACTTGATACGGGATGGATACCGGCTCGCGCGAGGAAAACGCGTCAGGCT
>NZ_JACMYO010000362.1 GCF_020889685.1 Bradyrhizobium oropedii
TGCCGGTGTCGGGTTGGTCGCGGCAGCTGCCGCAACGGGAACAGCGATCACGGCGTTGGCCGTTGCAGCATTGGATGCGGCCGCTTGCGGGGCAGCTTGTGTGGTGGCCGACTTGTCGTCAGTGGATTGCGCGTCGGTGCTGGACTTCTGGTCGTCCGACTTCGATTTCGACTTGGTCTTGCGCGGCGCGCCGGTGTCGCTGTCGTCATCGACCTTGTTGTCATCCCGCGACGTTCGGTCCGGGGCCGTGCTGTTATCGCGGGAGCGTGCGTCGGTCGTCGAGGAGGAATCGTCGGACCGGCGCGAGGGCGCCGGCTGGCTGTCGTACCGGCTGTTGTCGTTCGTCGACGCAGTGCTGCTGTCGACCAGCGCGGAAAAGCCGTCGTTCCCCGCCTGCGAAGCGGGATCGGGCCGCGCCGACCGCGTCGCGCCCTGAAAAGACCGGCCTGCCAATGCTTCCGACGTGACGCTGACCACTGCCAATCCTCGCAAATGAGACTTCCGGCCTATTGTCAGCAAGGAGCGGGCCAACCATGGCGCGTAGTAAATAATGAGTTATTTCAAATTGTTACGGGTGGTTCTCGCGACCCGGAACGGGTTCCCGACGGGTCTCCTTTTTGCCCGGCGGCAAGATTTGCCGTCCGCGCGCGGCAAGGCCCGGCGTCCGCCGGATTGCCTCTCCGGAATACGGCCTATATTAAGAGTAGCCTCCGACGCGTCCCGAGCCGATCGACCCGGCCTTGGATGCGTTCTAAGGCTCTCTGGACAAAGGCTTTTTCCAATTTCGTCGCGGAGCGCCTAAGCTCGCCGCGACAGTGACCAATGACCGCTTAGAGATGCTCAACAGTCTGGATCTTGAAGGCCGCCCTGAAGACACACGGATCGTCGTTGCCATGTCCGGCGGCGTCGACTCGTCGGTGACGGCTGCGCTGTTGAAGTCGCAGGGTTATGACGTGGTCGGGATCACGCTGCAGCTTTACGACCATGGCGCCGCGACCCATCGCAAGGGCGCCTGCTGCGCCGGCCGCGACATCCATGACGCGCGCAATGTCGCGGAGCGGATCGGCATTCCGCATTACGTGCTCGACTACGAAAGCCGCTTCAAGCAGTCGGTGATCGACAATTTCGCCGACAGCTACGCGCTCGGCGAGACGCCGGTGCCGTGCATCGAGTGCAACCGTTCGGTCAAGTTTCGCGATCTGCTCGCAACCGCGCGCGAGCTCGGCGCGCAGGCGCTCGCCACCGGCCACTATGTCGCCTCGCGCCGGCTTGCCGACGGATCGCGTTCGCTGATTTGCGCGGCGGATGCCGATCGTGACCAGAGCTATTTCCTGCTCGCGACCACGCGCGAGCAGCTCGGCTTCCTGCGCTTCCCGCTCGGCGACATGACCAAGCCGCAGACCCGCGAGTTGGCGCGGCGCTTCGAGCTCGAGGTTGCCGACAAGCAGGACAGCCAGGACATCTGCTTCGTGCCGACCGGCCGCTACACCGACATCATCGGACGGCTGAAGCCGAACGCGATCGCGCCGGGCGACATCGTCGATCTCGCCGGCAACGTCGTCGGCCAGCACCAGGGCATCGTTCATTTCACCGTCGGCCAGCGCAAGGGCCTCGGCATTGCCTCCGGCCACCCGCTCTATGTGATCAAGCTCGATGCGGCGACGCGCCGGGTCGTGGTTGGGCCGCGCGAGGCGCTGCGGATGGATCGCATCGCGCTGCGCGACGTCAACTGGATCGGCGACGGCGCGCTGGACCGCGTGATCGGCGAGGGTATCGAGATCTATGTCCGCGTGCGTTCGACGCGCGCGCCGCAGCCGGCATGGTTGCGCGCCGTCGATGGCGGCTACGAGGTCGAGCTCGTCGCCGGCGAGGAGGGCGTGTCGCCCGGCCAGGCCTGCGTGTTCTATGACGCGCCGTCCGGGCAGGCGCGGGTGCTCGGCGGCGGCTTCATCAGGAGTGCGAGCGCGAGCCGCATTGCGCGCGCTGCGACGCAGGATGCGATGGCGCCGATTGTCGAAGCGGTTCGCGGATAGCGCATGATCCGGAAAAGTGGGGACCGGTTTTCCGAAACGATCATGCGTAAGCAAAAGTAACGTCGGGGCAGGGGAATGGCTGGGGACATCGACCGCGAGGGGGTCGAAAAGGCGTATGGCCGCTGGGCGCCGATCTACGATCTCGTGTTCGGCAAGGTGTTCGATCGGGGCCGTCAATCGACGATCGCGGAAGCCGACCGGATCGGCGGGCGCGTGCTCGATGTCGGCGTCGGCACCGGATTGTCGCTGTCGGATTACTCGCGCACGACCAGATTGTACGGCGTCGATATTTCCGAGCCGATGTTGCGGCGCGCGCTCAAGCGCGTACGGGCGCAGGGCCTCAGCAACGTCGAGACGCTGGCGGTGATGGACGCCAAGAACCTCGCATTCCCGGATTCGTTCTTCGACGCGGTGGTCGCGCAGTACGTGATCACCGCAGTGCCCGATCCCGAGGCGACGCTCGACGATTTTATTCGCGTGCTGAAGCCGGGCGGCGAGCTGATCCTGGTCAATCACATCGGCGCCGAGGGCGGCCCGCGCCGCATCTTCGAGCTCGCCTTTGCGCCGCTGGCGCGCAGGCTCGGCTGGCGTCCGGAATTTCCGTGGGAGCGGCTGACCAATTGGGCCGCGAAACACGGCGGCGTCAGCCTCGCGGAACGCCGGCCGATGCCGCCGATGGGGCATTTCTCGCTGATCCGTTTCCGCAAATCGTGAGGCTTGCAGCGATTTGACCGGGAACTTCGGCGCGTCGTCCCGGTTTCCTCCTGATGAGGATCAATCGAACGCTCGCTTTGTCCTGTGTGCTGATGCTGGCGCCGGCCGTTGTCGCGGCGCAG
>NZ_JACMYO010000363.1 GCF_020889685.1 Bradyrhizobium oropedii
CGCCAGGGTCGTGATCGCCGATCTCGACGTGGCTGCGGCCTCGGAGCTCGCGCGCGAGTCCGGCGCCGGCGTCGCCGGGCTCGACGTCAGCGATGCCACGGCCGTGCAGGCCGTGATGGCGCAAGACGGCCCGTTCGACATTGTCGTCAACAATGCCGGGGTCGATCAGCACGCCTTCTTCACCGACACCAGTGCGGAGGATTGGTCCCGGCTGATCGCAGTCAATCTCACCTCGGTGCTGGCCTGCACCCACGCCGCGCTGCCGGCGATGCAGGCGGCCCGCTTCGGTCGCATCATCAATGTCACCTCGGAAGCAGCGCGGCTGGGCTCCAAGGGCGGCGCGGTCTATTCTGCGGCCAAGGGCGGCGTGATCTCCTTTACCCGGAGCATTGCGCGTGAGAATGCGCGCTACGGCATCACCGCGAACGCGATCGCGCCGGGACCGATTCGGACGCCGATGCTGGAGCAAGCGGTGGCGAAGGGCGGTGACAAGATCCTGCAGGCCATGACCGGTGCGACGCTGCTCGGCCGGCTCGGCGAGCCGGAGGAGGTCGCAGCCGCCGCGCTATTCCTGGCCTCCGATCAGGCGGCCTATATCACCGGCGAGACGCTCGGCGTGTCCGGCGGCATGGGCATCGGGGCCTGAGATGGCGAGCGCCGACGACGATATCGCTGTGACGCCGGTCGATCGGGCCATTGAGCGCTTGCGGGCGATCTATCGCGGCTGGACTCGCGAGACATCAGTGGCGCATATGCGCAGCGATTGGGACCAAGCCTTTGCCGGCTGCTCGGTGCCGGTGAGCTGCCAGCCGGTGTCTGCCGACGGTATCGACGGCGAATGGCTGGTGCCGTCACAAGCGCCGCGCGACAAGGCGATCCTCTATTTTCACGGCGGCGGCTTCCGCATCGGCTCGGTCGCCTCGCATCGCGACCTGGCCGCGCGGATCGCGGATGCATCCGGCTGCGGTGTGCTCTCGATCAATTATCGCCTTGCACCGGAGCATCGCTTCCCCGCGGCACTGGATGATGCGTTGACGGCCTATCGCTATCTGCGCGAACAGGGACTGCGTCCGGCGGACGTCGCCTTCGCCGGGGATTCTGCCGGCGGCAATCTCGTGCTTGGCGCGATGCTGGCGGCGAGGGACCGCCGCTTACCGCTCCCCGCGGCCGGCGCGCTGATGTCACCGTGGACTGATCTTGCCGCAACCGGCGCAAGCTATGAGAGCAGGGCCGAGGTCGATCCGATCCACCAGCGCGCGATGATCCTGGCGCTGGCAAGGAACTATCTCGGCAAAGACGGCGACACCCATGATCCATTGGCCTCGCCGCTCTACGCCGATCTCGCCGGTCTGCCGCCGCTGCTGGTGCAGGTCGGCGACCGCGAGACGGTGCGCGATGACTCAACGGAACTAGCCGCAAGGGCAAAAGCCGTCGGCGTCGATCTCGAACTGGAGGTCTGGGACGGCATGATCCACGTGTTCCAGATGTTTCCCGAGATTCCGCAGGCGCGAGAGGCGATCGCGTCCCTCGCAGCTTTTTTGCGCAACCATCTTCACATCGGCCATGAGAGGGCGCCAGAATGAACGTCATGACCTCGGATCCGCGCCAGCTCTCTGAGACCGCATTCCATTTCCCGGAGCAGCCCAATCTGCCCGAGGAGCTGCGCATGCTGCGCGAGCAGGTGCGCCGCTTCGTCGAGAGGGAAGTGGTGCCGCATGCCGAGGCGTGGGAGCGCGACGGCAAGATCCCGCGCGAGATCTATCGCCGCATGGGCGCGCTCGGTTTCCTCGGCATGCGCCATGCGGCCGAATATGGCGGCACCGACATGGGGCCGCTGGCCTCGATGGTGTTCGCCGAGGAGCTCGGGCGCTCGAGCTTCGGCGGCTTCACCTCGTCGATCCTTGTGCATACCGACATGTCGGCTGTTCACATCAGCCTGCGCGGCACGCCGGAGCAGAAGCAAAAGTACCTGCCGGCGATTATCCGCGGCGAGACGGTGTGTTCGATCGCGGTGACCGAGCCCGACGCCGGCTCCGACGTCGCCGGCCTGAAGACGCGCGCGCGGCGCGATGGTGATGTCTGGGTGATCAACGGCGCCAAGATGTTCATCACCAATGCGGTCTATGGCGACATCCTGATCGTTGCCGCGCGCACCGATCCGCACGCCAAGGGCAGCCGTGGCATCTCGCTGTTCATCGTCGAGCGCAACACGCCGGGCATCACGGCGACCAAGCTCGACAAGCACGGTTGGCTCTGCTCGGACACTGCCGAGCTCGGCTTCCAGGACGTGCGGGTGCCGGCGGAGAACCTGCTCGGCGAGGAGAACAAGGGTTTCTATGGCATCATGGAGACCTTCCAGAACGAGCGCATCTGCATCGGCGGCATCTGCGCCGGCGAATCCGCCAAGGCGATCGAGCTGACGGCGAACTATGTGAAGACGCGGCAGGCGTTCGGCGGCCCGCTCTGGAACCAGCAAGGCGTGCGGCTGAAGCTCGCCCAGCTCGCCGCCAAGGCGGCTGCCGCGCGAGCGCTGGCGTATCAGGCTGCCGAGCTCGCTGCGGCTGGAAAAGAATGTCTCCGCGAAGTATCGATGGTGAAGGCGCTGTCGCCGGAGGTGCTGCACGAGGTCGTGCATGGCTGCCTGCAACTGCACGGCGGCTCAGGCTTCATGCGCGGCACGCCGATCGAGCGCATGGTGCGCGACGCCCGCGTGCTGACAATCGGCGGCGGCGCCACCGAGGTGATGCTGGAAGAGGTTGCCAAGCGGATGTGATGCCTTCTTACCTCGCCCCGCTTGCGGGGAGAGGTCGGATCGCATCGTGAGATGCG
>NZ_JACMYO010000364.1 GCF_020889685.1 Bradyrhizobium oropedii
CCGGGCGCGGCCTCGGCAGCGGCACGGCTGAGCGGCGCGCTGACTTGTGCGACCTTTGCGGCCGGGTGCCGAACAAATCGTCCCATGGAAAGCTCGGCGCGCCGCGGGCGGCCTCCGCGGGGCCCGCTTGCATGCCAAGGCAAAGCAACGCCGCGGCAGCGGTAACCATTGCCGCGCCCCCGCGACGAAACGCGCCAACAGGCCATTTTCGGCTTGCTTTCTCCGCGCTACAGTTCATGTCAATTCCATGATTTTACTGCCGGCCGTCCAAGATGCCGGTGGATCATGCGTGAGGATCGAGGAGGGATTTGCGTATGCTTGGTTTGATGCAAGATTGGCCCTTGCTGTGCCACAAGATTATTGAGCACGCCGCCAAATATCACGGCACGCAGGAAGTCGTGACGCGGTCGGTCGAAGGCCCGATTCATCGCACCACCTACGCCGAAATCCATGCCCGCGCGCTGAAGGTCTCGCAGAGCCTGGAGCGCGACGGCATCAAGCTCGGCGACCGCGTCGCCACCATCGCCTGGAACACCTGGCGCCACCTCGAGGTCTGGTACGGCATCATGGGGATCGGCGCGATCTGCCATACGGTCAATCCACGCCTGTTTCCGGAACAGATCGCCTGGATCGTCAACCACGCCCAGGACCGCATCGTCATCACCGATCTCACCTTCGTCCCGGTGCTGGAGAAGATCGCCAGCCAGCTGCCGAGCGTCGAGCGCTACGTGGTGCTGACCGACAAGGCGCACATGCCGCAGACCACGCTGAAGAACGCGGTCGCCTATGAGGATTGGATCGCGGCATCGGACGGCAAGTTCGAATGGAAGACCTTCGACGAGAACACCGCGGCGGCGATGTGCTACACCTCCGGCACCACGGGCGATCCCAAGGGTGTACTTTATTCGCACCGGTCCAACGTGTTGCACGCGCTGATGGCCAACTCCAAGGACGCGCTCGGCACCTCCGCCTCGGACACAATGCTTCCGGTGGTCCCCTTGTTCCATGCCAACAGCTGGGGCATCGCCTTCTCCGCACCGTCGATGGGCACCAAGCTCGTGATGCCGGGCCCGAAGCTCGACGGCGCCTCGGTCTACGAGCTGCTGTCGACCGAGAGGGTCACCCATACCGCGGGTGTCCCCACGGTGTGGCTGATGCTGCTGCAATACATGGCCGCCAACAATTTCAAGCTGCCGGACCTCCAGATGGTGATCTGCGGCGGCTCGGCGATGCCGCGCTCGATGATCAAGGCGTTCCTCGACATGGGCAGCCAGGTGCGCCACGCCTGGGGCATGACCGAGATGAGTCCGCTCGGCACGCTGGCGACGCTGAAGCCGCCGTTCACCGATCGCAGCGGCGAGGAGCGGCTCGACATCCTGCAGACCCAGGGCTATCCGCCGTTCGGCATCGAGATGAAGATCACCGACGATGCGGGCAAGGAGCTGCCGTGGGACGGCAAGACCTTCGGCCGCCTCAAGGTCTCCGGTCCCGCGATCGCCAAGGCCTATTTCCGGGTCGACGCCAACATCCTCGACGATGCCGGCTTCTTCGACACCGGCGACGTCTCGACGATGGACGAGCACGGCTACATGCGGATCACCGACCGCTCCAAGGACGTGATCAAGTCCGGCGGCGAGTGGATCTCGTCGATCGACCTGGAAAACCTCGCGGTCGGCCATCCGGCGGTCGCCGAGGCCGCCGTGATCGGCGTCCATCACCCGAAATGGGACGAGCGGCCGCTCCTGATCGTGCAGCTCAAGCAGGGCCAGAGCGCCACCCGCGAGGACATCCTGAAGTTCATGGACGGCAAGATCGCCAAATGGTGGGTGCCCGACGACGTCGCCTTCGTCGACGGCATTCCGCACACCGCGACCGGCAAGATCCTGAAGACCGCGCTGCGCGACCAGTTCAAGGATTACACCTTCCCGACCGCCGCGGCGTGATGCTTCACCCTCCCCTGGAGGGGGCTCAAAGCGAGATGTGAGGCGGGGTGGGGTGATCTCTCCACGCGGGCAGCGCCCGATTTGAGAGACCTTCACCCCACCACGGTTCGCATTTCATGCGAACTGATCCTCCCGGTGTCGAATGCCGGCACGTCGCCGGCTACTTTGCATGGGGTTGTTTTCGATATTTTGGCAGTGCGCCGCTGCGGAGGCAGGCCATTTGCGATAGTCCTCCCCTCCAGGGAGGGTGAACGGCAATGCCCAAATCCCTTGAATTCGCCGCAGGTCCGTGGTCTCACACGATCATTGGCGGCGGCTGAGGTCGCCGGGGACATCAACCGGCAGATTTTTCGACGATGGCGCGCAGGTTTTCCGCTCCCTACCAGCAGGAGCCCGTGTCCGGTCTCGCCACCTGGTCGCGCAACCTCGCGATCTTTGCCGTCGTAGCGGTTGTGGTCTCGATCCTGATCGTCCGGTTCGGGTTCCTCGAGGTCAAACCGGCGCTGGCGACCTTCTTCGGCGCGCTGGGCCTGGCCGCCCTGTCGATCCTGCTCGGCCTCGCCGCCTTCGCCGCGATCTGGCAGAACGGCACCCGCGGCATGGGCCGGATCCTGTTCGCACTGCTGATGGACGCCGCGATCCTCGCCTACCCGGCCTACCTCACCTACCAGTACCGCAAGCTCCCGCGGATCTACGACGTCACCACCGATGCGATCGACCCGCCGAAATTCGAGGCCCTGGCGCGGCTGCGCACCGGCGAAGGCACCAACCCGGCGGCCTATGCCGGGCTCTATTCGGCCGAGAAGCAGCGCGCGGCCTATCCCGATATCGAAACCGTCGAGCTCGAGGTCCCGGTCGACCGGGCCTTTGAG
>NZ_JACMYO010000365.1 GCF_020889685.1 Bradyrhizobium oropedii
TGCTTTCGCAGGGACGACACCTCATGTATGGCGCGGCTTGTGAGTCATACTTGTGCTTTCTCGCGACATGACTTGCCGACGCCCGGCGGGATGATTTGTCGCAGTGGCCCCGCTCTCTCCCCTCGTCATTCCGGGGCTCGCGAAGCGAGGGCCCGGAATCCATTCATCTACGAGTGATGCGGCCTGATGGATTCCGGGTACTCGCCTTCGGCGAGCCCCGGAATGACGATGGAGAGGCGCGCGCCGTCATGACCCGTCACTGCGAGCCGCCGCACCATCCCCGGCACATCGCCATCGATCGCGACCGGCAGGAAATGTTCGGTGCGGCCCTGCGTGTCGCTTTCGATCAGCACCTCGCGTGTCGCGCCGACTTCCGCCACAAGCCGCCGTTGTAGCGCGGCGTCGCCGGCCGCGCGCAGCCGCTTGGCGCGCTCTTTGATCGCGCCGCCTGCGACCTGCGGCATCCGTGCAGCGGGTGTGCCCGGTCGGGGCGAATACGGGAACACATGCAGGAAGGTGAGATCGCATTCGTCGACCAGATCGAGCGAACGCGCGAACATCTCTTCAGACTCGGTCGGGAAGCCCGCGATGATGTCGGCGCCGAACGCGATGTCCGGCCGCAACCGGCGCATCTGCGCGCAGAAATCGATCGCGTCCTGGCGTGAGTGCCTGCGCTTCATCCGCTTCAGGATCATGTCGTCGCCGGACTGCAATGACAGATGCAGATGCGGCATCAGCCGCGCGTCGTCGGAGATGACATCTACCAGATCACGATCGGCCTCGATCGAATCGATCGAGGAGATGCGCAGCCGCTTCAGCTCGGGCACGTGGCGAAGGATCTGCCGGGTCAACTGGCCGAGCTTCGGTGCGCCGGGCAGATCGGCGCCATAGCTCGTGAGGTCGACGCCGGTCAGCACGATCTCGGCATGGCCGCGCTCGACCAACGCGCGGACCTGATCGACCACCGCACCCATCGGCACCGAGCGCGAATTGCCGCGGCCAAAGGGGATGATGCAGAAGGTGCAGCGATGATCGCAGCCGTTCTGCACCTGCACGAACACCCGGGGCAGGCCGCGCGCGTAGCCGTCGAGCAGATGCGGCGCCATCTCGGTCACCGCCATGATGTCGGCGACCGCGACCTTCTCGCTCGCGTCGATGCCGAACGGTGCTGCGAGCGCTGAGCGCACCGCCTGCCAGGCGGCACCGCGCATCTTCTCGTCATTGCCGACGACGCGATCGACCTCGGCCATGTCTGCAAACATCTGACTTTGCGTCTGCGCCGCGCAGCCGGTGACCACGATGCGCGCGGTGGGCCGTTCGCGTTTCAGCTTGCGGATCGACTGCCGCGCCTGCGCCACCGCCTCGTTGGTGACGGCGCAGCTGTTGATGACGATGGTGTCGGAAAGTCCCGCCTGCTCCGCCTCGCGGCGAATCACTTCGGATTCGAATGCGTTGAGGCGGCAGCCAAAGGTGACGACATCGACGCCCATAGCAAATCCCGCGCCCGATCAGGCGACGCTGGCGAACAGCGCCGGATCGAAGCGGCCCTCATATTCGAAATCGGCGGTGCCGGTCATCAGCACGTGATCGTCGCGCTCGCGCCATTCGATGCCGAGCTTGCCGCCGGGCAGCGTGATCTCGACGACGCGGTTGGCACGCTTCAGCCGCGCTGCGGCTACCGCGGTCGCGCAGGCGGCCGAGCCGCAGGCCCTGGTGAGGCCGGCACCGCGCTCCCAGGTGCGGATCGTGATGTGGTCGCGATCGACGATATGGGCGAGCGTGATGTTGGCGCGTTCCGGGAAGATCGGATGGTTTTCCAGCAGCGGCCCGAAACGTTCGAGGTCGTAGGCATTGACGTCATCGACCCAGAACACCGCATGCGGATTGCCCATCGAGACCACCGAGGGCGAATGCAGCACCGGATTGTCGATCGGCCCGACCTGCAGCTCGATGTAGCGGGTATCGCGAAATTCCTCAGCCAGCGGAATGTCCTGCCAGCCGAACTTCGGCGCGCCCATGTCGACGGTGTAGAGATCGGGCGCCGGCCCCTGCCAGCAATTGAGCAGGCCGGCGCGGGTCTGGAACGTCGCCGACGTCTGGCCGGTCTTCTCGAAGATCCGCCGCACCACGCAGCGCATGCCGTTGCCGCAGGCACCGGCCTCCGAGCCGTCATTGTTGTAGATCGTGATGTACGCTTCGGTGCCGTCGAGCCGCGGCGGCTGCAGCACCATCAGCTGGTCATAGGGCGCTCCGGCCGGCGAGGCCACGGCGCGCGCCTCCGCCGCCGAAACCTGTGCCCGACCTTGTGCCTCGGAATCGCGCAGGTCGACGACGACGATCTCGTTGCCGATGCCGTTCATCTTGGCGAATGCGTGATTGGCGAGCGCGCTCATCGATTTTCCTAAATTCTGCCCGGTTATATGGCGAGTGGTGGCCTGTTGGCCAGTCCGCAGGCGGCTATGACACATCTGTCATGGGACGAATGCAGAACTCGCGTGTTAGGACTATCGCACCTCGCGGACCGCGCGCCGGGACAGATCGAGCGGCCGTCCGAGGAAGGGGATGGAGAATACCGAATGAACCGTATCAACACGCTCCGCGCCGCCCTGGTCGCGCTGCTCCCTTTGGCCGCGATCGCACTGGCTAGCCCGGCCCCTGCCCAGTCGCCGTCAGCCTCGCCCGCTCCCGCGGCAAGCCCGAGCCCAACC
>NZ_JACMYO010000366.1 GCF_020889685.1 Bradyrhizobium oropedii
CTCGCTCCGAACGGCGGCGCTGCGTCCGGCGAGGCATGGTGTCGCATGGCCGTGGCTGCCTGCGCGCTCGCCGAGGCGGAGCGAGAGTGCTTCCAACCACCGTCGCGCGCTTTGCAGCGTGCGTGACAGCGCAATCATTTCGTGCGTGCGCATCACGTCATCGCCGGTCGGCTTCATGCGCGCGCGAAGTTCTGGCGCTGCTGCACAAGCGGACCGCGACGTGCCGGCCGCGTCGACGCGCACATGCGACGCGGTGATTGCGTTACCATCGATCGTTGCGGTCCACGATCTCATCGACGCCGCCCATAATTGCGTTGCGGAACATTTCGCCGTTGCCAGGCATTGAGATGACCCAGCTTCGACGCTGGCCTGCTGAGCTTGATCGAACCTGTTCATCTGTTGCTCACTGCTGCTGCTCACTGCCGACCAACGGTGCTTGCCATGCGCAACGCGATCGTGGACGACGTGATCGGCAGTTCAGTGCTGCGTCAACTCGTGGCAGCTTGTTTCAACGGCACATCCTCAGCGCGAAATGCATACCCGGCATTCTCGATGCCTTTTGGTTTGCACGGCGCTGGGCACATGCTGTTCGCTGGCACTCTTTGTGCATCGCAACGCCTTGTTCGCAGCAGGAAAGGCGACGAAACGTCGTCCGAGCGCGGCGAAAACAACGAGAAAACGAAAGCAAAGCGAAAGCGTTTCGCGCTGCGGTATTTGCGCCAGATGATGTGCCCGCCTTGGAATAAACCAAAAGCCGTTCGACTGGCTTGGCAAGCCCGGCGATCCCCACTATTAGGTCGCCGGACCGGGGCCGAGAGGCTATATTCTGATGACGGTCATCACCGCGACGGGGCGCGACTAGCGACATTCGCGCGAACAAGGATACGCGGGTTCGAGGAGGTTCTTCGTGCAAGAGACGGGCGTGCATAACGGTGCCTTTGGCGCCGACAAATTCGGCTTAAAAAATCTCAAGGGCGTACATTGGAACTACGGTGCGCCGCAGCTTTACGAGCACTCGTTGCGCAATGGCGAAGCAGTGCTCTCGGCCGATGGCGCGCTTTGCGCGGATACCGGTGAGTTCACCGGCCGCAGCCCGAAGGACAAGTTCACGGTCCGCGACGGCCTGACCGACAAGAGCATGTGGTGGGCCGGCAATCAGTCGATCACCTCGGAGCAGTTCGCGACGCTCCATGCCGACTTCCTCAAGCATGCCGAAGGCATGACGCTGTTCGCGCAGGATCTCTATGGCGGCGCCGATCCGAAGCATCGCATCAGGACGCGCGTCTTCACCGAGCTCGCCTGGCACTCGCTGTTCATCCGCACGCTGCTCATTCGCCCCGAGGCCTCGGAGCTCGCGAGCTTCGTGCCGGAGCTCACGATCATCGACCTGCCGAGCTTCCGCGCCGACCCGGCACGTCACGGCGTGCGTTCGGAGAACGTCGTCGCGATCGATTTCGCCCGCAAGATCGTCCTGATCGGCGGGTCTTATTATGCCGGCGAAATGAAGAAGAGCGTGTTCACCACGCTGAACTTCTATCTGCCCGAGAAGGGCGTGATGCCGATGCACTGCTCGGCCAATGTCGGTCCCGATGGCGACACTGCAATCTTCTTCGGCCTGTCCGGCACCGGCAAGACCACGCTCTCGGCCGATCCGAAGCGCACGCTGATCGGCGACGACGAGCATGGCTGGAGCGAGGACGGCGTCTTCAATTTCGAAGGTGGCTGTTACGCCAAGTGCATCAAGCTCTCGGGCGAAGCCGAACCGGAAATCTATGCCGCCAGCAAGCGCTTCGGCGCGGTGCTGGAGAACGTCGTGCTCGGCGCTGACGATCGCGTGCCCGATTTCGACGACGGCTCGAAGACCGAGAACACCCGCTCGGCCTATCCGCTCGATTTCATTCCCAACGCCTCGCGCACCGGCCGCGCGCCGCACCCGAAGAACGTGGTGATGCTCGCTGCCGACGCGTTCGGCGTGATGCCGCCGATCGCCAAGCTGACGCCGGCGCAGGCGATGTATCACTTCCTGTCCGGCTACACCGCGAAGGTCGCCGGCACCGAGCGTGGTCTCGGCAACGAGCCGCAGCCGGAATTCTCCACCTGCTTCGGTTCGCCGTTCCTGCCGCGCGATCCGTCGGTGTATGGCAACATGCTGCGCGAGCTGATCGCCAAGCACAATGTCGATTGCTGGCTGGTCAACACCGGCTGGACCGGCGGCAAGTACGGCACCGGCCGCCGCATGCCGATCAAGGTGACGCGCGCGCTGCTCACCGCGGCACTGAACGGCAGCTTGCGCAATGCCGACTTCCGCACCGACCGGTATTTCGGCTTCGCGGTGCCGACCTCGCTGCCGGGCGTCGAGCCGCACATCCTCGATCCGATCAAGACCTGGGCCGACAAGGTCGAGTTCGACAAGACCGCGCGTGCGCTGGTCGGCATGTTCCAGAAGAACTTCGCCAAGTTCGAAGCGCAGGTCGACGCCGAAGTCCGCGCCGCCGCGCCGGAAGTGAAGCTGGCGGCGGAGTAATTCGCGCAAGCGATACGCGATTGGAAAAGGCGGCCCTCGTGGCCGCCTTTTTTGTTTTTCAATTCTCTTCGGCTATCCGCGCGGCACTTCCTCGATCCGTCACCCTGAGGAGCGCCGTAGGCGCGTCTCGAAGGGTCGACGGCCACCAGCCGGGCCGTGCATCCTTCGAGAC
>NZ_JACMYO010000367.1 GCF_020889685.1 Bradyrhizobium oropedii
TCCAGAGCCGTCCGGTCCGGGTCTTGCCCTTGGCCAGGACTGGCACCGTGGTGTCATCGGCGTGGATGCGCTCGGCTGCGAAGACGTGGCTCCGGATCGCATCGACCAAAGGCATCAGGCTTGCGGCGGAGGCACCTACCCAGTCCGCGAGCGTCGAGACGTCGAGGTCGATGCCCTCACGCCGGTAGACCTCGCTCTGACGATGAAGCGGCAGGTGCAGGCCGTACTTGGCAAACAGGACATGAGCCAGCAGCTTGGGCCCTGCACGCCCGCGCGCAATCGGGTGCGAAGGAGCCGACGGCTGGGTGATCGCTTCGCAGGCCCGGCAGACGAGCTTCCCGCGCACATGCTGGATTACCTTCCACTGGCGCGGAACGAGTTCCAGCGTCTCGGTCACGTCCTCGCCAATTTTGCGCAATCGGCTGTCGCCGCAGCATGGGCAGGTGGCAGGCACCGGATAGACAATGCGCTCCCGCTGCAAATGCTCCGGCAGCGGACGGCGGGCCGGCTTGCGGCGCTCGAACGATGGCACCGTAATCTTGTCAATCTTGTCGGCTGCCATCTGCGTCGCGGTCTCAGCTTGCGCCGCGTTCTCCTCCAGGTCGGCGAGCTGTAGCTCGAGCTGGTCCAGCAATGCGCCTCGCTCGGAGGACTGTCCGAACTGCTCGTGCCGGAGCTTCTTGATCGTGAGTTTGAACTTCTCGATCAACAAAGTCCCCGCCTGGGCCTCGGCTTCCGCGGCCAAACGAGCCGCTCGCTCGGCGCGCAGCATCGCCTGCAGCGTGGTCACATCGTCGGGAAGAGAATCATCAGAGCCCATCGCCGACCAGAGAATCACAAGACGCGGTCTCTGTCCGAACCGCTGATCGTGCCACCGATTCAAATCCCGGCGATCAGCCGGCCGCCTGCGGTCGCCAGGTATGTTGCGGCATCCGCCAGTCGATGCCCTCCGTACGCATCCGACGGGCGCCGTCTTGCGTGACGCGAGGTAATTCGCGAAGCGTGTGACCTTAAGTCTAGCTTTAAGGTCATCAGGCGATGCGGGTCGAGGTTTTGGGCGGGCTGGAGCGGCGGCGGCGCTGGTCGCAGGACGACAAGGCGCGGATTGTCGAGGAGACGTTGGTGCCGGGCGCGAAGGTGACTGAGGTTGCGCGCCGCAACGGAGTCGCGGCCAGCCTAGTGTTTACCTGGCGCCGACAAGCACGGACATCAGAGCAGGTTGTACCATCTTTTGCGCCGGTGCAGATCGTCGCTACGGAGGTGGAGGAAACTCCGAAGCTTTTGCCTGCGGGTGACGGCCGGGTGCGCTCCGTAGCGTCCGCGCGTACTGGATTGATCGAGATTGATCTTGGCAACCGGCGACGCATCCGGGTGGATGCGCACGTCGACCCGGAGGCGCTGGCGCGGGTCCTCGAGGTGCTTGAGCGCCGATGATCGCCATACCGGGTAATGTGCGGGTGTGGCTTGCGACCGGCCATACCGATATGCGCCGAGGCTTCCCGAGCCTTGCGCGTCTGGTTCAGGAGAGCTTGAAGCGTGATCCGCACGCTGGTGATCTTTACGTTTTTAGGGGCCGCCGCGGCGACCTGATCAAGATCATTTGGCATGATGGCCAGGGCGCATGTCTGTTCACGAAGCGGTTGGAGCGCGGCCGCTTTTTGTGGCCATCGCTGGCGGACGGCGTTGTGACGATCAGCGTTGCGCAACTATCCTATCTCCTGTCCGGAATTGACTGGCGAATGCCGCAGGCAACCTGGCGTCCGCAGGCTTCCGGTTAAGCTGTGGCTTATTGACTCACGGGGGAGATCGGTCGCGAATTTTAGCGGCGAATATGATTGAGTTGCCCTCGTGACAACGCCTTCCGATCCGCTTCCCGTCGACCTTGCCGCTGCGCACGCAATGATCCTTGCGCAGCGCGAACAACTGGCGCTGGCGAAGAGCGAAGTGACCGTCGGTCGACTGGAAATCGAGCGGCTGAAGCTGATGCTCGCCAAGGCACGGCGCGAACAGTTCGGGCAATCCTCCGAACGCGGCAAGCTGCTGGTCGAACAGCTCGAGCTTGCCATCGAGGATCTCGAAGAGACGCAGGCCGAACAGGAAACCAAGGCCGAACTCGCCGCGCCAGGGGTCGCCAAGGAGAAGCGCGCGCAAAATCCACGGCCGCCGCGACGTCCGTTGCCGGACAATCTGCCGGTTGAGCGCGTCGTCGAACCCGCGCCTTGCGCATGTGGTAAGTGCGGCAGCGAGCGGCTGCACAAGCTCGGCGAGGTGGTCTCGAAGACCCTGGAATGCGAGCCGCGGCGCTGGAAGATTATCGAGCATGTCCGCGAAAAGTTCTCCTGCCGGGATTGCGAGGCGATCACAGAAGCGCCGGCACCCTCCCATCCGATCCCACGAGGCTTTGCCGGGCCGAACCTGCTGGCGATGGTGCTGGTCAACAAGTTCCTGCTGCATCAGCCATTGAACCGGCAGAGCAAGACGTATGCCCGCGAAGGGGGCGAGATAGATGTCTCGACCCTGGCGGATCGGATTGGCGCCTGCGTGGTGGCGCTCGATCCCATTATTGAGGCGATCCGGATCCATATCATGAGCGCGGAACGCATCCACGCCGACGATACGACGGTGCCGGTGCTGGCCAAGCTTAAGACGGTTACCGGCCGGATCTGGA
>NZ_JACMYO010000368.1 GCF_020889685.1 Bradyrhizobium oropedii
CGGCCCTGGTCCAGCACGATGATCTCTCGGCGCCGACGATGGTCGACAGCCGGTGCGCGATGACGAGCGAAGTGCGGTTGCGCGACACCCGCTCCAGCGCGCCCTGGATCTCGTGCTCGGTGTGGCTGTCGAGCGCGGAGGTCGCCTCGTCCAGCACCAGGATCGGCGGCGCCTTCAGCACCGTGCGCGCGATCGCGACGCGCTGCTTCTCGCCGCCGGAGAGCTTCAGGCCGCGCTCGCCGACCTGGGTCTCATAGCCCTGCGGCGACATCCGGATGAAGCCGTCGATCTGCGCCAGCCGTGCCGCCTCCTCCACCTCGTCGTCGCCGGCATCCCAGCGGCCATAGCGGATGTTGTAGCGGATGGTGTCGTTGAACAGCACGGTGTCCTGCGGCACCATGCCGATCGCCGAGCGCAGAGAAGCCTGCGTCACGGTCTTGATGTCCTGGCCATCGATCAGGATGCGGCCGCTCGAGACGTCGTAGAGGCGGAACAACAGCCGCGAGATCGTCGACTTGCCGGCGCCGGAGGGGCCGACGATCGCGACCGTCTTGCCGGCCGGCACGTCAAAACTCAGGCCTTTCAGGATCGGCCGGTCACCCTCATAGGCAAAGCGGACGTCCTCGAAGCGCACGCTGCCCGTGGACACCACGAGCGGCTTGGCGCCCGGCGCATCCTTCACCTCTGGATCGCGCGCCAGCACGTCGAACATCTTCTCGATGTCGATGATCGCCTGCTTGATCTCGCGATAGACCATGCCCATGAAATTCAGCGGCTGGTAGAGCTGGATCATCATCGAATTGATCAGCACGAAATCGCCGACGGTGTGGGTGCCGTCGCGGATGCCGAACGCGCACATCAGCATGGTCGCGGTCAGGCCGGCGGTGAAGATGATCGCCTGCCCGGTGTTGAGCACCGCAAGCGAGGTATAGGTCTTCACGCTGGCCTGCTCGTAGCGTTCCATCGAGCGGTCGTAGCGCCGCGCCTCGCGCTCCTCGGCGCCGAAATACTTCACCGTCTCGTAGTTGAGCAGCGAGTCGATCGCCTTGGTGTTCGCCTCGGTGTCGGAATCGTTCATCTTGCGGCGGATCTCGATCCGCCACTCGGTCGCGATGTAGGTGAAGTACATGAACACGATGACCGTGAGCAGCACGGCGAGCACGTAGCGCCAGTCGAACTGCCACAGTAGCACCGCAGCCAGCAGCGCGACCTCGACGATGGTCGGGATCAGCTGCAGGATCACCATCCGCACGATGGTCTCGATCCCGGACCGGCCGCGCTCCAGCACGCGGGTCAGGCCGCCGGTCTTGCGCTCGAGATGGAAGCGCAGTGACAGCTCATGCATGTGGACGAAGGTGATGTAGGCGAGCCGCCGCACCGCATGCATGGCGACGCGGGCGAAGATGCCGTCGCGCCACTGCGTCAGCACCGCCATGATGATGCGCACCGCACCGTAGCTGATCGTCATCAGCACCGGAGAGGCGATCAGCCATACGACCCAGTTCGACGGCGCAACCGGCGCCGAGCCCGTGCCGTTCAGCGCATCGATCGCCCATTTGAAGGTGAACGGCACCGACAGCGTCGCGAGCTTGGCGAACAGCAGCAGCACCACCGACCAGATCACGCGCATCTTCAAATCGGCGCGATCGCCCGGCCAGATATAGGGCCAGAGGTGAACGAGGGTGCCGAGCATCGTCCCCTTCTCGGCGGCCGGCGTCGCGGCCGAAGGCTCGGCGGCGCCGGTCACAGTCTGTTGCGGCGGCACCATCAGGAGCCCGCTCTCGCCGTCATGGCGCGCCGGTGCGCTGCCACATCTTTTCCACGATTTGCCATTGTGCCCGTCATATAGATCGTTTGAACGCGGCGTACAGGCTTATGACGAAAATTGTTCGCGATTCGCGGTGATTTGCGGGATTTTTTGGCTCTCAATCCCCATATCCGACTCTTGACCCTGTTTACGCTGCAGTGCCACAAGGATCGTATGAACCAAATCAAGACTGTCTGTGTTTATTGCGGCTCCGGCCCCGGTAACAATCCCCGCTTCGTTGACGCTGCCATCGCGCTCGGCAAGGCCTTTGCCGAAAACAACGTGCGCCTGGTCTATGGCGGCGGCTCGGTCGGCCTGATGGGCGCGGTCGCGAAATCCACGCTCGATCATGGCGGCTCCGTCACCGGCATCATTCCCGAATTCCTGCGCGCGCGCGAAAATGCGCTGACCTCGGTTCAGGAGATGATCGTCACGCCCGACATGCACGAGCGCAAGCGGCTGATGTTCGAGCGCTCGGATGCGTTCGTCGCGCTGCCCGGCGGCATCGGCACGCTGGAAGAGTTGGTCGAGCAACTGACCTGGCAGCAGCTCGGTCGTCACTCCAAGCCGATCCTGCTCGCCAATATTGATGGTTTCTGGGAACCCCTGCTCTCGCTGCTGAGCCACATGCGCACGACCGAGTTCATCCGCGCGACGCTTCCGATCAACGTGCTGATGGCCGACCGCGTCGACGACATCCTGCCGCGGCTGCGTTCGGCGGTGGCCGGCAAGCCGGCGGCCGCGAAAGAACTCGCTCCCGAAGTGGCGCGAAGACTGTAGGCGGGAATCTTTGCGCGGCCTCTCGACCCGCCCAGCCCCGTTCCCG
>NZ_JACMYO010000369.1 GCF_020889685.1 Bradyrhizobium oropedii
CGACGGGCCAGGGTGTGCAGGTCCGCCACCGTGCCGCGCACCGCGTTGCAGCGGCGGCATTCGATGATGGTGTCGCCGGACGCGTGCGCCGGATCGGCGACCTTGATCGCCAGGCTGCCGCAATCGGTGCAGATGATCTTGAAGCCGGTCGAAATTACTTGCTGATGCAAATTCATTGTGGGCCTGCGCCTCGGTTGACGCCGACCTTAGGGAACAATTTTTAAAACTGGGGTCGCGGAGCGGATTGCAATCGAACGACCGCGTTAGGACGCGGTTAAGACTTCGACGCGGCGGCGCGGCCCGGCAGGTGCAACGTCGGCCTGTTGAGTCTGGCGGCGGTGGCGCGCACGGCCTGGCGCGCATTGACGGTGATGATGCCGGCGGCGTGGGCCCAGACCGCGAGGTCGGACGCGCTGTCGCCTGCATAAATGAAGCCCGCGGGAAAAGTCTTCAGCAGGAGGTCAGCCTTGTTCGCGCCCTTGAGATTGTGTTCGCCGTCGGAGGCGAGCACCTGGTCGATCCATGGCAGCCGCGATGCAAGTTGGTTCGCAAGCAGCGCATCGGCCGCGGTCGCCAGCACGACGCGGCGGCCGGCCGCTTTCTCACGCTCGGCCAAGGCGACGACGTCCTGGTGGAGATCGATCCGGCTCCAGTCGATGCGCTGGCGCAGCGCGAGCTGGCGCTTCAGCGCCACGCGGCCGCGCGTCAGCCAGGCGGCGCATGCCGCGACGATCAGCGGATTGCGGCGCAGGATCGAGAACAAGCTGAGATAGAGCAGGTCGCCCTTGATCAGCGTGCCGTCGAGGTCGAGCACCAACGGCAGCGAGGTCGGGAGGCCGAGCAGAGTGGCCAACCCGTCGGTACTGGAGGTGTCCTTCGGCCTGGCAATGCCATTGTCGGCGAGGCGAGGTTCAGTCATTCGCGGCGCTCAGCCGGGTTGCAACCTTGCACACGTCGATCTCGCGCGCCCCGGTCTCGGTGGTCCTGCAATCGCCGTAGCCGAACCTGGCGGCAAAGGCCACACGGTCCTCATCGAAGCTCGGGACGAGCAAGACCAACAAAAAAGCCGCCCGAGGCGGCCGTTTGTCTGCCGAAGCATGAGACGTCTTAGCGGACGGTCGAGGCGCCCGAGGAGGTGATCGCGACCGGCTTACCGGCCTTGATGACCTGGGTGGTCTGAGCAGTCTGGGTGAAATCCGCGTTGTTCCGCGCCGAAATGCCGAAAGCCGCAACCCCGATGGCCGCAACAAGGGCAACCACCACAATCTTGAGGTGGGTCGCGCGATCGGCTGAATGGATCGAGTGGTTCATGGTCGCCTCCGGGCGTCTATGCGCCGTCTATGGCACCTACTGGTAAGCCCCATCTGTTTCCGGATCGTTTCGTGAGTTCCCGGAAATGGTTTCGTGCCACGGGCGGATTGGTTTCACCGTGCCTTGCATCACACAGGCGGAGGGCTGAAAGTGACTCCAGGCGCGGAAATGCGTCCGGGAGAAAAACAATAATGAAAACAATAAAGATGACCCGCCGGGGCTTGCTTGGAACCGGCTCTGGCGCAGTCGCTGCCACGCTGTTTGGCAAACGAGTCCTTGCCGCTGCCGAGTTCGACTTTAAGCTCGGCGTTGACACGCCGGAAACCCATCCACTGACAATCCGTCTCGTCGAAGCCGCAAGGGATGTTGCGGCGCGGTCGTCGGGGCGGGTCAACATCACGGTGTTTCCCAACAGTCAGCTCGGCGGTGACCCCGAGATGCTGTCACAGGTCCGGGCCGGCGGGATCGAGTTGATGGCCGCGCCGAGCCTGACTCTGTCGATCCTGGTGCCGCTGTCCGGGCTGCCGAGCATCGGCTTCGCATTCCAGTCCTACGATCAAGTGTGGGCCGCGATGGACGGCGGCGTCGGCGACACCGTCCGCGAGGCGATCGCCAGGACCGGCTTGGTGCCGTTGAAGAAGGTTTGGGACAACGGTTTCCGCCAGATCACTTCATCGTCGAGCCGACAACTCGGCAGTGTCGATGATCTCAAGGGCTTCAAGATCCGCGTACCCGTGACCGCGCTCTTGACCTCACTGTTCTTAGGCCTCGGCGCATTGCCGTCGAGCATCTCCTACAGCGAGCTCTATTCGGCGCTGCAGACCCACATCGTCGAGGGACAGGAGAATCCGCTGGCGCAGGTCTCGACCGGAAAGCTCTACGAGGTGCAAAAATACTGCGCGCTGTCGAACCATTGCTGGAGCGGCTACTGGATCATCGGCAATCGCCGGGCGATGGCGAGCCTGCCGCCCGACCTGCTCGAGATCATCAACACGGCGTTCGACACGGCCGCAATGAAGGAGCGCGCCGATCTGGTCGAGATGGATCGCTCGTTGCAGGCCGAATTGACCGAGAAGGGCATGACCTTCAACAAGCCCGACCCCGTGCAGTTCAGGGCCGCGCTGGTGAAAGCCGGCTTCTACACGCAGTGGCAGAAGACCTATGGTGCGGACGCCTGGGCGGCGCTGGAGAAATATACCGGCAAGCTGACGTGATCGCGCGCAGATCGCCAACAGCAATGTAGCGGCTTCCGTAGGTTTCTGGCAAAGTTTGGAAAGCTCACACACGAACGTGTCGCGC
>NZ_JACMYO010000370.1 GCF_020889685.1 Bradyrhizobium oropedii
TCTAGGGCAACGGTGCCCTAGCATGGGTCGCGATGGCCGACTGGAAGTTCATCAGTTTGGCTACGGAGTGCAGCACACTTCTGCCTGGGGTCAGCCCGAAAGGCCGACGTCTAACTTGTTCGACAGCAACGGAAATAGCCGGTTCTAAGCTCTTGTTCGGCCTGAGAACTAATTCGCTACAGTCAAACTTCCGGTTTGGGTCAAGCCAGCAATGCTCCACTCAAGCACAAGGTTTCTGCCTAACCTCAACAGCCGACATCTGGGCCACTATCAGTGCACGCCCAAACGTTTCAACAGGCCTTGATCAATTTCTGATTTCAAGAAATATTCTTGACACGCACCCCAAATCACGACTAAGAATCCGCTGTCCCGCCCGGCAAGAGGGGCGTATCGCGATCGTCACGAACGTGCGGCGGGATGCGGTGGACGCTGATCATGCGAGCGACGAACGCATGCGAAGCGGACGGTGAAGTCGTGTGGTCCTGACGCCCTAGTGGTAGGTGTCCTCTCGCAAAGCGCGAAAGCGCTTTTGCGAAGGCGGTGACAAGCAAGCCCAGTCTCGCCGAGGAGAGCACGAAGTAAGCCGTAAGCCATCGCGCAGGGAGAGCCGGGCTGTTTCCGGTTACACCTGTGGTCCTACCCCCGAGCTTTCTACCCATTGCTCGGGGCCCATGGGTGCGATCGGCACCCGGCTTTCCCTGCGCCCTCCGTTCAAGGAGAGGGTGAAACGAGATGCAAAGCTCGGGCGATTCATGTCGCGAGAATGCAAAGCTGCGTCCTCATCCACCTCTGTCATCGCCCGGCTCGCCGCCTTCGCTAAAGCTTCGGCGTGTTGGGCATTCATGGCCTCGTCGAAGCCTTGGCGTAGACGGGACCGGGCGACCCAGTACGCCGCGGCCTCTCGGCTCAAGCACTGGCGTCTCCGGGATACTGGATCACCCGCATTCGCATTCGCGGGTGATGACACCGAATAAGCTGTTTGACATGTGAATCGGAATCTCACGCCGTCATTGCGAGCGGAGCGAAGCAATCCATTTTCGCCACAAGCGGAGAAATGGATTGCTTCGTCGCGATCGCTCCTCGCAATGACGGTAGAGAGTAGCGCTGCATCCCCGATTAACCCTATCGCCAACAATCGCCCGGCTGCATCGGCGTGTTCACCATGCCGCGCCGCATTTCGCGCTACCACTCGACCCGCGAACGTCACCGCTCGCGAAGGTTTGCGAGGGCCATGCCCATGGACGTCAACCGCCGCCATCTTATCGGAGCATCCGCCGCCGGCGCAGCCAGCGCGCTCGCGATGTCGCCGGATGCGGCGCGCGCCGCGGCATCGACCGGCTCGCTCGGCCGCGACGTCACGCAATATGGCGTTCGCCCCGGCAGCCCCGACGACCAGACCCGCAATTTGCAGCGCGCGATCGATGATGCCGCGCGTGCGCAGGTGCCGCTGGCATTCCCGCCCGGCGTCTATCGCACCGGCCTGCTGCGGCTTGCGCCGGGCAGCCAGTTGATCGGGGTGCGCGGCGCCAGCCGGCTGGTGTTCAACGGCGGCGCCTCGATGCTGGAAGGCGAAGGCGCCGGCGGCGTCGTGCTGATGGGTCTCAGCTTCGACGGCGGCAAGGTTCCGCTGCCGGCGCGGCGCGGCCTCGTACATTGCTTGTCCGGCCGCGACATCCGCATCACCGATTGCCAGTTCATCGGCAGCGGCGGCAGCGGCATCTGGTTCGAACAGATGTCGGGCGATGTCAGCAACAACATCTTCACCGACATCGCGAGCACGGCGCTAGTGTCGTTCGACGCGCTCGGCCTGATGGTGGCACGCAACACCATCAAGGGCACCAACGACAACGGCATCGAGATCCTGCGCACCGCGATCGGCGATGACGGCTCGATCGTCGCCGATAACCGCATCGAGGACATCAAGGCCGGCCCGGGCGGCTCCGGGCAGTACGGCAACGCCATCAACGCCTTTCGCGCCGGCAACGTGATCGTGCGCGGCAACCGCATCAGCAACTGCGACTTCTCGGCGGTGCGCGGCAACTCGGCCTCCAACATCCACATCACGGACAACAGCATCAGCAATGTCCGCGAGGTCGCGCTCTACTCGGAGTTCTCGTTCGAGGCCGCTGTGATCGCCAACAACACCGTCGACGGCGCGGCGATCGGCGTCTCCGTGTGTAATTTCAACGAGGGTGGCCGCATCGCGGTGGTCCAGGGCAACATCATCCGCAATCTGCTGCCGAAGCGTCCCGTCGGTACCGACCCAAATGACGGCGCCGGCATCGGCATCTATGTCGAGGCGGACAGCGCCGTCACCGGCAATGTGATCGAGAACGCACCGACCTTCGGCATCGTCGCCGGCTGGGGCCAGTACCTGCGCGACGTTGCGATCACGGGCAATGTGGTCCGCAAGGCTCTCATCGGCATCGGCGTCTCGGTGGTGCCGGGCGCAGGCTCCGCGCTGATCAACAACAACATGATCTCGGAAACCCCGCGCGGCGCGGTGGTCGGGCTCGACCACGCCCGCCCGATCACGTCAGATCTGTCGGCGGGCGGCGCCCAGCAATACGCGCAGCTCGTGGTCGGCGCGAATGCGGTGCGGCG
>NZ_JACMYO010000371.1 GCF_020889685.1 Bradyrhizobium oropedii
AAAGCAGGGACGACGCCTGGAGGGAGCGTGCCTCTCGGACGACGGTTGCGGACGTGGCGGGTCGTTGCGAAGGCACTGCGCCTGACCTACACATATCGCGCGGATGCGGTCCTTGTTCACGGAGAACCTTGATGTGCCAGCTCTGCGAGATCACACCTTCCAGCCGACCCTCCCGGCGCTTCTTTCTCGCTGCCGCGGCGTGCACCGCGGCCAGCCTCGCCCTTGCGCCGGCTGTGACGGCCAAGGAGGCCAAGCGGCCGCCGAAGCCGCAGAACGTGTTGCCGCCTGATGCGGCGCTCGACCGGCTGGTGAAGGGCAATCTCCGCTATGTCGACGGCGTGTCGCGGCGGCATGATTTCAAGCACGAGCGCGAGGCCCTGGCCGGCGGACAAAACCCGTTCGCAGGCATCCTGAGTTGTGCGGACTCCCGCATCGCACCGGAATACGCCTTCGACACCGGCCGTGGCGATCTGTTCGTCTGCCGCGTCGCCGGCAATTTCGCCAGCGACGAGACTATCGCAAGCCTGGAATATGCGCAGTCCGTGCTCGGCGTGCCGCTTTTCATGGTGCTCGGCCATGACAGCTGCGGGGCGGTCGACGCGGCGATCAAGTCGCTGAAGGACAACACCACCCTGCCCGGTCATCTGCCCTCGCTGGTCAATGCGATCGCGCCCGCGGTGAAGGCGACCGCGGGCAGCTCGGGCGACCGGCTCGCCAACGCGATCCGGCAGAACGTCATCGACAACGTCGCCAAGCTCAAAGCGGCGACGCCGATCCTCAGCGCCGCGGTCGATCAGGGCAAGCTCAGGATCGTCGGTGCGGTCTATCGGCTGGTCGACGGCAAGGTCGAGCTCGTCGCGGACGGCAAGCGGCCGGCGATTTGAACCTCGGCGCAGCTTGCAGCCACTGAAACCATGTGAGCGACATGGAGAACACGGATGTGGCGCCGGCGCACCGGGATTGCTGGAGTGCTGCTCCTGCTGGCGGCTTCGTTGACGACGCACGCCGGCGCCGAGCCCTGCAACACCGCGGCGAAGCGGATCGAAATGACGGCGTCGCTCCGCCACGCCGCGGAGGACCGGCCGGTCAACGTCACCTTCGCAACCCGGGCCGATGGCGTGAAACTTCCCGCCGCCTTGATCGAGAAATACCCCGAGGAGATCACGGTCATCCTGCAACACGAATTCGATCGCCTGGTGGTGACGGATGACGGCTTCGAGGTCGGCCTCTGGTTCAAGCGCAAATATGCGCGGCTGACCGTGCCGTTCGACGCGGTCAGGAGCCTTTGGGATGACGCGGTTCAGATGTGCGCGAGCGGTCGACCGGGCGAACAGTGACCATCGCAGAGGGCATGAACGATCAGGTGAACGTCACTCCGCACATTCAGTGTCGTCCCTGCGTTCGCATTGCGAAAGCAGGGACCCATACGCCGCGGCGGATGTTGTTAGCGGCGCTCGTGGTTCCGCCGGCGCACAACAATCAAAATTCGTGATTATGGGTCCCTGCTTTCGCAGGGACGACAGCTTTATGTGGAGGCAGGCTCGTCAACCTATCGTCATCCCTCAGGTGAACGTCGCTTCCACCTTGCCGAGACCGTCGAGCTCCATCACGACGGCATCGCCGGCCTTCAGCCAGACCGTCTTGACCAGGCTGCCGGTCATCACGATCTGGCCGGCATGCAGGCCGCGGCCCTCGGCGGCGAGATGATTGGCGAGCCAGGCGAGCGCGTTGTGGGGATGACCCAGCACATCGGCGCCGGTGCCGCGCCCCTCCTCCTTGCCGTTGACGATCGCGCGTCCGGTGACCTTGCGCAGATCGGGCACGGTGATGCGCGGCACGGCCTCACCGAGCACGCAGCCGGCGGCGAAGAAGTCGTCGGCAATCAGCGTCGGCGCGCCGAGCGTCTCCCATTTGACGTAGCGGTCATCGACGATCTCGATCGCGGGATGATAGGCCTCGATCGCTTCCGCGACCCATTCGGCGGTGAACGGCGCTTCGCTCGGCGCGAGACTGCGCGCCAGCCTCACCGCGATCTCGCATTCGACGCCGACATGGACGAAGTCGGCCGCCGGCAGCTGCACGCCGCTGTCATGCACGACCTTCTCGAACACGCCGCCGCCGCAGGGGTGCGGGATGTTGATATATTCCTGCATCACCGCGCTGGTGCAGCCGATCTTGTAGCCGACGAGGCTGCCGACCTGCGGCTGCATCAGATCGTGCAGCGCGTACTGCACGCGATAGCCTTCGGCCTCGTCAAGCGGCACCACGTCTTTCGGAAGCGCCTTGAGCGGCGCGCGGTTGCGGCGCGCGGCGGCGATCGCCTTTGCGGCCGCGAGGACCCGATCCATCTGCGCAGCCTCCCTGATGTTCTCGGCGGCGCGGTGGCGCCGACGTCTGCTAGCGGCAATTCAGCACTCGGCGACGCGTCTGGCAAGCACGCAGGACGGGCGCAGCCGTCAGGCCTTGACCAAGCCCAGCCTGATCAGGCTCTCCGCGGTCGCAACGATCATCTCCTCATTGCCGCGCGGCCGCCAGCCGAGCAGGTTTTGCGCCTTGGCGCTGGTCGAGCGGCGCACCTTGCCGAG
>NZ_JACMYO010000372.1 GCF_020889685.1 Bradyrhizobium oropedii
GTAAGCGGTGCAGCCGTCCCACGTTGACGGTAGCCTATCAGCGCTTGGCGCCGTAGGCCCATGGCATCAGCTCATCGATGCGGGACGCCGGCCAACGGTTGACGAGCTTGGTGAGGACGTCGGTGGTCCAGGCCAGCGGATCGACGGCATTGAGTTTACAGGTCTCGAGAAGCGAGGCGATCATGGCCCATCCCGCCGCGCCGCGATCGTGGCCGGCGAACAGTGCATTCTTCCTTGTCAGGGCCAACCCGCGGATCGAACGCTCGACGGTATTGGAGTCGATCTCGATGCGGCCGTCTTCGAGGAAGCGGCACAAGCCGTCCCAGTGATTGAGACCATAGGCGATTGCTTCAGCGAGCTTGCTGCCCTTCGACATCCTTGCGAGATTATCCTCGAACCAGGGCTTCAAGGCTTCGATGACGGGTTTTGCCCGCTGCTGGCGTGCCGCCCGGCGTATTTCGGGCGGCGAGCCACGGATCTCCGCCTCGATGTCGTAGAGCGGCTTGATGCGTGCGAGCGCCTCCGTCGCGATCGGCGCGTTGCCGCCGACATAGACCTCATAGAACTGTCGCCGCAGGTGGCTCCAACAATAGGCAAGCGTCACCGGCCCACCAGGCCGTGTCGGCGCGGCCAACTTCTTGTAGGCGGCGTAGCCGTCGACCTGCAAGATGCCGTTGAAGCCGTCGAGCAGCTTGGCGGCGTGCTCGCCGCCGCGGCCCGGCGCATAGGAGTAGGCCACAGCGGGCGGACCACTTCCCCGGTGCTGCGGGGACCCAGCCGCATCCACACCTCCGCCCCAGGGCCGATCGTCACGCGCGATCGCCCACAGGTAGCCGGTCTTGGTCTTGCCGGCACCCGGATCGAGCACCGGACAGCGCGTCTCGTCGCAGAACAGCCGCGGTGACGCCTTGAGCAGGTCAATCAGATGATCGTGCAGAGGCTGCAGTTCGGCGGCCGCGGCGCCGACCCATTGAGCCAGAGTCGAGCGCTCGATCTTCACACCGTGACGGGCGAGGATCTGCGATTGCCGATACAATGGAAGATGATCGGCGTGCTTGGACACCACCACGTCGGCGACCATCGCCTCCGTCGGCAAGCCGCCTTCGACCAGCCGCGCCGGCGCCTGGGCCTGGATCACGCCGGCGACCGTGTCGGCGCCCGTCTTCTCGCAGCTCCGGCAGGCATATTTCGGCCGCCTGGTCACGATCACGCGTACCTTGGCCGGCACTTTGTCGAGCCGCTTGGAGGTGTCCTCGCCGATGACGTGCAGTTCGCCGCCGCAGCACGGACAAGCCTTGCTTTCGGGTTCGATCACCACGTCCTCATGCGGCAGGTGATCGAGATTCTCATGGCGGCTGGCGCGGCGCTTGCGCGTCGCGGCCGCCTTGAGCGCGGGATCGGTCTTCTCATCCTCCGCCTCGGCTTTGGCGAGCGAGGTCTCGAGCTCCTCCAGCGCGAGCGACAGCTGGTCGTCGGTGATGCGCTCGGATTTGCGGCCAAAATACGCGCGGCGGATCTCGGAGATGATCGCCTCGAGCCGTGCATTGCGGACGACCAGTTTGTCGCGCTCGGCGACGACGGCGGCCCGTGTTGCACGCTCGGCCAGCAGCAACGCGCGCAACGCGTCGATGTCGTCTGGCAGCGTGTCGATCACATCCATCGTCGCTCGGGGCGTCTTGCCGAAGATGAACCAGAGTGTCGATGATTCTCTCGATGCATCCAGCTCCGATCGTGGGCCTGAGTCGTTGTGTCGCAGCATCATTGCGCGATACTCGGCCGAACAACGTCCCGGCGCTCCACATGCGCCCACTGGCCGCCTTCGAGCAGCGCAGCAAGCTGCACCGCCGACAGCTTCAGCATGCCGTCTTCGATCGGCGGCCAGCGGAACTGGCTATCCTCCAGCCGCTTCGTCATCAGGCAGATGCCAGTTCCGTCCCACCACAGCAGCTTCACCCGGTCCATCCTCTTGGAACGGAACACGTAGACGGCGCCATTGAACGGATCGGCTCCGAGCGCCGCCTGCACAATGGCGGCGAGGCCGTCGGCCTGTTTGCGGAAGTCCACCGGGCGTGTCGCCACCAGAACCTGGAGCTCTGCTCCAGCCGTGATCATGAGGCCCTCCGTACCGCACGCAGCACCGCGACGAGCGCCTCAGTCTCAACCTGGCCGATGACGCGCAAGACGGCATCGGCGACCGCGATCTCGATCGTGCCGGAACCAATCGGGGACGGTTGAGCAGATCTCGATGGCGACGATCGCGCAGACGCCGCGATCACCACTGGCGCAAACGCCGGCGCATCGTCACAGATCGCGGTTGTGGGCAATGGCCTGCCTTTGCGACGACGCGGCTGCGGTGCGTTCCCAGCTTCATGAAACGAAGCCCGGGCCTCGCGACGCCACGCGAACAATTGCTGGGGGCTCAGCCCATGGCGCCGCGCCACCTCCGACACGCTGACGCCGCTCGCAAGACTCTCCTCCACGATGCGGGTCTTGTCCTCGCTCAACCATCGCCGGCGACGGCCAGCGCCTGTGATCAGCTCGATCCGCCGCACCTCGGTGACGCCGCCGCCGGCTCCGGCC
>NZ_JACMYO010000373.1 GCF_020889685.1 Bradyrhizobium oropedii
CGCCCAGCTGCGCCAATGACCGAGGTCGCGCGGCCGGGTCACGGTGATGATCGCGGCACCGGCCACTGCAACGACGAGGTCGATGAGCTGCTGAGGCGCGAGCGGCTCATGCAGCAGCACCACGGCGGCGGTGACCGCAAACAGCGGCGCCAGATTGCCCAATGTCGAGGTGATGACCGGCCCGAGCGCCCGGTTCGAGGCGAAGGTGAGCAGCGTCAGCGACGCCGGAAAGAACAGGCCGAGCGCCATGAAGACCGGCAGACCGCGCCAGACCACCGGCTCGCCTTGCAGGAGCAAAGGCGACAGCAACAGAAACAGCAGGGTGAAGGAGGGCACGCTGATCGCGGCACCCGACAGCGGCTCGACGGTGCGCAGGCCAAGCTGCGCCAGCACCACCCCGGCGCCGAGGAAAATGGCCGAGGCGAAGGCGTAGACGATGGCTGCGGTCATGAGGTCCGTCTTGTTGGCTTCTTGTCAGCTTCTTGGGGCGCGGTTGGCTCGTTAGGGGTCATTTTGGCCTGCCAAGGGTGCCTTGCCAATCCGCCCAAGCCGTTTTAGCACTCCGCCCGGATTTCACATTCTCCGTCATGCCCGGCCTTGCGCCGGGCATCCACGTCTTACCATTCAACGCAACAAGACGTGGATGGCCGGGACAAGCCCGGCCATGACGAACAGGAGGTAACGACCATGGCGACCCATAAACTGCTGCTTCTCCCCGGCGACGGCATCGGCCCCGAAGTGATGGCCGAGGTGCAGCGCGTGATCGACTGGCTGAATGCGCAGGGCATCGCCAAGTTCGAGACCGAGCAGGGCCTGGTCGGCGGCTCCGCCTATGACGCGCACAAGGTGTCGATCTCCGAGGGCGACATGGCCAAGGCCAATGCGGCCGACGCCGTGATTTTCGGCGCGGTCGGCGGTCCGAAGTGGGACAGCGTGCCCTACGAGGTGCGCCCCGAGGCCGGCCTGCTGCGGCTGCGCAAGGATCTCGCCCTGTTCGCCAATCTGCGTCCGGCGGTGTGCTACCCGGCGCTGGCGGATGCCTCGAGCCTGAAGCGCGAGATCGTCGAGGGCCTCGACATCATGATCGTGCGCGAGCTCACCGGCGGCGTCTATTTCGGCGAGCCGAAGACCATCACCGATCTCGGCAACGGCCAGAAGCGCGCGATCGACACCCAGGTCTACGACACCTTCGAGATCGAGCGCATCGGCCGCGTCGCCTTCGAGCTGGCGCGCAAGCGCAAGAACAAGGTGACCTCGATGGAAAAGCGCAACGTCATGAAGTCGGGCGTGCTCTGGAACGAAGTCATGACCCAGGTCCATGCGCGCGAATACAAGGACGTCACGCTGGAGCATCAGCTCGCCGATTCCGGCGGCATGAACCTCGTCAAGACGCCGAAGCAGTTCGACGTCATCGTGACCGACAATCTGTTCGGCGACATGCTGTCCGACATCGCGGCCATGCTCACGGGCTCGCTCGGCCTGCTGCCGTCGGCGTCGCTCGGCAAGGAGGACGCCAAGACCAAGGAGCGCAAGGCGTTGTATGAGCCGGTGCATGGCTCGGCGCCCGATATCGCCGGCAAGGGGCTTGCCAATCCGATCGCGATGATCGCCTCGTTCGGCATGGCGCTGCGCTATTCCTTCGGCATGGGCGATCTCGCCGACAAGGTCGACGCTGCGATCGCGGCGGTGCTCGCCAGCGGCCTGCGCACCGCCGACATCAAGTCGGCCGGCACCACGCCGGTCAGCACGGCGCAGATGGGCGAGGCGATCCTGAAGGAATTGCAGAAGCTGCACGCGTAACGGCTGCTTCGTCATTCCGGGGCGTGCGTTGCATCGCCCGGAATGACGGAAAGTCCAAAAAGCAAAATGCCCGGCCGGAGCCGGGCATTTTCGTATCGGCCATCAGCCGAAATTCTCAGTACAGCGGGAAGCTGCGCGGATAGCCGCCGAGATCGGCCGGCGGGCTGAGCGGCTGGCGATCGATCGGGCGATTGTTGTTCTCGCGTGCGAACGACGGGTAGCCGACATCCGGCGGATAGGCGTAGTCGTTGAACTTGCGGTCGCCCGGCAGCACTTCGGTGCCGGCGTCGAGCCACGAGCGCGTGGTGACGTAAACGCGGGTGCGCGGACCCTGCTGATAGACGCGGTTCGGACCCTGCGCGCCGTAGTAGCGGCGGCCGTCGCGGTCATACTGCTCTTGCTGCTTGCGCTTGCTCGGGGTCTGCTGCGCGCTGGCCGCGGTCATGCCGAATGCGGTTGCGGTGACGGCAGCCGCGGCAAGCAACACCACGAGCTTGTTCGCGGCAGGGAAATTCAAGGTCATCGCATCCTCGTCATTACGGCCCCATCGGGGCTGGCGCGTCCGCCAAAATCACTTGGAACACATTGTAGCCATGGTGGGGAGGCCGTCACTAGGTCAATTGCGCCACACCGCCAGAGATAATTAGTGTCCCGGCGCAAAAGTTTCATGAAAACCAGTGTCTTGCCACGGTCTCGCCATCAAAGCGCGCCGCGCAGAAGCGGGTTCTGGCTGCCCATGACCCAGTCGGCCGACAGGGCGGGCCCGCCGG
>NZ_JACMYO010000374.1 GCF_020889685.1 Bradyrhizobium oropedii
CGCAAATCGGCGCTGACCGAGGCGCACAGCCGCGTCGCCGCCGACCGCGCCGAGGCCGAAGCCGCCCATGAGAGCGCAGCTGCCGCGCTGTCCGAATTGCCGCCGGGTGTCGAGACCGAAGCCCAGCTCGCCGCGGTTCGCGCCGAGATCGACAATCAGCGCCGTGCCGCAGCACAAGTCCGCGCCGAAGCGCAGGCGCTCGCCCGCGAGGCCGAGCTCGCCGATCGCCGCGTGCAGGCGATCGTCGCCGAACGCAACGAGTGGCAGAGCCGCAAGACCAGCGCCGCCTCACAGGTCGGGACCATCGAGGAGCGTATCGCCGAGGTGTCGGCCGAGCGCGAGGAACTGGCCAACGCGCCGGAAGTGTTCGCCGAGAAGCGCAGCGCGCTGATCTCGGAGATCGAGCACGCCGAGGGCGATCGCCGCATCGCCGCCGACGCGCTGGCGACCGCGGAAGCCGCGATGGCGGAGACCGACCGCGTCGCCAAGGCCACGCTCGAAGCACTGTCGTCGTCCCGCGAAGCCACCGCGCGCGCCGAAGAGCGCATGGAAGGCACCCGCCGCCGTCTCGCCGACATCGAGCGCGAGATCCACGACATGCTCGAGGTCGAGCCGAGCGCGGTGGTCGGCATGGCCGAGATCGAGCCGGGCGCGGAGCTGCCGCCGGTCGGCCAGGTCGAGGAAGAGCTCGAGAAGCTGCGCCGCGACCGCGAGCGGCTCGGCGCGGTCAATCTGCGCGCCGAAGAAGAGTTGAAGGAAGTCGAGACCCAGCACACCGCGCTGACCACCGAACGCGACGATCTCGTCGAGGCGATCAAGCGGCTGCGCCAGGGCATCCAGAGCCTCAACCGCGAGGCGCGCGAGCGGCTGTTGACCTCGTTCGAAACCGTCAACAACCACTTCAAGCGGCTGTTCACCGAGCTGTTCGGCGGCGGCGAAGCCGCGCTGCATCTGATCGAGAGCGATGATCCGCTGGAAGCCGGCCTCGAGATCATCGCCAAGCCGCCGGGCAAGAAGCCGCAGACGCTGTCGCTGCTCTCGGGCGGTGAGCAGGCGCTGACTGCGCTCTCCCTGATCTTCGCGGTGTTCCTCACCAACCCGTCGCCGATCTGCGTGCTGGACGAAGTCGACGCGCCGCTCGACGACCACAACGTCGAACGGTTCTGCACCCTGCTGAACGAAATGACCGGCTCGACCGACACGCGATTCATCATCATCACGCACAATCCGATCACGATGGCGCGGATGAACCGGCTGTTCGGCGTCACCATGGCCGAGCGCGGCGTGTCGCAGCTGGTGTCGGTCGACCTGCAGGGCGCGGTCGATATCCTCGACCAGAACGTGGCTTAAGGTATCATGTCGTCATTCCGGGGCGGTGCGCAGCACCGAACCCGGAATCTCGAGATTCCGGATTCGGCGCTTTGCGCCGCTCCGGAATGGCGTGAAGATGACGGCAAGCCATGACTTCACCCGATCTCCCCGCCGAACTGCGCGCTGCGCTCAACGCAAAACTCGAAGGCCTGTCGCGCAGCGACGCCGCCGGCCGCGCGACCGTGATCTCGGAAACCTATCGTGCGGGCGGAGGCTCCGGGACGATCAGGACCGAGATCGATGCGCTGGCCTATGCGCTGGCGCGGATGCCGGCGACCTATGCCGCGGTGGTCGCAAGCCTGAATGCGCTGACCGAGATCCGGCCGGATTTTTCACCAACGAGCCTGCTCGATGTCGGCGCCGGACCGAGCACGGCGAGTTGGGCCGCAGCGGAAGTGTTCTCGTCGTTGCACGATTTCATCCTGCTCGATGCCAACACGGCCCTGCGCACGCTGGCGCTGGACCTCACGCGCAAGAGCGGCCGCCTGCGCGGCATCACCTATGAGCTTGGACAGGCCCGCACCTTCGTCGCGCATGCCGAGGCGGCCGACCTCGTGATCGCGAGCTACATGATCAACGAGCTCAACGAGACGGAGCGCACCGCGCTCATCGACGCAATGTGGGCCAGGACAAAGGACACGCTGCTGGTCGTCGAGCCCGGCACACCCGCGGGCTATGCGCGGATCATCGCGCTGCGCGCACAATTGATCGCCGCCGGCGCGCATGTCATTGCCCCCTGCCCGCATGACGGCGGCTGTCCCCTGGTTGCGCCCGACTGGTGCCATTTCTCGCAGCGCCTGCAACGCTCGCGCGCCCACAAGCAGGTCAAGGGCGCCGATGCCCCGTTCGAGGACGAGCGCTTCGCCTATGTCGCGCTGAGCCGCACCGAAGTCGCGGCGCGTCCGTCCCGCGTGTTGGCGCAGCCGGATGTCGGCAAGGTCGAGGTTGCCGCCAAGCTGTGCACGCCCGAGGGCGTCGCGGTCGCCAGGATCCCCCGCCGCACCAAGGCCGATTACGCCAGCGCCCGGCGCTGGCGCTGGGGCGATGCGCTCAACAACCTACGTCTCCCGGCGAAAGCCGGGACCCATAACCACCGATCTCAATTGGGAAGCAAAGCCGACGCCGCTTGTGCCCTTTCCACGGGCCGCGGCGTATGGGTCTCCCGGCCCCCGTGCGCAATCGCGCA
>NZ_JACMYO010000375.1 GCF_020889685.1 Bradyrhizobium oropedii
CCCCGCGGGTCACTTCAAATTCCTCCGGGTGCGGTCAGTCAAATTCCTCCACCCGCGAGGCAGGACAAGTTGATTGTTAGTTTGCCTTTGTTTCGCGGGCAAGAGCTTCAGCGGCCTCTTTGAGCCGATAGCTGCGTCCGTCGAACTCAAGCAGATGGCAATGATGCATCAGGCGATCGAGGATCGTCGTGCTCATGGTGTTGTCCCCCAGGTATGTCCCCCAATCCTGCACGACGCGATTGGAGGTGACGATGACGCTGCGGTGCAGTTTGTATCGCTGATGGATCAGGGTCTGCAGCAATGCGCCAGCGTCGTCAGGGATGGCGCGTGCGAGGAACAGATCGTCCAGCACGAGGAGATCGCAGTCGATGATGGTTCTCAGCCGGACCTCGCGTTGCGCCGGGGAGTTCAGGGCATAGCGGTGGAAGAAGTCGTCGGTCTCAAGATACTGGACCTTGTGGTTTTGCAGGATCGCCTGATAGGCAATCGCCTTGGCGATGTGGGATTTCCCGGTGCCAGTTTTGCCGACGAGCAGCGCGTTCTCGCCGGCGGCAATGAACGCCAGGGTGTGGAGCTGGAAGCAAGTTTGGCGCGGCAATTTGGGATTGAAGGACCAGTCGAACTCGGCGAGCGTCAGTTTTTCATCGAGCCCGGATTGCTGGTATCGCCGCTCGATAAGACGGGATTGGCGGCGATCCAGTTCGTCCTGCAAGATTAAGGAGAAGGTCTCGAGGAAGGGTTGGTTGGCGCCCTGCGCCTGCAGCACGCGCGTCTGCAGTGTGTCGCGGACGCCTGACAGGCGCAGCTGTCGCAGGCAACGCTCAATTTCCGGCATGGTCATCATGTGGTTGGGTCTCCAGTTTGAGCTGAGAAGGCGCAGCGGGAGCGCTCGTGGCGCCGGAGCTGGTCGGGGTTGCGCAGGCGACACGAGCGCGGGTTACAGGGGCGCGGTCGTCGTGATGAGCCTCGGCCTGCCGGCCATTGTCGTCGGCGTCGCGCCGCACAGCGCGGCTGAAGAGATCGCCGTATTCGGCGGGGGCGCGGATCAGCGGATGATCCTGAATGAGCTGCGATGTCGGTGGTGGCGTCGTTTCAATCTGCGCGAATGCCTGTTCAAACAGCCGCTCGACGGTCGCACGCACGTGCTTGTAACGGTAGATGCGGTTCTCGATGGCGTGCGCACAAGCCTGTTCGACCAGCCGTGCCGGATACTTCCGGCTCAGCCCGACAATGCCCCACATCGCGCGTTGTCCGACGCGCCCTTCGGTGTCAAACATCTGCTGGCACAGCGCCTTGGTCTGCGGGCCGATGCGGCCGGCGCTCGACAGCAGCAAGGCTGTTTGCCGCGACGGATTGAACGGCCGCTCGTTGGTCGGCAGGACGACAGAACCGGGATGCGCCATCCGGGGATGAACGCGCAGCAGCGCATGGGTATGGCGATCGCGGATCTCGATCGTCGAGGCGTAGATCCGCACCACGACCTGGCTGCCGATGGGCGCAGGCCGCGCGGCGTAATAGCTGCTATCAACACGCACGGTGGTATCGTCGCAGACGGTCCGAACGACCTCGGTGAAGATGCGGAAGGCAGCCACTGGCAACGGCCGCAGGTGCGGCTTCTCCTCCTGGAACATCGCCTCGACCTGACGGCGCGTGCTGCCGTGGATGCGTTTGGAAGCCCAGTTCTCCTCCCAGTGCCTCAAGAACTCGTTCTGGGCTTCCAGCGTCTCGAAGCGCCGTCCGGCCAGCGCGGTGCCCTGGGTATGTTGAATCGCGTTCTCGACGCTCCCCTTCCGGTTGGGATCGGCCACGCGCGCGGGATCGGCGACCACGGCGTAATGAGCCAGCATCGCGCTGTAAATCGGGTTGAGCTGGGGCTCGTACAAATCCGGCTTGAGGACGCCTTCTTTCAGGTTGTCGAGCACGACATAGCTGGGGACCCCGCCAAAATACCGGAACGCTTCTTCGTGAAGCTGCGCCCAGACCTGCTGGCTGGATTGCCAGACCACCCGCCGGAAGCTCCGCCGCGAGTAGCGCAGCGTCATCACGAACAGGCGGGGACGACGGTACCGCCCACGCTTCGGATCAACCGTCGGCGCGCCCTCGCCATAGTCGACCTGAGCTTCCTCGCCGGGGAGGAACTCAAGGCGATCAAACTGCTCGGGATCGGCGTGCCGCAACGTGCGCACAAACCGCTTGACGCTCTGGTAGCTGGACGGAAAGCCAAATCGATCGACCAGGTCCTGGTAAATCGCCTGCGCATTTCGCTTCAGGCGGGCCTGTTCTTCGATCCATGCCCGATGCGGTTCGCAGGCCGAGCGGGCCTGGCTGCCGGTGACCGTCGCACCCGCCCCCCCCAAAAGCCGGTGGTCGGGGTGGAGGAATTTGGCCGTCCACGCTCACCGGGCCGGTGGTCACTTCCCCGGGGGAATTTGCCTCCGCACCAGCCCACAGCGCCCGGTAACGCCGGATCGTCTTGCGGTCGACCCCCGTCAGCCTGTGGATCTCGCGCTGGCTGGCGTTGCGATCGAGTAGCG
>NZ_JACMYO010000376.1 GCF_020889685.1 Bradyrhizobium oropedii
TTGATTCGTCTCGACAAGAGGGAATCGATGCCTTGCCTGGCCTCCACATCACCGACCACCAGATGAGGCTGTACATGACCTACCGACAGACACTGTCCCCCGAGGCCGCCGCGGCCAAGGCGGGGTTCTCGAAGGCAAGCGCGTATCGAATCGAGGGCGATTGTCGCCCGCCATCGCAGAAGAAGACGCCGAGGGGCCGGCGCCGGTCCGATCCGCTCGCGCAGTATTGGGAGGCCGAGATCGTTCCGATCCTGAAGGCTGCGCCCGGCATCCGCGTGATCGGCGTGCTGGACGAGCTGCGCCGACGGCATCATGACCTGAACCCGAACATCCGCCGCACGCTGGAGCGGCGCATCAACGCCTGGCGGGCGCTCAACGGCCCCGAACAGGACGTGATCTTCCGCCAGCAGCACGAGCCCGGCCGCCTGGGTCTGTCCGACTTCACCGACGTGAGCGCGCTCGGTATTACCATCGCGGGTGAGCCGCTCGATCACCGGCTCTATCACTTCCGGTTGGCGTTCTCCGGCTTCGAGCATGCCCATGTCGTGCTCGGCGGCGAAAGCTTCGTCGCCCTGGCGGAGGGCTTGCAGAACGCGCTGTGGGCGCTTGGCGGCGTGCCGCGGGAGCATCGCAGCGACAGCCTGTCGGCAGCGTTCCGCAATCTGACCGCCGACGCACGGGAGGATCTGACGCAGCGCTACGCCGGGCTGATGGGCCACTATGGCATGGCGCCAACGCGCAACAATGCGGGCATCGCACATGAGAACGGCTCGATCGAGAGCGCGCACGGCCATCTCAAGCGGGCACTGGAAGATGCGCTGTTGCTGCGGGGGACGCGCGACTTCGCCAGTCTCGATGCGTACCGGGCTTTTGTCGACGAGATTGTCGGCCGGCGCAACGCCAACCTCGCCAAGCCGATCGCGCTCGAGAAGGAGGCATTGGCGCCGCTGCCAAAAGGCCGCACGACCGACTTCGAGGAGAAAGTGATCCCGGTGACGTCGTCAGGCGGCTTCATCCTGCGGCGCGTGTTCTACACCGTGCCTTCAAGATTGATCGGCCATCGCCTGCGTGTGCGCATCTTCGACGACCGGCTCGAATGCTTCCTTGGCGTCACACCGGTCGTGACGTTGCGGCGCGGTCGGCCTGTGTCCGAGAGTCAGGGCGGTCATGTCGTGGATTACCGGCACGTCATCCATGCCCTGCGGCGCAAGCCGATGGCGCTCCTCAATCTCGTTTATCGCGACCAACTCTTCCCGCGTGCAGCTTACAAACGTCTGTTCGAGACCTTGCGGGAGCATGGTGATGACCGGCGCGCCTGCAAGGTGACGGTCGAGCTTCTGGCGCTGGCTCACGAGCGCGCCTGCGAAGCAGAACTCGCCGAGGCGATCGCGCTGGATCTGGACGCCGGACAGTTACCCGATCTTGCCGCGCTGCGCGACCGCTTCCGACCCGAGGCGGCCTCGATCCCGCGTGTCGCCGTCAAGCTGGCGCCGCTCGACGTCTACGATGAACTCGCCTCCGTCAGCGTCATGTCGGGCCGCTCGAACCTGGGAGAGGCAGCATGACCGGTATCGCCACCTCCGTCGATGCTGCCCGTGTCGAGCTGCTTCTCAATGAGCTCCGCCTGCCGGGCGTCAAGGCGATCTGGCCGAAGCTCGCCGCACAGTCGGACAAGGAAGGGTGGCCTGCCGCCCGCTTCCTCGCCGCCCTTGCCGAGCACGAGGCCGCCGATCGCACCCGCCGTCGGATCGAGCGACACATGGTGGAAGCGCGTTTGCCCGCCGGCAAGACGCTCGCAACCTTCGACTTCGAAAGCGTGCCGATGCTATCAAAGGCACAGGCGATGGCGCTCGCCGCCGGCGACGCCTGGTTGAAGGCCGGCGCCAATTTGCTCTTGTTCGGTCCACCGGGCGGCGGCAAGACCCATCTCGGCGCGGCGATCGGCCTGGCTCTCGTCGAGAACGGTTGGCGCGTTCTCTTCGCGCGAACCACTGATCTGGTGCAACGGCTGCAGGTCGCGCGGCGCGAGCTGGCGCTGGAGTCCGCGATCGCCAAACTCGATCGCTATGACCTCCTGATCCTCGACGACATCACATATGTGAGCAAGGATCAGGCGGAAACCAGTGTGTTGTTCGAGTTGATCGCCGCCCGCTACGAACGACGCTCGCTGCTGATCACGGCCAATCAGCCATTTGGCGAATGGGGGCGTATCTTCCCGGACCAAGCAATGACGTTGGCTGCCATCGATCGTTTGGTCCACCACGCCACGATCCTCGAGATGAATGTCGAAAGTTACCGTCGAAAAGTTGCCCTCGATCGCAAGCGCGGTCCAGGCCGGCCGCCTGTTCACACTACCCCAAACGAACTCGACAAGACTTTGATTGACGCTGGCAGCGCCACTTGATTGTCGCGCAGCGTCAATCAACGCTTGCCAAGTCGACGGCCAGCGTCAATTATCTCCTGACTCGGCCGCCTCGTCTCATCTTGATTGACGCGCCGCTCTCATCCTGATTGTCG
>NZ_JACMYO010000377.1 GCF_020889685.1 Bradyrhizobium oropedii
CGCGCGCCGGCCGCGACCCGCGAGCCGCAACCACCGCCACCTCCGCCGCCCTCACCACCGCGGCCGAGCGCGCCGTCGCATGGCGCCACCCGCTTCTCATCCGTCTTCGGCACCAGGAGGCGCTGATCATGACAAGGCATCGCGGACGCGGCATAGCGTCGGTCAACTATCCCATCGGCATGAATCTCGGCGGCGATCCGAGCCAGGCGCTGGTACATTCCAACCCCAGCGGCAAGTTCACCGTGGCGCTGTCCTCCATCGACCTCGGCCAGGGCATGAAGTCGGTGACGCGGCAGATCTGCGCAGAGACGCTCGGCGTGCCGGTCGAGGACGTCTATGTCGACACCGCCGACTCCGACACCGGTCCGCACTGCATGGGCTCGTTCGCTTCGCGCGGCACGCATCGCGTCGGCAATGCCGTGATGGCGGCAGCGCGCGAAGCCCGCGGCGTGATGATGGAGGCGGCCGCCGAGGAGCTAGAGGTGAATGCTGCCGACCTCGAGACCGACGGTCGCGGTAATATCCACGTCAAGGGCGCGCCGCACCGTTCGATCTCGACCAAGGACGTCGCGATCGCGGCGCAGTTCAAGCAAGGCAAGACGATCTCCGGCCGAGGCATCTTCCTGGTGCCGCTGTCCGATGTCGATCCCGAGACCGGCGAGATGTCGCCGGCGACGTGTTACGCGCATGCATGCCTCGTCGCCGAGGTCGAGGTCGACGACGAGACCGGGGAGGTCGACATGGTCAGGATGGACTCGGCCTATGAGCTCGGCCGCGCGCTCAATCCGCGGCTGGTCGAGCAGCAGCTGGTCGGCGGCGCCTGGATGGGCGTCAGCCACGCGCTCTACGAGACGCCGGAGCCCTATTATCCGGAGCCGGTGCACGGCCCGCGCGATTTCGTCGAATATCTGATGCCGGGGCCGGGCGACATCTGTCCGCACGATATCGCTGTGCTGGAACGCCCCGCCCCCGACGGCCCGTTCGGCGCCAAGGGACCGGGCGAGATGTGCGCCAACCCGGTGCTGCCTGCGGTCGCCAACGCGATCTTCAACGCGGTCGGGGTGCGGATCGACGACCTGCCGATCACGCCGGAGAAGGTGTTGCGCGCGATCCGCGCACAGGGCGGCGCGCGGCCGCAGCCGCGGCGCTGAGGTCGCTTCATGCCGGTCCGCAGCAACATCGTCGGCATCGACAGCCCCGAGGCGCTGGAGAAAGCGCTGCGCGCGGCCTACTACCTTGCCGACGATGGCATCGCGACCGCCTCTTATCTCTCGCTCGCGCTCGGCAAGCCGCTGCTGCTCGAGGGCGCGCCAGGTGTCGGCAAGACCGAAGCCGCCAAAGCCATCGCCGCCGTGCTCGGCCGCAAGCTGATCCGTCTGCAATGCTATGAGGGCATCGACGCGGCCGCCGCACTCTATGAATGGAACTATCCGCGCCAGATGCTGGCGATCCGGCAGGCGGGCGAGGAGACCATCGACATCTACGGCGAGTCGTTCCTGATCGAACGTCCGATGCTCGCGGCACTGCGCGCACCTGATGCGACCGTGCTGCTGATCGACGAAATCGACCGCGCCGATCAGGAGTTCGAGGCCTTCCTGCTCGAATTCCTCTCCGACTTCCAGATCTCGATCCCCGAGCGCGGCACGATCCGCGCCGCCGAGCATCCCGTCGTGGTGCTGACCTCGAACCGGACGCGAGATTTGCACGAGGCGCTGCGGCGACGCTGCGTCTATCACTGGATCGACTATCCGAATGCCGAGCGCGAGGCTCGTATCGTGATGATGCGCGCCTCCAGCGTCGCCGAGGCCACTGCCCGCGCCGTGGTCGCTGCCGTCGGCCGGCTGCGCCGCGAGCCGCTGAGCAAGGCGCCGGGCATCGCCGAAGCCGTTGACTGGGCGGAAGCCGCCACCCTGCTCAACAAGGGCGGCGCACGCTGGCCTGACGCGTTCAAGCGCTCGATCGGCGTCGCGCTGAAGGACGAGGAGGATCTGCATTTCATCTCGCCGCGGCTCGATGCGATCATCGCGGAGGCAGCCGCGTGAGCGACGATCTCAAGCTGCCGCGCGCCGCGCGGATCTTCGTCACCTTTGTCGCATTGCTGCGCGCCAACGGCTTCTCCGTCGCGCCGGAGCAGACGACGAGCTTTTTGGCGGCGATCGGACTGCTTGGGCCCGGGAGCCTGGAGCATATCCGCCGGGCCGGGCTTGCCACGCTGGCGCCGCCGCCCGAGCGCCGCGCGACGTATGACCGGCTGTTCGACATTCATTTCCGCGGCGCCGAGGCGATCGAGCAGGCCGAGGGCGAAGACGAGGAGACCGTCCGCCTGCAGGAGGAAGGCCGTGGCGAGGACGAGCCGCCGCTCGCCGACGAAGCCAACGAATCCGGTCTCGCGGCGGCACGGGCCGAGGCGCTGGTCGAGCGCCGCTTTGCGCAGACAGCCACCAGCGATCCGCTGCGAAAACTGTCGCGCGAAGCGGCAAAACGGCTGCCGCGGCGGCGGG
>NZ_JACMYO010000378.1 GCF_020889685.1 Bradyrhizobium oropedii
CGCGAAGCTCGCCCGCGCGCGCGGCGCGCCGGTCGAGATGATGAGCGGGCGCGACGTCAGCGAAGCCGCGCTGCGCCAGGCGATCGGCAAGGCCCGCATCGCGCATCTGGCGACGCACGGCTTCTATCACGACAGCACGGCGGGAGGCCTCGACACGCTGTGGCAGAGCGGCATCGTTCTGTCGGGCGCCGGCGACAGCCGCTGGCCGCTGCGCGACGAGAAGGACGGCTATCTCTATGCCTTCGAGTTGATGGACTGGGACCTGTCGGGGCTCGATCTCCTGGTGCTGTCGGCCTGCGAGACCGGCCGCGGCGACGAGAGCTTCGTCAGCGGCCTGCGCGGCCTGCCGACCGCGCTCGGCATCGCCGGCGTGCGGCGCGCGCTGTTGACGCTGTGGCCGGTCGCCGACGAAGGCACCGCGAACTTCACCGTGCGCTTCTACGAGCATCTGGCCGAGGGCCTGACCTATTCGGATGCGTTGCGCCAGACCAAGCGCGACGCGCGCGACGGCAAGGTGGCGGGCGCCAGGGACGCGAGCGTGTGGGCGGCGTTCGTGCTGTTCGAGGGCTGAGGCGGAGGCCTCATATATGCGGCGCAAGGGCCCCACGCCGCCGAATCGCGCAGGGCAGATCGGCACGGGGGGCAGGTAATTTGCTTTGACAGCCGCGCGCCGATCAGGGACAAGCCGCCCATGCCGAAAAAACCCGGGACCAATCCCAAAGGCGAATTCGCCTTCTTCAACGTCTTCTATGAAGACGGCTCGCAGCGCTCCAACCGCCGCGTGCCATCGGAGCTGCTGGGCGGGCTGGACGGCGACGAGCCGGCGCGCGCCTTCCTGCGCGAGCAGGACCGCGAGATCGCCGAAAAGGGCGGCCGCCCGCCGCTCGAGATCAAGACCATCGAGCGGGTCGGCGCCAAGAAGAAGTAGCGCGCGCGGACAGGTTGCCTCATCAGAACGAAAAACGGCGGGCCCAGGCCCGCCGTTTTTGTTTCGATGGATTGCGGGGTCAAGCCCGGCAATGACGGCATTAGTTGTCGAGGAACGACCGCAGCTTCCGCGACCGTGACGGGTGCTTCAGCTTGCGCAGCGCCTTGGCTTCGATCTGGCGGATGCGCTCTCTCGTCACCGAGAACTGCTGGCCGACTTCTTCCAGCGTGTGGTCGGTGTTCATGCCGATGCCGAAGCGCATGCGCAGCACGCGCTCTTCGCGCGGGGTGAGCGAGGCCAGCACGCGCGTCGTGGTCTCGCGCAAATTGGACTGGATCGCGGCGTCGATCGGCAGGATCGCGTTCTTGTCCTCGATGAAATCGCCGAGATGCGAATCCTCTTCGTCACCGACCGGGGTTTCGAGCGACAGCGGCTCCTTGGCGATCTTGAGGACCTTCCGGACCTTCTCCAGGGGCATGCCGAGCTTCTCGGCGAGCTCTTCCGGGGTCGGCTCGCGGCCGATCTCGTTCAGCATCTGGCGCGAGGTGCGGACGATCTTGTTGATCGTCTCGATCATGTGCACCGGGATGCGGATGGTGCGGGCCTGGTCGGCGATCGAGCGGGTGATCGCCTGCCGGATCCACCAGGTGGCGTAGGTCGAGAACTTGTAGCCGCGGCGATATTCGAACTTATCGACCGCCTTCATCAGGCCGATATTGCCTTCCTGGATCAGGTCGAGGAATTGCAGGCCGCGGTTGGTGTACTTCTTGGCGATCGAGATCACGAGACGGAGGTTGGCTTCCACCATCTCCTTCTTGGCCTGACGGGCCTCGCGCTCGCCCTTCTGCACACCGTGCACGATCTTGCGGAATTCGCCGATCTCGAGCCCGGTGAGCGCCGCCAGCGACTGGATCTCGTGGCGCAGGTCCTTGATGCGGTCCTTCTCGTGATGGACGAAGTTCTTCCAGCCCTTGGCCGACAGCTTCGAGACACGGTTGAGCCAGCGCGGATCGAGCTCCGAGCCCTGGTAGTTGCGCAGGAAGTCCTCGCGCGCGACGCCGTGGCTGTCGCCGAGGCGCAGCAGGCGGCCCTCGAAGGAGACCAGCTTCTTGTTGATGTCGTAGAGCTGCTCGACCAGGGAGTCGATGCGGGCCTGGTTCAGGCGCAGCGACTTCACCTCGACGATGATCTCGTCCTTCAGCTTCTTGTACTTGCGCTCCTGCGAGGGCGACAGCGACTCGCTCTGCAGCTGGTTGGCGATGTCCTGCTCCTGCAGGCGGCGCAGCTTCTTGTACTCGGATGCGATCTTGTCGAAGGTCTCGACCACCTTCGGCTTCAGCTCGGCCTCGATGGCGGCGAGCGACATCTGGTTCTCGAATTCGTCGTCGTCCATGTCGGACTCGGCGGCGGCCTCGCCCGGATCCTTCTCCTCGCCGCCGGCTTCGCCACCGGCGGGCGCGGCGCGGAA
>NZ_JACMYO010000379.1 GCF_020889685.1 Bradyrhizobium oropedii
CTAGTCGAGCTATCGTGTTTTTGAATGAAACGATCAAAAGTTGCGATGATTTACCTTCATAGAGCCGCCAAGCTGAGTGAATCGAAAGGGATTCAAGTGCACCGGTGACTTGGGCGATGCTTACGCGGGTCGTCGCCATCAACATTGGAACGGGCATTCTTGGGAGTGGTGCGACTGCCCAGCCTAGGTGCCGGTCTGGGGCAACCGGAGATTACCGGTAACCGAACTGGCGTCCCCGGGACTGTCCTATCCAATCTATAGTGGCCTAGAAATCCTGGTTGATCCTATTGGGAACTGCCGGGGAAATGCATATAAATGACGTTGGTGGGGATCCATCAGACCACTGGTGTGGTTTCGGGCCGTCGCTGCCTGGCTTGTGATGCGATCGAACCAGTGGCCGGCGACGAACCGATTTGGCCGCGGCGCTGCTCTCGATGTGCGCACATCGTTCCACAAGCGGCGGGGATTCCGATGTTCGCCCCCGAGCTTGTGAATACCGCCAGCGGATTTGATTCCGATGCATTCGACACGTTTGCCCAATTCGAGGCCGGGCATCTCTGGTTTGTCGCCCGCAACAGCTTGATCGTCGATTTGGTGGATCGATTCTATCCACGAGCGCGCTCATTCATGGAAATAGGCTGTGGGATTGGCTTCGTGCTGTGGGTGATTGCAGGATCCCGGGAGCCTGGTCGGGTCCGAATTGCACCCTGCAGGGCTTGTGCATGCGAGGAAATATTCTGCCGTCGAAGGTGGAATGTGTCCAAATCGATACGTGACCTTCCAGCGGAGGGGCTCTTCGATCTCACCGGCGCATTCGATGTAGTGGAGCACATTGCGGACGATGAGGCGCTTCTGAAAAACCCACGAGCCGCCTTAGAAAAGCGGAGGCGGAATGATCGTCACCGTGCCGCAGCCTCCGTGGCGATGGAGCCGTGCGGACGAGATTGTTCACCTCCGATATCGCCGAGGCGAGTTGGAAAGGCTGCGTAGCAACGGCTTCGAACTCTGTTTTCATCGTCTTTCACTTCATTGCTCTTACCCTGGCGATGGCCAGCCGCCTGAAGCCCGGAAAGGCGAGCGCGATTGAAGACGTTTACGAGTTCAAGCTAAGTCCGGTCATCAACCCGCTGTTTCGCGGAATACTCGAAGCGAGGTTCGGATGACGCTCGCGGGCGTCCGCTGGCTTGCAGGAGGCAGTCGGGTTGTAGTTGGACGTGCAGTCCAAATTTGCTTCGGCTCGGAAGTGCGATCAGAGATCGTGATCAACAGGACAGATGATTTCGATACGAGGCGCGAGGGTGCATGGCGGCAGCTCCAACGCGAAGGTGCTTGGGCTGAGAACGTAGTTCAGTCGCCGGCATTCGTGGCGAGGCCAACAACAAAGGTACAGGGAACACGTGCGTAGTCCTCGCGGATGATCATCCGCACTTTTTCAAAAGCATCAGAAAGGATGGCGCGATATCCCTCCTCGCTGCGGACGAAATCGCCCCGATCGTTGTCGAGCATCCATTTAGCGAATGCGCGCTGTCCAGACCGATAGCACGGCTCGAGCACAAAGAGCGTCCCGCCCGGGCGCAGGACAGTTCGGATGCTTCGGAGCAACTCCTTGAGGGAGTCGTCCGCGATATGATGCATGACGCCCATCATAGTAACACAATCCGCACCGGCAAACTCCAACGCGACAGCCTCGTCGAACAGTCGGCACTGGAAGGTCCCGCGATCGCTGAACTTTCTCCTTGCGTGATAAATGTAGGCCTGATCGATGTCGAAACCGATGTATGTGATGCCGCGCGGCAGATGCTCAACTATGTAGCCAGGACCGCAGCCGATATCGATGACACGATCACCGGCCTTGAGGGGCAGATATTCTGCGATGGACTTCACCCGTGCGCCGAAGAAACCACCGACATTTTGATATGCTTGATACAGTGCGGGGAATCGTAAAAGTTGTTTCATGGGCGCGTTACAACAGTTCGTATGGACGAGGCCTTGCCTGGACGCCGCGCGCGCTTTCTTGAATTTCCGCCATCAACGGTCGATTACGTTGTTATTGTCAGGGACTTAGTCGCCTTTCTTGCGCATCTATAGCTAGACGCAACGTATGCGCCATGTCTACTACCAGCGCTAGTAATTGATCTTGATGACAGAAACATGCGAAGCATCGAGGCCGACGCATGACTTCCCTTGATGGAATCGGTGCATGATCGTCGGTCAAAACGGGCTACTCGGTAAATAGATCAGGCGATCGGGGCCGAGTATCTCGTCTCTTCCGTGAACCGTCTCGGCTTCAGGTTCATCCCCCTCCTAGTGTCCTGTCCCGCAAATAGCTGGCATTAATTTCTGCATCGTTCT
>NZ_JACMYO010000380.1 GCF_020889685.1 Bradyrhizobium oropedii
CCCAGGGCGACACCGGTCGTGCAGGCGCGGATTCCGGCGCCATGGCGGCGGCCTCGGGCTGCGGCTCCTTTTGGGGTGCGGCGTCGCCTTGGGGCTCCGCCTCGGGCGTGGCCGCGTCCGCAGACGCCTTCCCGGTGTCCTTGCCGGTATCCTTGCCGGTATCCTTGACGGCTTCCTCGGTCGTCCCGACCGTTGGCGGCTCGCTGGAGATCTCGGTCGCCTGAAGATCGATGGTCGGCGGCGCGCGCTTGGGCCGGGAATCCGGCGAAGGTCCTGGGTCGTCGGGCCTTTCTTCAGCCATCGCGAGGGTCCTCAAAACTACTGGCCGCATACTCTACCAGAATCGGCCCGAGTTCTTAGAGCACGATCCGAAAATCGGAGCATTGCCTAACATCATGGTCAGACGAAAGAATTAATTCCGGTCAGGGCCGTAGGGTGCGGCCGAGCGCCTCCAACAGGGCATTTTCGTCCGGGCGCGCCGCCACCACCACCTTGGTCGCGCCGGCGTCATGAAGCACGGAGGCGACCGCCGGCGAGATGCAGCATTGCGGCAGAGCGAGCGCCGAAATCTCCAGGCCGTCGGCCCGCACCGCGTCCAGAAACGCCTGCGCACTGCGGCGGGAATAATGCAGCACCGCCGTGATCCGGTTGGCCATGAAGGCGTCGCTGACCTCCCTTGGAAGGGTGGCCACCGGCGCCATCCGGTAAGTGGTGTGGGTGACGACGGTCAGGCCGTTTTCGGTGAGTTCGCCGGCGAGATCGCGCGACAGGTCGGCGCCCGCGAGATAGAGCAGCGTCACCGAAGCCTCCAGTTCGCCGGCCTTGACCCGCGCAAGCACGAGATCGCGCAAGCTTACCGCATCGCCTTGGGCCACCATCACCTTGTCGAAGCCTGCGGCACGCGCGGCATCGGCGGTGTGCGTCCCGACCGCGAACAACGGCAGCCGCACCAGTCGGCTGGCGCCGAGATCGAGCGCGCGGAGGGCATTGGCGCTGGTCAGGACGACCGCGTCATAATCCGCATCGTCGTCGTGGAACGGCAACGGCTCGAAGCGGAGCACCGGCGCCGCGAGGGCATCAAAGCCGCGTTGGCGCAGCGTCGCAAGCGTCGCGTCATTGTCCGGATGCGGTCGTGTGACAAGGATGGTCACGGGTCAGGCCTCCAACCTCACGAATTGGACCCTGGAAATCGGGCCTTGCCGACCGATTGCACTTTAAGACCTCGCAATGCTACCCCGGAGGGGACATTTTGATGAGCATGATCTTGCCGGAAACCGGTTCCGGCCTGTCCGGATCATGCTGGTAGCACAAGGGCCGAAATTGGAACACGAACCACCGATGCTGGTGTTGGGGATCGAGACCACCTGCGATGAAACCGCAGCAGCCGTGGTAGAGCGCCAGGCTGACGGACAGGCGAAAATCCTCTCCAACGTCGTGCGCTCGCAGACCGACGAGCACGCCCGCTTCGGCGGCGTGGTGCCGGAGATTGCGGCGCGCGCCCATGTCGACCTGCTCGACGGGATCGTCGCCTCCGCCATGAAGGAGGCCGGTATCGGCTACCAGCAATTGTCGGCGGTCGCGGCAGCCGCCGGACCCGGCCTGATCGGCGGCGTGATCGTCGGTCTCACCACTGCGAAGGCGATCGCGATGGTGCACGATACGCCGCTGATCGCGGTGAACCATCTTGAGGCGCACGCGCTGACGCCGCGGCTGACCTGCGCGCTGGCGTTTCCCTATTGCCTGTTCCTGGCCTCGGGCGGCCACACCCAGATCGTCGCCGTGGTCGGCGTCGGCGAATATGTGCGGCTCGGCACCACGGTCGACGACGCGATGGGCGAAGCGTTCGACAAGGTGGCGAAGATGCTGTCGCTGCCCTATCCCGGCGGACCGGAGGTCGAGCGCGCGGCGGCCGGCGGCGACCCGACGCGGTTTGCGTTTCCGCGCCCGATGCTCGGCCGCCCCGATGCGAACTTCTCGCTGTCGGGACTGAAGACCGCGGTGCGCAACGAGGCGAGCCGGCTGGAGCCGCTCGAGCCGCAGGACATCAGCGATCTCTGCGCAAGCTTCCAGGCCGCGGTGCTGGAAGCGACGGCAGATCGGCTGACCGTCGGCTTGAGGTTGTTCGAGGAGCGGTTCGGCCCGCCGCGCGCGCTGGTCGCGGCGGGCGGCGTTGCCGCCAACCATGCCATCCGCAGCGCGCTGCAGGATGTCGCGGCGAAGGCGCAGACCACGCTGATCATCCCGCCGCCTGCGCTCTGCACCGACAATGGCGCGATGATCGCCTGGGCCGGCGCCGAGCGAATGGCGCTCGGCCTCACGACACGATGGAAGCGCCGCCGCGCGCGCG
>NZ_JACMYO010000381.1 GCF_020889685.1 Bradyrhizobium oropedii
GGCGGTCGGCGGGGCGGGCTCCGCGGGCTTGATCTCGACCGGCTTCACCTCGACCGGCTCAACCAACTTGGCTGCCTCCGGCGGCTTGGGCGCCTCCGGCTCGCTAGCCGCTTCCTTCGGCGGCTCGACCCGCCGCGGCGCCAGCATCGCCTCCTCGAAGGGCGAGGGCTCGATCGCGTTGCCCTTGTCGGACGGCAGCGCCGCCACCGGCGTCTGCCACTGGAAGGCATCGAGCCGGCCGGTAACCGGCGAAACCGGGCGCCAGCGGTCGGAGACATAGCCGTCCGCGGTCCAGACCGGATCGTGCAGCGCGCGCACCGCGCGCAGGGTCCAGGCTCGCGCCCGGCCGCTGTCGCCATGCTCGGTGCGCTCGATCTCCGCCATCAACAGCGCGACCCGTTGCGTCGGCGCTGCCGTGAACGGCTCCAGCGCCGCGCGCGCTTGGCGAATTCGGCCGCGTCGATCGCGGCACGCGCGATCGCCAGCGCGCCTTCGATGTGGCCGGGTGTCTTGGCCGCCAGCGTCTCGACTCGCACCAGCCGCTGGCGCGCGGCATCGCCGAGCCGCACATGCGAATAGGCGTCGGCGAGATCGGGATGCGGCTGCGCCAGCCACGCGGTCTCGACGATACGCATCGCGCGGCGCACCTGATGCGCTTCGCTTTCGAATTTGGCGGCGAGCACGGCAGCCGGGATCAGCGTCGGCGCCAGCTTGAGCGCCTCCATCGCGCTGGAGCGCGACAGGTCGCGATCGACGGTCTCGAACTCCAGCGCACGCGCCGTCAGCAGCACGCCGCGCTGTCGCCGATAGGTCGCCTTGTCGATCAGTCCGGCGCTCTGGTTGTTGTCGATGATCGACAACGCACCGGCCCAATCGCCCTTGGCGCAGCAGAAGCCGAGCACCGCATGCGACGCCCATGACGACGACGGCGACATTTTCAGCGCTTCCTCGGCGATCATCACCGCCGCCACCGGATCGTCGGCACGCTGCGCCTCGATGAAGAGACCGCGCAGGCCGAGCAGCCGCGTGTCGGCGCGCTCGGCCATGGCGCGGAAGGCGCGCTGCGCGCCGTCGCGATCGCCATCGAGCTGCGCCGATTGCGCGTGCAGCAGCAGCGCCAGCGGATCGCCTCCAGCATGGCGCCGCGCCACTTCGGCATGCGCGCGGGCGCCTGCGGAATCGCCGTGCCCGATCGCAAGCAGGCCTTGCGTGATGGCGTGACGGCCGCGCGCATGGCGCCGCTCGCGCCTGCCGCGGCGGATGTGGCCCGGGATCTTCCACAACCCGCGCAGGATCACGCCCGCGACCATCGCAATGACGATGACGAGTCCGAGCAGGTAAATCGGCTGCTTCGACGTCAGCCGCAAGCCGCCCCAATTCAGGACGAGATCGCCAGGCTGATCGGCCAACCAGGCCGCACCCGCTGCAGCGAGCGCGATCAGCAGCAGGAACAGAATGATCCGGATCATCAAGAACCTATTGCAAGAGTCTATTGATTGACGGTGGCGAGCGCCGCCATGGCGTTGTCGGCAAATTTACGCGACGCGTCGAGCGCGGCGCGGCGCGCGTCCACCTTGGCGAGCCAGGCTTGCGCGGCGGTGCGATCCGCCGGCGGCAGCGACTTCAGTTCGCGCTCGGTCAATGCGAGATCATTATGCGCGGCGGCCGATGTCACGCGCGCGACGATGCTGCTGCGATCGGTCCCGGTGCCATCGGACCGCTCGATGCGGATCAGCTTGGAGGCACCGGCCTGCAAACGATCGACCAGCCCGGCGCTGGCCGCCGCGGCTTCCGGCGGCGGCGGCGCGAGTTGCGGTACGATCTCGATCAACTCGCGGCACAGTGCGTTCGGGCTCGGTACGCCTGACGTCGCAAACGTCTCGAGCGGCTTCAACACCGCGGCATCGTCCGAGAGCGCCTTCGCGGCCTCGAGCGCGGTGGCATAGGGATCGCCATGGCGAACCGCGCCATCGAGCAGCGATGCCGCAACGACGCGGCGCAACGGCACGTCGTCCGCCTTCGCTTCGGCCTTGGTGTCGGCGATCTTGCTGTCCTGCCTGGCGATCGCGGCGCCCTGCGCCTTCACCGCACCCTCGACCTTGTCGATGCGCGCGGTGATGCCGGAGATGTCAGGCGCAGCCGCGCCATCGCGCGGCGCGGCCTTCGCGTCATTGACGGCAGCGGCAAGCTTGTCGGATTGCGCCCGTGTTGCTGCGAGCTCGGTGCGGAGCGCAGCGATCGATTTGTCGAGCGCCTCCAGCCGCGCCGTTGCCGCGGGATCGGCGGCCGCCGCGACCGGCCTGCCGACTTTCGAC
>NZ_JACMYO010000382.1 GCF_020889685.1 Bradyrhizobium oropedii
CTGATACGTCGCGTTGCTGGGATCGGAAACGTTCACCAGGCTCGAGAGCGCAATCTGCGCACCGGCCGTGGCATTCGGCACGCTCGATACACTCAGCGTCGGCGTCGCCACCGAGACCGAGAACTGCTGCCAGCCACCCGCCGTGCCGTTCTGAATGAGCCGCGCCCACAGCGTGTCGGAGCCGGCTGACGTCCCGGCATCGAACACCACATTGGCACCCGACGGCACATTGATCGCCTGGCCTGCGGGCTGCGCCACGCCGTTGATCAAGACCTCGCCACCGGCCGCCGTGCCGTTCGAATCCCACAGCTGCAGCTGATACGTGGCATTGCTTGGATTGGAAACGTTGACCAGGCTCGAGAGCGCAATCTGCGCACCCGCCGTGGCGCTTGGCAGGCTCGATACATTCAGCGTCGGCGCCGCCACCGAGACCGTAAATTGCTTCCAGCCACTCGCCGTGCCGTTCTGAACGAGCTGCGCCCATAGCGTATCGGTGCCGGATGACGTCCCGGCATCGAACACCACATTGGCGCCCGACGGCACATTGATCGCCTGGCCTGCAGTCTGCGCCACGCCGTTGATCAGGACCTCGCCGCCGGCCGCCGTGCCGTTCGAATCCCACAGCTGCAACTGATACGTGGCATTGCTTGGATCGGACACGTTGACCAGGCTCGAGAGCGCAATCTGCGCACCCGCCGTGGCGCTTGGCAGGCTCGATACATTCAGCGTCGGCGCCGCCACCGAGACCGCAAATTGCTTCCAGCCACTCGCCGTGCCGTTCTGAATGAGCTGCGCCCATAGCGTATCGGTGCCGGATGAAGTCCCGGCATCGAACACCACATTGGCGCCCGACGGCACATTGATCGCCTGGCCTGCAGTCTGCGCCACGCCGTTGATCAGGAATTCGCCGCCGGCCACCGTGCCGTTCGAATCCCACAGCTGCAACTGATACGTGGCGTTGCTTGGATCGGAAACGTTCACCAGGCTCGAGAGCGCAATCTGCGCACCGGCCGTGACACTCGGCAGGCTCGATACATTCAGCGTCGGCGCCGGCACCGAGACCGTGAACTGCTGCCAGCCACTGGCCGTACCGTTGCCCTGAATGAGTTGCGCCCACAGCGTATCGGTGCCGGCTGAAGTCCCGGCATCGAACACCACATTGGCGCCCGACGGCACATTGATCGCATGGCCTGCGGTCTGCGCCACGCCGTTGATCAGGAATTCGCCACCGGCCGCCGTGCCGTTCGAATCCCACAGCTGCAGCTGATACGTCGCATTGCTTGGATCGGAAACGTTCACCAGGCTAGAGAGCGCAATCTGCGCACCGGCCGCGGCACTTGGCAGGCTCGATACATTCAACGTCGGCGCCGGCACCGAGACCGTGAATTGCTGCCAGCCACTTGCCGTGCCGTTCTGAACGAGCTGCGCAAACAGCGTATCGGTGCCGGCTGAAGTCCCGGCATCGAACACCACATTGGCGCCCGACGGCACATTGATCGCATGGCCTGCGGTCTGCGCCACGCCGTTGATCAGGAACTCGCCACCGGCTGCCGTGCCGTTCGAATCCCATAGCTGCAACTGATACGTCGCATTGCTGGGATCAGAAACGTTGACCAGGCTCGAGAGCGCAATCTGCGCACCGGCCGTGGTGCTGGGCACGCCCGATACACTCAGCGTCGGCGCCGCCACCGAGACCGTAAACTGCTGCCAGCTGCCTAGCGCGCCGTTGTTTTGAACGAGCCGCGCGTACAGAGTATCGGTACCGGCCGAAGTACCGGCATCGAACACCACATTGGCGCCCGACGGCACATTGATCGCATGGCCTGCGGTCTGCGCCACGCCGTTGATCAGGAACTCGCCGCCGGCCACCGTGCCGTTCGAATCCCACAGCTGGAGAGTCTGATAGCCGGCACTGTTGGGGTCGGACACAGTGACCAGGCTCGACAAGGCGATCAACTGACCTGCACTCGCCGAAGGGTAGTTCGCGACGTTAACCGATGGCGTAATAGGTGGTGTGGCCGTAATCAGCGTGCCCGCACCAGAATCCTGTGTTGCAGTGAAGCCAACTCCGGGATTCTGCCCCAGCTGCAGATCATACGTTATTCCGCCCTCGACAACTTGAAGCATGCTGCCGGATACAACAGTGGCCGAGCCACCGGACGCGAACGCCACGCCGGTCAGATCGATGGTGTCACCAACGACGATGCCGCTGATGATGTCGCTGGGCATGGTGGTGCCGTCGATCACCAGCGTCCCGCTGGAGCTGGCGAAGGTAATGCCGCCGCTCGCGATGCTTCCGGCCTGCAGTTCGACGC
>NZ_JACMYO010000383.1 GCF_020889685.1 Bradyrhizobium oropedii
GGACGTTTTCTATACCGCCGTTCGAAATGAAGACGTTGCTGGTGACGGTGCCGCCAAGGTTCAGCGTGCCACCCGACAGGGTGATGTCGTGCGCCGTCGCGCCGGCGGAAACATTCAAGGCACCGCCGCTGAAGACCACCTCAACGGCCGCATTACCGCCGGAGAGAATATTCTGGATACCGCCGCTTGAAACACCGGCGCCAACGGTGACGCCACCCGCGGAAACCGTCTGGTTGCCACCCGACAGGATCGTGGCGCCGGAATCGACGCCACCACTGAAGACGGCCTCGAATCCGCCAGACAGGATAGTGCCCGTCGCGCTGCCGCCGGCTGAACCCGGACTACCGCCTGCGCCGAGTTGGAAGTAGCCGCCGCTCAGCACCGTCGTGCTGGCCGCCGCGCCGCCGCTCAGCACGGTCATGCCGCCGGAGTTGGAGATCGTCGTTGCGGATACTGCACCGCCCGAGGTGACTTGCGCGCCGCCGTTGCCGGCAATCGTGGTGGACACCGCGAGGCCACCGGAGTTTACATCGAGCTGACCGCCCGACACGGTCGTGTTGCTTGCGGTTCCGCCGGCCGAACCACCCTGCCCCTGGAACGGCTGGTAGCCGAGTTGCATGACGCCGGCATTGCCAACGATGGTGCCCAGGGCCGTGCCGCCCGCGAACACGCTCTCCGTCCCATTCGCGGTGACGGTGATGGCGGAGGTTGAGCCGCCCGACAGAACGTCGAGGATCAGGCCAGTACCTACCGAATAGCCGCTCACGACAGCGCCAGGCCCCACCTCAAGGTTGGTGCCGCTACCGAAAGTGGTGTTGGAAAGCTGCGAAACGGACGCTCCGCTGACCAGTTCTACGGCGCCGAAATTGGTGACCGAAACGCCGCTGAGGGATCCGCCTGAGAACAGCTTCAGCAGACCACCATTGACAATCGTGGCGTTTGCCGATCCGCCGGAAAGGACATCGAGCTCACCGCCGCCGGAAACATTGGTACCGTTCGCGGCACCTCCGGACGAAACGGTTTCCAGGCCGCGGTCGTGGATATTGATGTTACTGGTCGTGCTTCCCGCGAGATTGAATTGGCCTCCGGCATTCACATTGATGTCATGCGCGGAGGCGCCGGCTTGCAAATTCAGCGCACCGTTGCTGTCGACAGCAACGTGGTTGACGGAGGCACCCGCGGATGCATTCACTGTGCCGACGACATTGACCGTTGGCAGGCCGGCCGAATCCGATGATCCGTTGATGGCACCACCGCCGGAAACGTTCAATGTGGCGCCGCCCGCAATGAACACGGAGCTGGTCACCGTACCCAGAAGACTGAGCGTTGCTCCGTTCGAGATAGTGAAATCGTGAACGGTGGCGCCGGCTGCGATGCCGGCCGCGGCCCCGGACGACAAGGTGAAGAACTCGGACAGGCCTCCGGAGAGGACATTGAGCGAGCCTCCCGACACCGTAAAGGACTGCGCATTGCCGCCAGAAAGCACGTTCAGCGTGCCGCCCGACACATCGAAGCTCTGCGCGTTGCCTCCGGAAGCAACATTCTCCGTGCCACCGGAGAAGACCTCCGAGTTGCTGGTCTGAGAACCCGCGAGATTAAGGATGCCGCCACTGCTGACGCCGAAGTCGTGGATCGTCGCGCCAAAGTCGGCGGTGACAAGGCCGCCACTCCTGACCGTGAAGTAGGACAGCTGACCGCCCGAGGTCACGCTGACCGTGCCACCCGACACAATCGTCTCGTCGCTACCGGGAGTGCCCGTCTCGATGCCGCCGGAAGCGATCACAACGAGGCCGCTCGAAAAGACCTCGACGTGGCTTGTCACCGTTCCGGCAACGTTCAGCGTGCCGCCCGACGACACGGTGAGGAACGACGCCGCACCGCCCGAGGAAACGTTGAGCATGCCGCCTGCGTACACTGTGGCCGAGACGCTGAGACCGCCGCTGGAGATATTCTGGCTGCCGCTGGAGATAATCGCGGCGCCGCTGTCGACACTACCGCTCGAAATCACCTCGTCGCCGCCGCTCAATTGCGTGCCAACGGCGCTGGCGCCGGTCTCAATGATCAGCGTGCCGCCATTCAGGACGGTATCGCCGGATTCAGTGCCAGAAGACACAGTAACGGTCACGCCGCTGGAAATCGTCTGCATGGCTCTGCCTCCAGGCCAGAATGAAATTCATTTGCCCGTTTCGGGCATCGATTGCCTGTCGGCGTCGACGTCCTTTACGCGCTACATTTTGCCGCCGACCGGAAATCCCGGTATGCGCTGA
>NZ_JACMYO010000384.1 GCF_020889685.1 Bradyrhizobium oropedii
CTGCTCCGGCTGCGCCGAAGGAAGCCAAGCGGGAAGCCGCTCCGGCCGCGGCACCGGCCGCCCCGTCAGGGCCCGCCGTGTTTCCGAACGCGGTCGATCCCAAATACGCTCAGGAGACTCCGGGCAAGCAGCGCTTCAAGACCTGCGACGACCAGTACAAGGCCAACAAGGCCACGGGCGGCAATGGCGGCCTGAAGTGGATCCAGAAGGGCGGCGGCTACTGGAGCGAATGCAACAAGCACCTGAAGGGCGCCTGAGCCCGGCCGAAGCTGAAGTCTGACGAGCGGCCGGCGCAAGCCGGCCGCTTTTCATTGACGCCGCTTCTACTGGCTTTCCACCAGCAGCTTGTCCGCCGATTGCGCCAGCAGTTGCGCGCGCTTGCGCGGACCGCGTTCGAGGAACAGCAGGCTCTGGCCGAAGATGAAGCAGTAGAACAGGAAGGCCTGCGCATCGGCCTCCTCGGTCGATAGCCCGGTGGCGCGATAGAGCTGGCCGACCTGCTTGAGCCGTGCGGCATCGACGCTCGCGGCGGCGGTGGCCGCGGCCTCGTCGGTGCGCGCCCATTGCCGGATCGCGAGCTCGACCGCCATCGCCTCGGTGTTCATGCGCTCCGAATAGAGCGTGATGATCGCCTTCAGCCGCTCGCGCGCGCTCGCGCCGTCAAGCGCGGTCTGCTTCTCGATTGCGGCGATGCGGCCGTCGCGCCAGCGCGTCAGCATGGTCTCGAGCAGCGCGGCGCGATCCCTGAAGCGGCGGTAGAAGCCGCCCTTGGTGACGCCGAGATTCTTCGCCAGCACCTCGACCCGCACCCCGTCGGCGCCGCTATGCGCGAGCTCGGCAAAGCCGGCCGCGACCCAGACGTCGCCCTTGCTTTCAGTCATGCGATCTCCGCGCATCTTAGTGCGCGATCAGAGTCATCGCGCACTAATCTCTTGTTTGAGCATGATCTTTTCGGAAAACCGCTTCGCACTTTTCCGGATCATGCTTTGATACGGTACCGTATTGCTAGCCTGCTTCGTCCTTGATACGCTAGCGTATCAACAATCGAAGGGAGGGGTACCATGGAGGGCGAGGCGACCTATCGCGGCACGGTCTATCCCTGGCACTGCGACCACATCGGCCACATGAACGTCATGTGGTATGTCGGCAAGTTCGACGAAGCGAGCTGGAACATGTTCGCGCGGCTCGGCCTGACGCCGAGCTATCTGCGCGAGTCCGGCCGCGGCATGGCCGCCGTGCAGCAGAACATTTCCTACAAGCGCGAACTGCTCGCCGGCGACCTCGTCGAGGTCAAGAGCCGGCTGGTCGAGTTCCGCGACAAGTCGATCCGGATCCTGCACGAGATGCGCAATGCGGAGGCCGGCGAGATCGCCGCGACCTGCGAGATCACTGCGGTCCATATCGATCGTGCCGCGCGCAAGGCGGCGCCGTTTGCGCCGGCGATCCGCTACGCGGCGATGCCGCATCTCGTGCCGTCCGAACCCGTGACTGCGTGACCGCGATGCCCCGTTTCGAGCCGAAGAATCCCGACTATCGCGCGGTGGCAGCCGATACGTTCGCGCGCCAGCGCGCGATGCAGACGCTCGGCATCTCGATCGCGCGCATGGAGCCGGGCGAAGTCGATCTCGCGATGCCCTATGCGCCGGAGTTCTGCCAGCAGAACGGCTTCGTGCATGCCGGAATCATCACCGCGGGTCTCGACAATGCCTGCGGGATTGCCGCCTTCACGCTGATGCCCGATGGCTCCGACATCCTCACCGTGGAGTTCAAGACCAACCTCTTGGCGCCGGCGCGTGGCGAGCGATTCGTGTTCCGCGGCGTCGTGGTCAAGCCGGGCCGGACGCTGACGGTCTGCGACGGCCGCGCCTATGCCGTGCAGGACGGCGTTGAAACGCTGGTCGCGACCATGAGCGGGACGTTGATGGCGTTGCAGCGGCGATCGTAAGTTGCGCTGCAGACCTTCCCCGTCATGCTGAGGAGCCGCGAAGCGGCGTCTCGAAGCATGCACGGCCCCACTGGTGGCCGTCGACCCTTCGAGACGCGCTGCGCGCTCCTCAGGGTGACGGAGTTGAGAGGGCGCAAGGGATTTGAGCAACGCGCCCAACATCTGCGCACGCGCTTGAGACCCCACGCATTGACAAGCCATCGCCACACCGACCTGATAGGCGGATGCCTCGCGCGAGCGCCCTGCCATGATCGCCAGTCTC
>NZ_JACMYO010000385.1 GCF_020889685.1 Bradyrhizobium oropedii
TGCTGGTGCGGTCAACCAGCAGCACCTCGCGGATCACGCCGGCGGCCGCGCCCGGCACCAGCGCCGCCAATGTCGCGACCGCGGTGCGCTCGACCCCGTCGGTTGGAATGATCACGCTCAGCATGATTTGAGGCTTCGGTGGCTCAAACGGTTCAGGAAACTCCGGCCGTGTTATCACCTTGTCATATTCAAAGCAGCCTGTTCGCCTGCAGAATTTTGTAGCAAGGTTCTGTGGAATTTCTGCGCTCATGTTCTTGATTTGTTCTTACGCTGTGTTAGCTTCGGAACATGAGCCGAGCATCCTCTCATGCCCTCAAGCACCCGCCGGTAACGGCGCCCTCCGATAACCCGGCGGGTGCACCTTCACCTGTTCCTGCCCCTTTTCCCGAGCTTGCGGTCGCGATCGAGCGCGAGCGACGGCGTGGCCGCGGCGCGCAGTCCAACGCCAGCGGCCGCTACGAGGCCGAGGCGCGGGTTGCCTTCGACGACGGCTGGCAGAGCCTCGAAGACCTGCCGCCGTTTTCGACCAGCGTGGCGCTCGACACCTCGCGCAAGGTCATCACCCGAAACGATTCGCCGGACATCGGCTTCGATCGTTCGATCAATCCCTATCGCGGCTGCGAGCATGGCTGCGTCTATTGCTTCGCCCGGCCGACCCACGCCTATCTCGGCCTGTCGCCGGGGCTTGACTTCGAATCCAAGCTGTTCGCCAAGCCGGACGCGCCCGCGCTGCTCGAGAAGGAGCTGGCTGCGCCCGACTATGAAGCGCGGATGATCGCGATCGGCACCAACACCGATCCCTATCAGCCGATCGAGCGCGAACGGAAAATCATGCGCGGCATTCTCGAGGTGCTGGAGCGCGCCGGCCATCCGGTCGGCATCGTCACCAAGTCGGCGCTGGTGACCCGCGACATCGATATCCTGGCGCGGATGGCCAAGCGCAATCTCGCCAAGGTCGCGCTCTCGGTGACGACGCTCGACCCGAAGCTCGCCCGCACCATGGAGCCGCGCGCCTCGACCCCGCCGAAGCGGCTCGAGGCGATCAAGCGGCTCGCGGATGCCGGCATCCCGACCACGGTGATGGTCGCGCCCGTGATCCCGGCGCTGAACGACTCCGAGATCGAGCGCATCCTCGATGCCGCCGTGCATGCCGGCGCCAGGGAGGCGAGTTACGTGCTGCTGCGGCTGCCGCTCGAGGTCCGCGATCTCTTTCGCGAATGGCTGATGGCCAACTATCCCGACCGCTACCGCCACGTCTTCACGCTGATCCGCGACATGCGCGGCGGCCGCGATTACGACTCGCAATGGGGCACGCGGATGAAGGGCACCGGCCCGATGGCCTGGATGATCGGCCGCCGCTTCGAGATCGCCTGCGAAAAGCTCGGCCTCAACAAGCGGCGGACCAAGCTGACCACCGATCACTTCGCCAAGCCGAAGCGCAGCGGGCAGCAGCTCAGTCTGTTCTGAGGCTAAGGACGTCATTGCGAGGAGCGGAGCGACGAAGCAATCCATGCTTCGGCATATGCGGTACGATGGATTGCTTCGCTTCGCTCGCAATGACGGGAAAGGTAAAATATGAGTAACGCCCCGACCGCACGCTTCACCGTCCTCACGCTCGGCGTCAGCGACATGCGCGCCGGCATCGCCTTCTACGAATCGCTCGGCTTCACCAGAAAGATGCGCGCGACCGGTGAGGAGGTTGCCTTCTTCGAGACCGGCGGCACCGTGCTCGGGCTGTTCCCGTGGCATCTGCTCGCCGCTGACGCCGGCCTGCCCGATCAGCCGCGGCCGGCCGCCTTCCGCGGCGTTGCGATTGCCTGGAACTGCAACGACGATGCGGAGGTCGATCGCGTGATGGCGTTCGCGCTGTCGAAGGGCGCGACATTGCTGAAGCCGGCCCAGCCGACCAGCTATGGCGGTTACTGCGGTTATTTCGGCGACCCTGATGGCCACGCCTGGGAAGTGGTGCGCGCGCCGGGCTTCGAGGTGCTCGATAACAGGCGCGTGTCCATCCCGGATTAGGGCGAGCCGGCACGCAAGTGCGCTCCCTCGCCCCGTTCTTACGGGGAGAGGGCTGGGGTGAGGGGCTGTCTCCGCACATGCCGGCTACAGACGTGCTCGCGGAGAATCCCCCTCACCCGGAACGCATCTGACGATGCGTTCCGAC
>NZ_JACMYO010000386.1 GCF_020889685.1 Bradyrhizobium oropedii
TACCGGTACAGCCGTTTCTGTGACTTGTTCCGTAATTGGGAAGGCCGGCTGCCGCTGGTGATGCGCCAGCACCACGGTGGCGGCGACAAATTGTTTGTCGACTATGCTGGCGACAGGGTGCCGGTGGTTGACCGTAAGACTGGCGAGGTGCGTGACGCGCACATCTTCGTGGCGGTCATGGGCGCATCCAGCTTGTCGTTTGCGCTGGCGACGTGGACCGAGCAGATCGGCGACTGGATCGCGGGGCATAACGCGGCCTACAGCTTTTTTGGCGGCGCGACGCAACTGCTGGTGCCCGACAACGCCAAGGTCGCGGTGATCAAGGCCTGCCTCTATGACCCTATGGTCAACCGCAGCTACAGCGATATGGCGCAGCATTACGGCACGGCGATTTTGCCGGCACGGCCGCGTCGCCCGAGAGATAAGGCGAAGGTTGAGGCCTGCGTCGGTATCATCGAGCGCTGGCTGCTGGGGCGGCTGCGCAACCGAACCTTTTACAGCCTGGCCGAACTCAACGGTGCGATCGCCGAGTGGCTGGCCAAGCTCAATGACGGACGGGTGCTGCGCCAGTATGGCCGCACACGGCGCCAGCTGTTCGAGGAAATCGACGCGCCGAATCTTAAACCGCTCCCCGGCGGGCCGTGGGTCCATGCCGAATGGCGCCGATGCCGGGTCGGGCTCGACTATCACGTCGAGATCGAACGACACTACTACTCGGTGCCCTATCGCTTCGCCCGTCGCGAGGTAGAAGCGCGGATCTGTGCGCGAACGGTTGAAATCTTCCTGGGGGGCGAGCGTATTGCCGCGCATATGCGCGGCAGCGGCAACGGGCGGCACACGACGATCAGCGCCCACATGCCCTCCAGCCACCGGCGCTATGGCGAGTGGACGCCGGCAAAGATCCGCAGCGAGGCAAGCCGGATCGGCCCGATGCTGCGCCTGCTGATCGACCGGATCATCGAGGATCGGCCGCATCCCGAACAGGGCTATCGTTCGTGCCTGGGAATCATCCGGCTTGAGAAGCGCTTTGGCGCCGAGCGCCTCGAGGCGGCCGCGCTGCGCGCAATTGAGATCCAGGCTCGCAACTACCCGAGCGTCAAATCGATCCTCGAGAAGGGGCTCGATCGCGTTGCAACGCCCACGTCCCCCGAGCGCGAGCCGATCCTACACACCAACATCAGAGGCTCGGACTATTACCACTAATAGGGAAGAAAATGCTGACACACCCCACGCTCCACTTGCTTACCCAGCTCGGCCTTGCCGGCATGGCCGAGGCCTTTAAAAGCCTCGCCGACAACGAGGAGGTCCATGGCCTCGCTCACGCCGAATGGTTGGCGCTGCTGCTGGACCATGAAGCGACCTGGCGTAACAACCGGCGCCTGGCGCTTCGCCTTCGTAAGGCAAAGCTGCGTCATCATGCCGTGCCCGAGGATATCGACTACCGCGCCCCCCGTGGGCTCGACCGCCGCTTGTTCGACATGCTGCTCAAGGGAGACTGGATCAAGAACCACGAGAATTGCGCCATTGTCGGGCCGACAGGCATCGGGAAAAGCTGGCTTGGCTGTGCACTTGGTCACAAGGCCTGCCGGGACAACCACTCGGTACTTTACACCCGGCTGCCGCGGTTGTTCGAAGAACTGGACCTTGCCCGGGGCGACGGCCGACTCAGCTCGCGGATGAAGAGCATCGCCGCCGTCGAGCTCCTGATTTTGGACGACTGGGGCCTCCAGGCCATCGACGCCAACGCGCGGCATCATCTGCTCGAAATCCTCGAAGACCGTTACGGCCGTCGATCAACACTCGTCACCAGCCAGCTTCCAATTGCCAAATGGCATGAGCTCATAAATGACCCAACTTACGCTGATGCCATACTCGATCGGCTGCTTCACAACGCTCACAGGCTCGAACTGAACGGTGACTCCATGCGTCGTCCGCCGCTTCTTCCGCGGCCTTGATTGCATCGTCGACCCGATGAAGACCGGGACTGCAGCCCGCGAAGCTGACCGGCCGCTACGGCACTGTTGGGGTGCGCGTCCAGTCAGCTTCGCTCCGTCGAGCGACACCAGACGTGATCTCTTCGGCCGCCGCTTGACCACGGGCTAACGATAGTGCCAATTGCG
>NZ_JACMYO010000387.1 GCF_020889685.1 Bradyrhizobium oropedii
GCCGCCGGTGCGTGCGTCTCGCGCGGGGTCGGCGTCACGGCGGCACGCGCGCCGCCGCCATCCTTGCGCGACGACATCCGCTTGAAGTCCTCGCGCAGCGGCCATCTGGCCTTCTCTGCGGCGACCTGCACGCATTCGATCAGCGCGGTGTTCTTGGCCTCGCGGCGGTGCGCCTTCATGTCGCCGTCGCGATACGCATTGAGGATCCGGAACTCCATCGGGTCCATGCCGACGAGATGGGCCAGCTTGTCCATCTGGCATTCGATCGCAAAATCCATCGCGGTGACGCCGAAGCCGCGCATCGCGGTCGCGGGTGTGCGGTTGGTGAAGACGCAGTAGACATCGCCATGGACATTCGGGATCGTGTAGGGGCCGGGCAGATGCGCGGCGCATTTCACCGCCGCATAGCTCGACAGCCGCGTATAAGCGCCGCTGTCGAAATAGGCGCGCACCTTGCGGGCGACGACGCGGCCGTCGCGCATCACGCCGTCCTTGATGTAGATGCGCTCGGCGCCGCGCGGCGGGCCGTATTGCATCTCCTCCTCGCGCCCGAACACGTAGCGCACCGGCCGTCCGGTCAACATCGCGCCCAGAATGCAGAGCGGCTCGGTCAGGGTATCGACCTTGCCGCCGAACCCGCCGCCGACCGTGCCGCCGATGAAGTGGAAGGTGTTGGAGGGCACGTCGAGGATCTTGGCGCAGGTGTCGACCGAGAAGAACAACGCCTGCGTCGAGGTGTAGACGATGAAGCGACCGTTGGTGTCGGGCGCTGCGATCGAACCGTTGGTCTCGGTCGGGGCGTGCTCGATCGGCGACATCTGGTAGCGTTGCTCCAGCACATGGTCGGCTGTGGCCAGCGCGCGGTCAGCGTCACCGAAGCGCAGCTGCTGGCGATCATAGGTCTCGTGATAGGTGAAGGTGTTCTTCGGATAGACCTCGTTGACCACGGGCGCGCCCGGCTTCAGTGCGTCCTCGACATCGAACACCGCCGGCAGCGACTCATAGTCGATCTTGACCTTTGCAATCGCTTCAAAGGCTTCGCGCGGGCTGTCGGCGACGATGGCGACGATCGGCTCGCCCTTGTAGCGCACCTTGTCGACCGCGAGCGACGGTTCGTCGTCCTTGCCGAAATTGATCAGGCTGAGCAGCGTGTTCAGGTTGCGCGGCACGTCGGAGGCGCGGATCACCCGCCGCACGCCCTGCGACCGCTCGGCCTCCGAGGTGTCGATGCGGCGCAGTCTTGCATGAGGATGCGCGCTGCGGACCACCTTCAGATGCAGCATGCCCTGCAGCCTGTGATCGTCGAAATAGGGCGAGGTGCCGGTGACATGGCCGAGCATGTCCTGGCGCTGCGTGCCCTTGCCGATCTCCTTCAGATTGTCGTCGCGTTCGTCGGCGAAAATGTCCTTGCGCAATTCCAGCATGGCACTGTTTCCTTACGCGCGCGCACGGCCACCGGACGCGGCAGCCAGCACGGCGTTGATGATCGGCTCATAGCCGGTGCAGCGGCAGATGTTGCCGGAGATCGCCTCGACGACTTCGGCGCGGCTCGGCTGCGGATTGCGGTCGAGCAGCGCCTTGGCGGCCATCAGCATGCCCGGCGTGCAATAGCCGCACTGCGCGGCGAAATTGTCGGCGAAGGCGCGTTGCAGCGGGTGCAGATTGGGACCGTTCTTGATGCCGTCGAGCGTCTCGACCGAACGGCCGGCGACCGTTTCGGCCAGCGTCAGGCAGGAGAGATGAAGCTCGCCGTCGATCAGCACGCTGCAGGTGCCGCAGCCGCCCTGGCCGCAGCCGAATTTCGGCGTCATGTCGCCGATCAGCTCGCGCAGCGCGACCAGCAGGTTGGTGCCGCCATCGACGAAGATCGCGACCTCGCGGCCGTTGTGCTGGAATTGAAGGGCAGTCTTGGCCATCGTGATTATTCCTGACCGGACAACAGGCGGCGAAGATGCACGCCGACGATCTCGCGGCGATACCAGGCGCTGGCGAGCGCATTGTCGCCGGGCGCGGTTCCTTCGGCGGCTGCCGCGGCAGCTGCATTGATCGCGGAAGCGTCGAGCGAACGGCCTTCGAGCGCGCGCTCGGCGGCGCGGGCGCG
>NZ_JACMYO010000388.1 GCF_020889685.1 Bradyrhizobium oropedii
CGGCACGGTCCGGGTCTTGATCCGTCGCTTGAACTCCTCGTGTTGCCGTTCGATCGCGTTGGTAACCGGTATGAGATTTCTCGGTGCCAACGTTCCGCTGCGGTGTTCTACATCGTGGCGTATGGTGCGACCATCGGGACAGAGGCACCGGGAGCACGAAGTGCGGGCAGGCCGATGCACACGATGAGCCGAGAGCTCGAGTTAGTAGCTGGCCGCCTCTGCGACTCGCCCGGTTGCGCCGAGAGCGCGAATCCGTAGTTGTCGTGTCGCCCGTAGCTTCCGTCATCAGAGGAGGTGCGAATGCGACGGGTAATTGGCATTGATGTCCACCGAACCTTCGGGGAGGTGGTATTTTGGGAGAACGGCAGGCTCCGACATGCGGGCCGCATTGATATGACGCGGACTGCGCTGGAAGGATTTGGCAAGACCCTGCTGGCCAGTGATGAGGTGGTGCTCGAAGCGACTGGTAACAGCATGGCGGTGTCGCGGGTTCTGGCGCCATTCGTGGCGCGGGTGATTATCGCCAATCCGTTGCAGGTGAAGGCGATCGCCCAGGCTCACGTCAAGACCGACAAGATCGATGCCGGCACGCTCGCCAGTCTGCAGGCGGCGGGATACCTGCCGCAGATTTGGACGCCTGACGCGGAGACAGAGCGCAAGCGTCGGCTGGTGGCGCGGCGCTACCAGGTCGTGCGGCATCGTACGCGGCTCAAGAACGAGGTGCATTCGATCCTGCACGCGCACCTGATCCCGAAGTGCCCGCATGCCGATCTTTTCAACGCCCGCGGCCGGGCATGGTTGGCCGCTCAACAGTTGCCGGACGATGAGCGAGCGGCCATCGATCGGCACGTCCGTGAGCTTGACCGGCTGGCGGAAGACCTGGCCTTGCTCGACCGCGAGATCGCGCAGGACGCAATCGAGGATTCCGCGGTGAACAGATTGATTACGATCACCGGCGTGAATCTGGCGGTCGCCGCCGGGATCGTGGCGGCGATCGGCGACATCAGCCGGTTCAACAGCCCACAGAAGCTGGTGAGCTATTTCGGGCTGAACCCGCGGGTGCGGCAGTCCGGGCTGGGAGCGGCCCACCATGGCCGTATCAGCAAGATCGGCCGCAGTCATGCGCGCGCCATGCTGGTCGAGGCGGCCTGGGCAGCGGCCAAGGCGCCCGGTCCACTGCATGCTTTTTTCGTACGGATCCGCGCCCGGCGCGGCCATCAGATCGCCGCGGTGGCTGTCGCTCGGAAGCTCACTGTGCTCTGCTGGCATTTGTTGACGAAGGGCGAGGATTACCTGTGGGCGCGCCCGGCGCTGGTCGCCAACAAGACCCGCGCGATGCAACTTCAAGCCGGGCATCCGCAACAGAAAGGCAGCCGACGTGGACCAACCTATGCTTACAACGTCAAGGCGCTGCGCGACCGCGAGATGTTGATCGCCGCCCAGGCCGAGCAAAGCTACGAACGATTCGTGTCGCAATGGAAACCGCGGCGGCCAAAAACCGGCGCGCGGGCGCCTTAGCTCGGCAGGACAAAATAGGCAGTCCGGTGACGCTTGCAGCCGACGCGTCACGCTTCGCCACGAGGTCGCCCGCGCCCAACAACCATAATCGCGGCTGACGGCAAGATCTAGGCAGGACCGCAGTCCCGTTCCACTGCCAGTGTGCCGCCGTGCTCGGGCCGGTCAAGGCCAAGCCTTGCGGTGGCCGCAGATGCGGCCAGCCTTGACCGCCCCTGCGCGCGGCGGCTGCGAGATCGGTGGCCGGGACGGAAGAATGGCCCGCAGCGCAGCCGAACAAAAGAATGGACTTACAGCGATCTCCGCAGTCGTCGTCTCGGCCATGAAGAAATCGCTTGTCCATCTCATCCGTGGTGCGCGCGCTCTTCCATTGTTCCTGCGGCAGTCGGGTGAAGCTGAACAGGCGTGCGCCTGCTTCCTCGAGGCTGTCGGCAACGGCACGATGTTTGATCCGCCATTTGCGAATGAAAGCCTTGCGTCGCGCTTCGATCAGCTGGCTTGTTTCCGCGTAGATCATATCGTTGTAGTCCGCGGTGATCTCCTCGTGCAGACGCTCCGGCGCGTGCGCAAGCAGGTTCCTGTGCT
>NZ_JACMYO010000389.1 GCF_020889685.1 Bradyrhizobium oropedii
CAAGGGGGGGAGGGAACCCAACCTTCGTGCTCATCTCACAAAACGGCGTGCGATCCCAGAATGCCATTGTAATCACAGAGCAATTCCAGAATCGACCAGCCCGTCCCAATCCTCGGCCAGCCCAATTTCGAAATCCGGCGAGCGCTCTCGCGTCCGCTGCGGCCTGATCCCGGCCACGCACCCATTGCGCCATGCCGGAGGATCCCGTGACCCGTCGAAAGCTCATCTTCATTCTCGCCGCCACCACCGCCTGCGGGGTGTTGGCGCTGTCCGCCGCCCGCGCCGGCGACGTCCCGAAGGTCGCGACCGGCTTCGTCGCCAACGTCGTCTGCTCGGAGACCTTTGTCAGTAGGCTCGACCCGAAGCGGAACCTGACTGAGACCACCGAGGCGATGCCGGGCGCCGGCCTGATCACCTGGGCGATGGACACCGAGATCGATCTCGACCGCAGGGACGTCACCGTGACGCTGTTCGGGCTCGGCCGCAGCCATGCGGTCTATCGCGAGGGTGTCGGCTGCACGCTCGAACATGGCGAGACGCTGGCCGAAATCGCATTGCCACCTGCCAAGCCACAGGCCGCGCTGCTGCCTGAGATCGCCGGTCCCGCGCTCGTCGCGCCGCAGAGCCCGCAGCTCGCGGTCGCGCTCGATCGCGCCTTTGCCGAGCCGACCGAGCCGCCATTCCGCCGCACCCGCGCGGTTGTCGTGATGAAGGACGGCCGCATCGTCGCCGAGCGCTACGCCGACGGCATCGGCACAGAGACGCCGCTGCTCGGTTTCTCCGCGACCAAATCGGTGATCTCGGCCCTGATTGGAATTCTGGTGCGCGACGGCAAGCTCGCGATCGACCAGCCGGTGCCGATCGCCGCCTGGAAAAATCCCGACGATCCGCGCCACGCGATCACGGTCGATCAACTGTTGCGTCACACCGCGGGCCTTGCGCTCGGCAGCTCGTTGCAGGCCTCACTGGCCTCCGCGCTCGAACCGGTCAACCGGATGAAGTACATGGAATCCGACATGGCCGCGTACGCCGAGAGCATTTCGCTCGAGACCGCGCCGGGCGCGGCGTGGAATTATCACGACGGCAATTTCATCATCCTCTCGCATCTGATCCGCGACGCGGCCGGCGGCCATGCCGCCGACGTGCTGCGCTTCGCGCGCCGCGAATTGTTCGATCCGCTCGGCATGCGTAACGTCGTCATGCAGTTCGATGCGGCGGGCACGCCGGAAGGATCAGGCGCGATCATGGCGAGCGCACGCGATTGGGCGCGGTTCGGCCAGCTCTATCTCGACGACGGCGTGGCCGGCGGCCGGCGCATCCTGCCCGCGGGCTGGGTGAAATACTCGGCGTCGCCGACGCCGAATGCCTGGGTCGGCATCGGCGCAGGCTTCTGGACCGATCTCGGTGACAGTTTTGGCGCCAAATATCGCGTCGAGCACGGCATGCCGCGCGATGCGTTCTTCGCCAAGGGCACGATCGGGCAGTATGTGATTATCGTGCCGTCACAGCGGCTGGCCATCGTGCGGCTTGGCCGTTCGCCGAACACGCCGCCCCAAGCGGACGGTGTGTTCGACCTCGTTTGCGATGTCGTCGCGGCAACGTCCGGCAACGCGAAGCTCGCGGGCGGCAATTGACTGGCACGTCACACACCGCCCGCGCGATCGTGAATTGAATCTCCGCGCGAGGAATTTTCTGATGCGGCGGCGCATCTCGCAGGAGGTGCGCCACCGTTTTGAAAATCGCCTCAGCCGGAGACCATCATGCCGAAAGCCTACTGGATCGTGCACGTCACGGTGCACGACGAAGCGCGCTATCCCGAATATCTCGCCGCCGCGATGCCGGTATTCGCCAGATACGGCGCCAATTTCATCGTGCGCAACGGCCCCTTTGAGGTGATGGAAGGCGCAACGCGCCAGCGCAACTTCGTCATCGAGTTCAGGGATCGCGCCACCGCGATGGAATGCTACACCTGCGCGGACTATCAGGCTGCGAAGGCGATCCGGCAGAAATATTCGGACGGGGATTTGTGATTATCGATGGCGAGGGGTAGGCGAGGCGCTCGTTCTCTCCCAATCTCAGTGTCGTCCCTGCGAA
>NZ_JACMYO010000390.1 GCF_020889685.1 Bradyrhizobium oropedii
AGCCTATGAGCGCCGCGCGGCGCGATCGAGACGGCGCTGGCAGAGATCTGGGCCGAGCTTCTCGGGGTCGAGCGGGTCGGACGCCACGACAACTTCTTCGAGCTCGGCGGTCACTCGCTGCTGGCCGTGCAGGTGCTGGAGCGGCTGCGGCGGCTGTCGCTCGGAGTGGAGGTACGCACCTTGTTCGCCACGCCAGTGCTGGCCGATCTTGCCGCAAGCCTTGGCCGTCCTCATGAGGTGGCGGTGCCTGCCAGCCTGATCACCGAGCAGAGTACGGCGATCACGCCGCAGATGCTGCCGCTGATCGAGCTGGCCCAGCCGGAGATCGATCGGATCGTCGCCACGGTGCCCGGCGGCGTCGGCAACATCCAGGAGATTTACGGCTTGTCGCCGCTGCAAGACGGCATCCTGTTCCATCATCTGCTAGCCAGCCGGGGCGATCCCTACCTGATGGTGTCGCAGGTGGCGTTTGCCGAGCGTGACCTGTTGGAGCGTTACCTTGGTGCGGTTCAGCAGGTGGTGGATCGGCACGACATCCTGCGCACGGCCTTTGTCTGGGAGGGACTGTCGAGCCCGGCCCAGGTGGTGTGGCGTCGTGCGTCGCTGGAGGTGAGCGAGGTCGAGCTGGATGGCTGTGAAAGTTCCGGCGCCGATGAGCTCCGGCGCCGGTTTGATCCGCGCCGGCAGCGCATCGACGTTGGCCGGCCGCCCTTGTTGCGGTTTGTGATAGCGCGCGAGTCCGGCGGCGGGCGCTGGCTGCTGCTGGAGCTGCAGCACCATTTGATCGGCGATCACACGACGCTGGAAGTGATGCATGCCGAGGTGCGCGCCGTGCTGGAGGGACGCGGGCATGAGTTGTCAGCGCCGCAGCCGTTCCGCAATCTGGTCGTGCAGACGCGGCTGGGCGTGAGTGCGGAAGCGCACGAAGAGTTCTTCCGGGGGATGCTGGCCGACATCGACGAGCCGACCATCCCGTTTGGGCTGAGCGAAGTGCGCGGTGACGGCACCGGGGTGGACGAGGCGCGGCGGACGCTGCCGCATTCGCTCAACGAGCGGCTGCGGGAACAGGCGCGGCGGCTAGGGGTAAGCGTGGCCAGCCTTTGCCATCTGGCCTGGGGCCAGGTGGTGGCGCGCAGCAGCGGGCGAGAGCAGGTGGTGTTTGGCACGGTGCTGTTCGGCCGCATGCATGCGGGTGTGGGCACCGACCGCGCAATGGGCCTGTTCATCAACACCCTGCCTGTGCGGCTTGACCTGGACGGAACCGGGGTCGCGGCAAGCGTGCGGAGCACGCATGCACGGCTTTCCGAGCTGCTGGCGCACGAGCATGCCTCGCTGGCGCTGGCGCAACGCTGCAGCGGCGTTGCGGCGCCGGCGCCGCTGTTCAGCGCGTTGTTGAACTACCGTCACAACACGCCGGTGGCTCTCCCCGGCTCTGGGACGGATGATGTCCTGTCGGGTATGGAATGGTTGGGCGGGGAGGAACGCACCAACTATCCGCTGACCCTGTCGGTGGAGGATTTTGGCGAGGCGCTAGGCCTGACGGTGCAGGTGGCGGAGCCTATCTCTGCGGATCGGGTCTGCGGCTACATGCAGCGGGCGCTCGAGCAACTGGCGGAGGCGCTGGAGCATGCCCCCAACACGCCGGTGCGCGAGCTCGACATCCTGCCGGCCGAGGAGCGCAGCTATTTGCTGGAGGAGTTGAACCGGACGGCGGCGCCTTATCCGTCGGAACGATGCATCCATGAGCTGTTCGAGGCGCAGGTGCAAAAGACGCCGGAGGCGGTGGCGCTGATCTGCGAAGACGAGCGGCTGAGCTATGGTGAGCTCAACGCACGGGCCAACCGGCTGGCGCATCATCTCATCGAGCTAGGGGTCAAGCCGGACCAGCTGGTGGCGATCTGCCTGGAACGCAGCCTGGCGATGGTGGTCGGCCTTTTGGCGATCCTCAAGGCGGGCGGTGCCTATCTGCCGCTGGACCCAGCCTATCCCAGCGAGCGGCTGCAGCAGGTTGTTGACGATGCCGCGCCGCGGCTGCTGCTTTGCGATGCCGCCGGACGCGCAGCACTCGGCCCCGAGGTG
>NZ_JACMYO010000391.1 GCF_020889685.1 Bradyrhizobium oropedii
CCCCGGCAGATGCCGCGCAATGCACCGCCGGTGCAGCAATCGGCGCCGCCAATGGCCGCCTATGCGCCGCCGCCCGCGGCACCAACCGGGCCGGACTTCTCCTCGCTCGAGCGTCATCTGCTCAAGATCACGAGCCAGATCGAGGCGCTGCAGCGGCCCGACCATATCGAGCAATCGATCGCGGCCTTCCGCGGCGAGCTTGCGGAAATCCGCCAGGCCATCACCGAGGCGATGCCGCGGCGCGCGATCGAGTCGATCGAGAACGAAATCCGCTCGCTGCATCACCGGATCGACGAGATTCGCCACGAGGGCAGCAACAGCCAGGGCCAGGCGATTGCCGGCATCGAACGCGCGCTGGCGGAAATCCGCGAGGCGCTGCGCACGCTGACGCCCGCCGAGCAGCTCACCGGCTACGACGAGGCGATCCGCAATCTCGGCGCCAAGCTCGACATGATCCTGCGCGCCAACGACGATCCGTCGACCGTGCATCAGCTCGAGAGCGCGATCGCAGCGCTCCGCGCCATCGTCTCCAATGTCGCCTCCAACGATGCGCTGCTGCAGCTGTCCGGCGACGTGCATGCGCTGGGTGCGAAAGTCGACCAACTGTCGCAGATGTCGCGCGGCGATTCCTACGGCGACGCCTTCGCCGGAATCGAGCAGCGCATCGCCGCGCTGGCCTCGTCGCTGGAAAGCCGCGAGCGGCCGGCCGGCCACGACAATACCGACGCGATCGAGGGCGTCCTGCGCTCGCTGTCGGAGCGGATCGACCGGCTGCAGGTCGGCAACGACAGTTCGTCGGCATTCACCCATCTTGAGCAGCGCGTCTCGTATCTGCTCGAGCGCCTGGAGTCCGCCGACCAGCGGTCCGGCAATCTCGGCCGGGTCGAGGAAGGGCTGCATGACATCATGCGCCACCTCGAGGCGCAGCACGCCCATATCGCCTCGCTGGCCGACGCCACGCGCAACAACATCAATACCTCCGCGCCGCAGCCGATGATGGACAGCGGCATCGTCGACATGGTGAAGCGCGAGCTCTCGGACATCCGCTTCAGCCAGTCGGAGACCGATCGCCGCACCCAGGATTCGCTGGAGACCGTTCACAACACGCTCGGCCACGTCGTCGATCGGCTGGCGATGATCGAGAACGATCTGCGCACGGAGCGCAGCGCGCCGCCGCCGGCTCCGCCCGCCCCCGCGCCGGTCGATCCGCGGATGGACGCACCGCGGATGGAGATGCCGCGCGCGGCGATGCCGCAGCCGATCGCGCAGCCCAGGCCCGAATCGTACCAGCCTGAATCGTACCGGCCCGAATTGCCCAATCCTGCGCAGGCGCAGGAGCACTTCATGTCCGCGCCGCGCGAATTCCATGCCGCGCAGCCGGTCGAGACCGCGCCGCCGCCGCTGCCGCCGCGCGCGATCAGCGAGATCCTCGAACCGCATGCGGCGTCTGCCCGCGCTGCGATCGCGCCGGAACTACCGCCGGATCACCCGCTCGAGCGGGTACGCGCCCCTCGGGCCGCGTGTCGTCGCCGTCGGAGCGGATCGCGGACTCCGAGCGCGCCATCAGCGACCTTCCCGCCGGCAAGAAGGAACCGGTCTCGACGTCGAGCTTCATCGCCGCCGCGCGCCGCGCCGCGCAGGCCGCAGCCGCGCAACCCGTCAACGAGAAGGCGGCGCGTGCAGCGAGCAAGGCCGCAGCCAAGGCCAAGGAGAAGGCCGACAAGGCCGCGAAGGCCGTTGCCGCCAAGGCTGGCACGCCTGCGGCCGGCGCTTCGGCGACCGGCGCGCCGGAGGCGCAGCCTTCGACCATCACCTCCAAGATCCGTTCGCTGCTGGTCGGCGCGAGCGTGGTCGTGATCCTGCTCTCGACCGCCAAGATGGCGATGAACCTGCTCGACACCAGCTCTGCGCCGCAGGCGCCGGCGATCGAGCACAGCGAGCCGGCCGCGCCTTCTGCGCAGCCGCCGGTCGAGAATTTCACCACACCCGCACCGGCGGCCCCCTCCGGCGCGCCCGGGCCGTC
>NZ_JACMYO010000392.1 GCF_020889685.1 Bradyrhizobium oropedii
ATTAAACGAGAGGCGACTTCGTCCTGTCTCGCGCGCACCCGCAGTCCCTTCTCCAGCTCTGCAATCTGCTCCGACAGAGATTCCACATGCTTCAAGAGATTTTGGCAAACGCTGCGAGCCAGATCGGCAGGTCCGGATATGTTGCCAGGAGCTCAGCCAGTCGGGGGATATGTCTCACGCCCTGAGCCACGATCAACCCGTATTCCGCAAGATGCCCGCGCAAGGCATTAATCGCCTGTGTACGCTGTCGAACCAAGAGATCACGAACCTTGAACGCCATGGAAGAAGCTTGCTTCTCGGCGCTCTTGACGCCGACAAAGCGCATCGTTGGTCGAGGCGCGGCTTCGGCGATCGCTTCGGCATCCGCTGCATCGTTCTTCTGACGCTTAACGAAGGGCTTCACGTACGAGGGATGGATCAGCCGGATATCGTGGCCGAACTTACCGATCTCCCGTCCCCAATAATGGGCGCTGGCGCAGGCCTCCATCGCGACCACACACCTCGGCAACTCCGCGAAAAACTCAAGCAATCTGCCACGGTGGAGTTTCTTACGCAGAACGGTCCTGCCATCCTGCCCAGCTCCGTGGACCTGGAACACGTTCTTGGCCAAATCCAAACCAATGATGCTAACCTCGTCCACGGACGTCCTACTTACCGGGTTTGAACACCCACATCTTGGCACAATCGATGCCGTCGGGGGGCGTCCACTCCATCGGTTATGCTGTCTACAAGGCGCTTGCCCGCGGTCATGGCGGCGCGATCCAGCTTGCTTTTTGTCTCGCCCATGCCCGAGGCAAATTCATCGAGGTCTACAAGACGATGCAGTCGCCATTCGCGCGTGAGGTGATCGAACGCCTGCAGGCGGTCTATGCTATCGAGGCGGAGATCCGCGGCATTAGTGCCGAGCAGCGGCTTGCCGTCCGGCGCACCAGGAGCGCACCGCTGATGGCGGCGCTCAAGGCGCGACTGACCGAGATGGTCGACCAGCTCTTCTCGCAGTCGAAGCTGGCGGAGGCGATCAACTATGCACTCAATCACTGGGACGGGTTGACGCTGTTTCTTCGCGACGGCTGCGTCGAGGTCGATTCCAACACGGTAGAGCGTTCCATGCGCCCGATTGCCATGGGAAGACGCAACTCATTGTTCAGCGGCAGCGAAGGCGGCGCCGAGAGCTGGGCGATCCTGTCGTCGATCGTGAACACAGCAAAGCTCCATGAACTCGATCCTCAGATCTATCTGACGGACGTACTGGAGCGGATCGTCTCCGGGCGAACCAAGAGCCACCAGCTCCACGAGCTGCTCGCCTGGAACTGGAAGGCGGCCCGTGAGCGCATCGCACAGGCTGCCGCATGAGCCCACGTCGCCCTAAAGCTTCATCGTCGATGGCGGCCGCCGCGATGCCGCTTGCGGAGCTCGAGCAATGGCTCCAGGCTCGCGTCGATCAGCATCCCGCCGCCACCAGTCTCCCCATGCTCGACGGCTACGTCGCCGCGATCGTGGCCGGACCGGTGTCGATGAGCCCGCTCGATTGGATATGCCCACTGCTCGCCATCGATGCCGACGCTTTCAACCACGGCGGCACCCCGGAGTTCGCTGCGATCTCCGCCGCCGCGCTGCGTCATAACGAGATCAGCCAGATCCTTTCCACCACGCCTAGCCAGTTCGCCCCGATGCACCGGCGTCAACCCAACGGCGAAGTCGATCCGCGACCATGGTGTCAGGGATTCTACGCCGCGATGCGGCTCAGGCTGTCGGCGTGGGCGCCATTTCTGGACGCCAGCAACGTCAGTCACCGTCTGCTTCTGCCTATTCTGCTGCACTGTCGCGACGATCAGGCCGGTCCGCTGCTCGGACCGCCACGGACCGGCCGCGATACCCGAGACTCTCTGCGCAACGCCCGCCTCGATATTCCCGCAGCCGTCGAGGCCATGCGCCAATACTGGATGCCGATCCGATACGCACGCGCCCGCTGATCACCGCCGACGTGGGAGCTCATACCGGTTACGCTT
>NZ_JACMYO010000393.1 GCF_020889685.1 Bradyrhizobium oropedii
TCACGCAGATCGACCGGAATGATCTGCTGCACGACGCTCCCTTCCTCATCGTGGTCGAGGAGTGTGGCGAAGCTATTGTTGCCCTGTTCCAGACGGAGCAGCGCCGCATGACTGTCTGGCGGGGCAGACCTGATCGCAGCATCGTCGCTGCTGTAGCGATACGTGATATCGAAGGTCTTCATCATAGCCGCGCTGTGCTGGGATTATTCGGGCAAGCAAATGCGACACGGACAGCAAACAGAGACCTGCATTCCTATTGAACGGTCCATCGGAAAGCCGTCGTTGATCCAGATCAAGACTGCTGCAAGGCGGGGATGAAGTAGATTGCCCCGTCCGCCGGCCAGGGTGGTGGCGTCGTTGCGGCGGGCGATCACGGGGAGCTGAAGCGGCAGGCGATGGCTGCGTGAAGCAGCTCACATAGGCGCTGGTCCGACATGGCTAGTCTCCCCGCCGTCAACGGGAGAACAACAATGCGCAAGCTCATCCTGATCACGGCGATGGCTTTGGCTTCCGCGTCCGCGCAGGCCGGCGAACGGAGCCTGTCGTTGGGCGGGGCAGCGTCGCTGCCGGCCGCGGCCTCCAATTCGGTCACGACCGCGGGCAAGGTTGCCGATGCGCCGGTCGCGCCCACCGTTGAGTCGCCGAAGCCGCCGGAGGCGCCGAAATATGTCGAGCGCACGGCGCCCGTTGCGGCGCCAGCTCCCGCTCCACAGCCGCAACCCCAGCTCGCTGCGCAGCAGGCGCCGGCGCAACAGCAAGCGAATGTCCAGCCGTCAGTGCAGTCGGACGCAAGGCCGGCGCCGGAGCAGCGGACGACTTGGCATAGGTCGAGCCACCGCCGCCACGCACGACGCTGGACCGAGGGCCGCATCATCGGCGAGCTGCATCGTCACGGAATCTATTGGTAGACGTCGACGACACCACAAACGAAAGCGCCCCTGGATCGGCTCCAAGGGCGCTTTGCGTTGCGCGTGTTGAATACGCCGGCTGCGTTACTCGGCGATCGTCTGCACAACGTTGCCGATGGCCGGCCCGGCGACGGCTGGACGCGGGCTACTTTGCATGGGGTTGTTTTCGATATTTTGGTGGTGGGAGCCGCAGCCGCCGAGTGCGATGGCGCCTCGCTTGAAGGCGCATGGGCCGCGATCAAAACGAAAGCGCCCCTGGATCGGATCCAGGGGCGCTTTGGTTGAGCGTGTTCGATGCGTTGGCTGCGTTACTCGGCGATCGTCTGCACGACGTTGCCGATCGGCCGGCCCGATGCGACCGGTTTCTCGGTCTTCGCCATCAGCGCGTCGTATTCCGGCAGAGTCTCGATCTGGGTCTTGGCCTTCATCCAGACCACCTTGTAGCCGCCCGCCTTCAGCTTGCGCAGCAGCGTCGGCAGCGCCTGCGCGGTGTGCTTCTGCAAATCGTGCATCAGGATGATGCCCTTGTGCTCCTTGTCGAGCTTGGTCATCACGTTGTTGATGACCTCGTCGGAGCTCTTGGACTTGAAGTCGTTGGAATCGACGTCGACCGAGAACATCGCGATGTTGCGGGTGCCGAGATAGGCTGTCGTCGCCGGCGTGTGCGCCAGTGCCGGGAAGCGGAAGAACGGGGCGGGGTTGGCCCCCAGCGCCAGCTTCACCGCGCTGAAACCCTTCTCGATCTCGTCCTTGGCCTGCTGCTCGGTGAGCTTCTTGCTCGCCAGATGCGCATGCGACCAGGTGTGCGCGCCGATGGTGTGGCCGGCGGCAGCGACCTGGCGGAGGATATCCGGATGATAGGTGGTGTGCAGGCCGATCGGGAAGAACACCGCCTTGGTGCACTCGTCGGCCAGCGCCTTGAGCACGGCGGGCGTGGTCGGCCACGGACCGTCGTCGAAGGTCAGCACGACCTCATGGTCGGTCAGGAAGTCATACTGCTTGTACTGCAGGAAGCCGAAGCCCGGGCCGCCCGTGGTGTCGACCACGACGGTGCGGCTGATGCCGAGCGCATCGGGATTGTTGCATTTGGGCGCGGCCG
>NZ_JACMYO010000394.1 GCF_020889685.1 Bradyrhizobium oropedii
CGGGAATGACGGCGGATAGTGCTACGCCGACGCGCGCCGGCTCGCCTTGCGCGCAGGCCGCAGTTTCAGCGTCGTGTCGGCCGCACCCAGCACGCGTCCGTCCTGCGACAGCAGTGCGAGCTTCTTCACCGGCTTGCCCTTGTCGCGGTCGACCATGATGGTCGCGATCTCGTCCGGATGCTCGTCGAACTCCTCGGTCCATTGCCGCAGCGCGACCAGGATCGGAAAGATGCCGTGACCCTTCGGCGTCAGCACATATTCCTGATAGGCGCTGCCGTCGGAGGCGGGGACCGTCTTCAGAATGCCGCGCTCGACCAGCGCGCGCAGCCGCGTGGTGAGGATGTTCTTGGCAAGCCCGAGGCTTGCCTGGAATTCGCCGAAGCGGCGGCGGCCGAGGCTGGCGTCGCGGATGATCAGGAGCGACCACCAGTCGCCGAACACGTCGAGCGCGCGCGCCACCGGGCAGCTGTCGCCTGCAAGGCTGGTTCTCTTCACCACGCATCTCCAGGAATTTGGGCCATCACGGCCTTGTGTGGTTGCAATATTAAACCTCTTGCCCTAGATAGGCAACGAAGTTTAATAATGCAACCAATTGGAGGCGGACATGAGACTGGCAAACAAGACGGCGTTGATCACCGGCGGCAACAGCGGCATCGGCCTTGCGACAGCAAAGCTGTTCGTGGCCGAGGGCGCCAAGGTCGTCATCACCGGACGCAACAAGGAGACGCTTGCGGCGGCGGCCAAGGAGCTCGGGCCGAACGCGCTCGCCGTGGTGGCCGACGCCACCGACGTCGCGGCGCTGGAAGCCGCGGTGAAGCAGGGCGCGGAGAAGTTCGGCAAATACGACGTGCTGTTCGCCAATGCCGGCATTCCCGGCCAGACGCCGGTCGGCGGCACCACGCTCGCCGCATTCGAAAACGTGATCCGCACCAATCTCACCGGCGTATTCTTCACCGTGCAGGCGGTCGCGCCCTATCTCAACGACGGCGCTTCGATCATTCTCAACGGCTCGGTGATTTCGGTGCTCGGCAATCCCGGTTACTCGGCCTACGCCGCGAGCAAGGCCGGCGTGCGTGCGATGGCGCGCGTGATGGCATCAGAACTGTCGCCGCGCGGGATCCGCGTCAACGTGGTGGCGCCCGGCGCTGTGCGTACGCCGATCTGGGGCGCGGCGATCGCAACGCCCGAGGCCGAGAAGGCGTTCGAGCAGCGGATCGGCAAGACCACACCGCTCGGGCGGATCGGTGAACCCGATCATATCTCGAAGACCGTGTTGTTCCTGGCGTCCGATGATGCTGCGCATGTGCAGGGGCAGGAACTGTTCATCGACGGCGGTGCGACGGCGTCGCCCGCCGGCGTGCCGATCTATCGCGGCTAGAGCCTTTCGGCTCCAGATAAGCCGGAACGAGCTCTTCGCTCGAAGACGCGCTACATTGTTTCTCATTGTAACGAACGGCCGGTGTGAAGCGGTTCACACCGGCCGATTTTGTCCGCGACTATCATCACGCGTATTGAACCTTTGGCGTACTCCCCGGACTCCCGAATGGGCGGGGAATTTTTTCACCACGGAATCATTTTGGAGTTTCTTCATGCCGAAAGCAGCCCGCATTTCGACGTCGATTCCGGTTTCGTCGTCATCCGAGAATTCAGACTCGGAACAATTTGTAGTAGTCGCGCTGTTTTCCGGAATCGGTTTGTTGATTTCGCTGGTTGCCGTCATCTGCGGCATTCAAGGCGTGTGGTTCTGAGTTCCAACGATGGATGATGCGCGGGGTAAGCCCGTGCATGATGCGCCGCGCCTGGTTCCAGAGATTGCTCCGCCCAACAACTGTCATACCCCGCGTATGTATGCGGGGTATGCAGTACGCCGCGGCGGGCGGGTCACTGCGGCGGGCGGGTCACTAACGCCGCGTTTGAAATACCGGGTCACCCGCTTTCGCTTTCGCGGGTGACGACAGCGGTTCTGGAA
>NZ_JACMYO010000395.1 GCF_020889685.1 Bradyrhizobium oropedii
GCTGCGGCTCCGGCTGCGGGCGCTGCGGCTCCGGCCGCGGGTGCCAAGGCTCCCGCCGGCGGTGGCGACAAGAAGAAGTAATCGATCAGGTCGGCGCGCGATCCTCTGATGGCGCGCCGATTCGGGATGCCGCGCCATGCGCCTTTTTGTCGGTCTCGGTAATCCCGGCGCGAAATACGCCAGCAACCGGCATAATATCGGTTTTCTGGCGGTCGACGAGATTCAACGGCGTCATGGTTTCGCACCATGGCGCCGTCGCTTTCAGGGCGAGACCTCCGAAGGCGTCGTCGATCGCGAGAAGGTCGTGCTGCTGAAGCCGGCTACCTTCATGAACGAGTCCGGGCGCGCGGTGCAGGAGGCGGCGAACTTCTTCAAGCTCGCGCCCGCCGACATCACCGTGTTCCAGGACGAGCTCGAACTGCCGCCCGCCAAGGTGCGGGTCAAGGTCGGCGGCGGCATCGCCGGCCATAACGGGCTGCGCTCGATCTCCGCGCATATCGGCAACGAATATCGGCGGGTGCGGCTCGGGATCGGTCATCCCGGCGTCAAGGAGCTCGTGCACAGCCACGTGCTGTCGGACTTCGCCAAGAGCGACCGGGCGTGGGTGGAGGCCTTGTGCCAGGCCGTCGCCGACAATGCCGGCCTGCTGGCTGCGGGGCACGACGCCTCGTTCGCCAACAAGGTGCATCTGACGATGCAGGCCAAGGGATTTTTCGACAAGGGTGAGAACGGTGGCGAGAAGCCGGCCTGATCCCCTTGTGGTCGCGTCCGGCACGAGGCCGGGCATGACGAAACTGGACAGAGGAAGACATGGGATTCAAATGCGGGATCGTCGGGCTGCCTAACGTCGGCAAGTCGACGCTGTTCAATGCGCTGACCGAGACGGCGGCCGCCCAGGCGGCGAACTATCCGTTCTGCACCATCGAGCCGAATGTCGGCGAGTGGCAGTACCCGATCCGAGGCTGGAGAAGCTCGCGGCGGTCGCGAAATCCGCGCAGATCATTCCGACCCGGCTGACCTTCGTCGACATCGCGGGCCTCGTGCGCGGCGCGTCGCAGGGCGAAGGCCTCGGCAACCAGTTCCTTGCCAACATCCGCGAGGTCGACGCCATCGCCCATGTGGTGCGCTGCTTCGAGGATTCCGACATCACCCATGTCGAAGGCAAGATCGCGCCGCTCGCCGACATCGAGACCATCGAGACCGAGCTGATGCTGTCCGACCTCGACAGCCTCGAGAAGCGCGTCGACAACCTCACCAAGAAGGCCAAGGGCAACGACAAGGAAGCCAAGGAGCAGCTCGAGCTCGTCAACCGCGCGCTGGCGTTGCTGCGCGACGGCAAGCCGGCCCGCGGGATGGAGCGCAAGCCGGAGGAGGAGCGTGCGTTCCGCATGCTCGGGCTCCTGACCTCGAAGCCCGTGCTCTATGTCTGCAACGTCGAGGAAGGCTCGGCCAAGGCCGGCAACAATTTCTCCAAGGCGGTGTTCGAACGCGCCAAGGAAGAGGGCGCCGTCGCGGTCGTGATCTCCGCCAAGATCGAATCCGAGATCGCGACGCTGTCGCGCGAGGAGCGTGTCGACTTCCTGGAGACATTGGGCCTTGAAGAGGCCGGGCTCGACCGGCTGATCCGCGCCGGCTACCAGCTGCTCGATCTCATCACCTATTTCACCGTCGGCCCGAAGGAAGCTCGCGCCTGGACCATCGACCGCGGCACCAAGGCGCCTGCGGCCGCCGGTGTGATCCATACCGATTTCGAGAAGGGCTTCATCCGCGCCGAGACCATCGCGTATGAGGATTATGTCACCGGCAACGGCGAAGCCGGCGCGCGCGATGCCGGCAAGCTGCGGCTTGAAGGCAAGGACTACGTCGTCACCGACGGCGACGTGATGCATTTCAGGTTCAATACCTGATCGCTCTGTTCAGCTGCGCATGAGCGGCAGCGAATTAAGCGCCGCTCTCTCCCACGTCGT
>NZ_JACMYO010000396.1 GCF_020889685.1 Bradyrhizobium oropedii
CCGGCGCGGCTTCCGCCGGCTGATCGGCGGCCGCCGTCTGCGCGACAGGTGGGCCCGCCGGGTCGGGAGCGGCAGTCGTCTTGCCTGGCAGCAGCGACGTCAGAGCCTCAACCTGGGGCACGTACTCCGCCACCACCTGCTTGACGCGATGTCCGTAGTGCTGCCACGCCGCGGTGCCCATGGCGCCGGCGATCGCGAACACGAACCAGAAGGCGCGGATCGCCCATTTGTTGGTCGGGCGCGGCCCGCGCTCCAGTCTGATGTCGTCCAGTCTGCCGTCATGGCTTGCGGTGCTGTACTCCAGCGCGGCCGGTGGCACCGGCGTCGCCGGCTGTATCGGCGTGACCGGCGGCACCGAGGTGACCGCAGCGGCGGACGCGACCGGTGGCGCGGCGGAGGGTGCGAGGCTCGGGCCGAACCAGGGCTCGCGCTGCCCAGGCGCTCCCTTGCCGGCAGCCACCGGCGTGGCGGCGGCGTTGTCGTTGCGGGTTGCAGCGAAGCTCGGTTCGATCGCGAAAATATCGTGCGGATCAGCGTCTTTAAGTGTCGATTGCATTGGCGGTCCCCGTTTCAGTCCAAGGTCAACCGCAAATGGCGGCCGGCGAATCCTCGCTCTGCTTCGACCCCTAGCCCGGGCCCCACGACTCCAGTCCGGTTTGACCAAAGCAAGGCGAGAGGGTGGAGAGGTTGGGGAGTTTCGGGAACCGAAACCGGCGGCCGAGGCTCCGGCATCCATGTCCACACGCGGACGGCACCGGACTGTATTCCCAGGCGAAGCGCCTGGGTTGTGTGGCGTATCCACCACACCCGAGGGGAAATCGCGCTGCGTGAGGCGCGTCTGACCGCGCTCCGCCACCGTTCCGCCCTGATTGGATTCGGCTCATTGGGCATTGGATTTTCGGCTTGGGCTGGGGCGCGAGTTGGGGATGCAACATGTCACGCGACGATGCAGTCATTTCGTACGTCGACGTCGAACGCAGTGCGCGCGGTGCTGCGCCCGCGGTCCTGTTTGTTCAGGCGCGCAAGCCGCTCCGGCTGTTCGCCATCATGATCGGAGCAGCATCGCTCGCGGCCTGCGCGCAGTCCTCCGTTGTCAGCCAGCGCTCCCAGGCGCTCGCGAGCCGGCCTGCATCGGCAGAGCCGACACGCGCAGCGTCATCGGCCACGCGCACACGTGTCGCCACAGCGCACAGGCACACGCCGTACGCCTCGCGCAAAAGCGGAGACACCAAGATTGCATCGCAGGGGGTCGCGAGCTTCTATAGCGACCAACAGCAGACCGCGAGCGGCGAGAAGTTCGACGGGCGCGAACTCACTGCCGCGCATCCGACATTGCCGTTCGGCACCAGGCTGCGCGTCACCGACGTCAAGAGCGGCCGTTCGGTCACGGTGCGCGTCAATGACCGCGGACCGTACGTTCCCGGACGCATCGTCGACGTCTCGTATTCTGCCGCGCAGTCGCTCGGCATGATCGGCAAGGGCGTCGCGAATGTCAGGCTCGACGTCGTGCAGTGAGCCGCGTCGCTCGAGCGAGGTCGGGATTTTTGCCGGCCGGATCGGGAAAAAGTCCCGGTGTTGTGCGCGCTTTAATCCCGTTGTCCGAGCCAGCGGTCCGAATAGAATTGATGCCGCTACTTCCCGCGCTCTCGTTTTCCAGGCGCGTGGATTTCTACCCAATGAACCTTCCCCGCCTTGGAGTCCCACCGAGGCGGGTTTTTTCTTTCAGGCATGCGCGCGCGTGCGTTGACACGAGGGGCCGGAGCCATAACCTCCGTTCTGCTTCCGGAGGTCGGCCCATGCCAAACAACAACAATCAAGAAACTGACGGCTTCGCATCGAGTCGGCCGTCTCGGCGCAGGGCGCTGCAGCTGTTCCTCGGCGGCGCGGCCGTCGTGCTGGCGCCGGAGGGACGCTTCGGCGCAATGACGACGGCGCAGGCTGAGACCGCGTTCGCGGATGGGCTGTCG
>NZ_JACMYO010000397.1 GCF_020889685.1 Bradyrhizobium oropedii
CTGCTTTCGCAGGGACGACGGTAGATAGTTACATCCCGCCGCATTTTCGCATCCCTGCCCCGGCGTCTCGCCACAAGCCTGCCTCCCCTGACCTCACGTAAGCTCGCCCTCGCGAACAACAAAAAAACGCACAGGGAGGCTCACGATGATCTGGAAGGCCATCACGGCAGCAGTCGCACTGATGCTCGCGACACAGGTGCACGCCGCCGAGAAGAAATACGGCGCGGGCACGGGCGATACCGAGATCAAGCTCGGACAGACCTCGCCATTCTCGGGCGCGGCGTCGGCCTACAGCGTGATCGCGAAGACGCAAGCGGCCTACTTCAAGATGATCAACGACCAGGGCGGCGTGAACGGGCGCAAGATCAATCTGATCACGCTCGACGACGGCTACTCGCCGCCGAAGACGGTGGAGCAGACCCGCAAGCTGGTGGAGCAGGAGGAGGTCGCCGCGATCCTCAATCCGCTGGGCACGCCGACCGGCCTTGCCGTGCGCAAATATCTCAACGACAAGAAGGTGCCGCAGTTGTTCGTCGGCGCGGGCGCCACGCTGTGGGGCGATTATCAGCATTATCCGTGGTCGATCGGCTTCCAGCCGTCGTACCAGGCCGAGACCGCGGTCTATGCGAAGTATGTGCTGACCCAGAAGCCGGACGCGAAGATCGCGCTGTTCTACCAGAACGACGACGCCGGCAAGGATTACGGCAACGGCTTCAAGAAGGGACTGGGGCCGGAGAACACCGCGAAAATGGTGGTGGCGGAGACGACCTATGAATCGACGGATCCTACGGTCGACAGCCAGATCGTGAAGCTGAAAGCCTCCGGCGCCAACGTGCTGTTCATGCACGCGATCCCCAAGCAGGCGGCGCAGGCGATCAAGAAGATCGGCGAGATCGGGTGGAAGCCGGATCTGTTCTTCCTCGCGGCGACCTCGACCTCGGTGTCCTCGGTGCTGAAGCCGGCCGGCTTCGAATATGCCAAGGACATCATCTCGTCCTACTCGCTGAAGGATCCGAACGATCCGCAGTGGAAGGCGGATCCGGACGTGATCGCCTGGCAGGACTTCATGAAGACCTACTTCCCGGACGGCAATCTGCAGGACCAATTGATCGTCTACGGCTATGTGGTGGCGGAGGCGACGGTGCAGGTGCTGAAGCAATGCGGCGACGACCTCACCCATGAGAACATCATGAAGCAGGCCGCCAACCTCGACATCGCGCTGCCGATGTTCCTGCCCGGCATCAAGGTGAAGACCTCGCCGACCGACTACTTCCCGGTCGAGGCGATGCGGCTGCAGAAGTTCAACGGCGAAACCTGGCAGCTGTTCGGCGACACGATCGGGAATGATTGAGGGGGCGTGCTAAAGCGCGATGAGATTTGGTTGAATCGTCATCGCGCTTTAGCCCTTTGTTTGAGCATGATCTTTTCGGAAAACCGCTTCGCACTTTTCCGGATCATGCTTTAAGGCAGAAAGTTGTAGAACGCGAAACCATCCACATCGTCGTCCCTGCGAAAGCAGGGACCCATAACCACGAATGCTCGCGTGGCGCGAGCTGGGGCCGCAGCGTCGCGCGACAACTGCACCCTGTGGTTATCGGTCCCGGCTCGCGCTTCGCTTGGCCGGGACGACGAGGAGGTTAGAGTCCCCCGACAACAACTGCCGGGACGACGTGGAAACGTCGGATACGGAAGCACGCCAATGCCGTACGCCCTTGCCGCGAGCGTACGCCCGCCCGATTTCGGAATATTGGAAATGTACCCGTGAGTTGCCCGACGCGTCAAGTCGTCGCCTGGTCGAACGCCGGCCACCGCCGGCTACTTTGCATGGGGTTGTTTTCGATATTTTGGCAACGCGCCTCCCCCCGCGTCGTCCCGGCGCAGGCCTGGACCCATTACCCCGAATGGATGATGTGGCGCGACGCTGGGGCCGCAGCCTCCTGCAACAACGGCAGCGGTGGTT
>NZ_JACMYO010000398.1 GCF_020889685.1 Bradyrhizobium oropedii
GTGCGTCCAGCGAAGGCTGGCATGTTCAGTAGGAGTTAGTCCTACCGGGGTAAAAGTCAGTGCCCTGTAGCACGGATAGCAGGAGGGGAGGAAACGAACCTTTTGAAGCCTATCGACAAGTCTCCCGACGGGGAGATCGCGAGTCATCGGGCCGTATCGAAAGAGAACGCGTTGTGGCCTCGAAATATCGAAGACCGAGGGCCGAGCCCCCATTCATCGGGCGAAGGCAACATGGGCAGCCGAAAACTGACCGACACGGCTGTTCACCTCGGCGGGGTGGAAGCGACAGCACGATGACAAGGACATGCCGAGCAACTGGAGAAGCCCTCCTCGTCCCGGCGAGAAATTGTCGGAGCAAGATAGGCCATATAACCGGCGAACACCGGGAAAGTGGTCGAAGACGAGAGGGTGGCGGCCGGGTCCGTATGTAGCTGCGAAGTGGCGTAACGGCTGTGGAGCGAAGGGACCCTGCCATTTGTGAAGTCTCCAACGCAAGGAAGGCAAGGACGAGATGATAAAGGCGTCCATCGATTTGCAGGACCTGAGGCGGAGACTATACGTCAAGGCGAAGGCTGAACCGTCCTGGCGTTTCTGGGGCCTATATGTCCACGTCTGCAAGGTGGAGACGCTACGCATGGCGTATGAGATGGCTAGAGAAAATGACGGCGCTCCGGGAATAGACGGAGTGACCTTCGAAGCCATCGAATCGCAAGGCGTAGATGCTCTGCTTGAGCAGCTACGGGACGAACTGATCGGGCATACCTATCGACCACTTCCGGCGCGGAGACAGGAAATACCGAAGGACGGGAACAAAGTTCGAGTCCTTTCGATTCCGGCGATCCGCGATCGGGTGGTCCAAGGTGCGCTCAAACTCATACTCGAACCTGTCTTCGAGGCGGACTTCCAATCGGGGTCGTTTGGATACCGGCCCAAGCGGGCAGCACATGACGCGATCAAGCGAGTAGCAAAGGCAATAACGCAACGGAAGACGCGGGTCCTCGATTTTGATTTGCGAGCGTATTTCGACAATGTTCGGCATGACCGGTTGTTGACGAAAGTGGCGCAGCGGATCAACGACGCGGACATCATGCACCTTCTAAAGGTTATGCTGAAAACTTCTGGCAAGAAGGGCGTTCCGCAAGGCGGAGTGATTTCACCCTTGCTCAGTAATCTCTACCTCAACGAGGTGGACAAGATGCTGGAGCGGGCGCGGGACGTCACACGCATCGGCAAGTACACCGGTGTCGACTACGCGAGATACGCAGACGATCTGGTGATCTTGATTGACGCCCACAAACGTCGTGACTGGCTGGTTGGTGCCGTTATCAAACGGCTACGGGAGGAATTTGCCAAACTTCAGGTAGAAGTCAATGATGAGAAGAGCCGTACAGTCGACCTGGAGCGAGGCGAGAGCTTTGGCTTTCTAGGTTTCGACTTCCGGTATCTCCGCAGTCGACGTGGAGTGATGCGGCCGCATATGACGCCTAAGCTCAAGAAGCGAACGGCGATTATGCGGGAGCTCAAGGAAGTATTTCGACGGCATCGGTCGCAGCCGATTGAGAGGATAATCAACCTGATCAATCCGAAGCTCCGTGGCTGGGTGAACTACTTTGCAGTTGGGCACTCCAGTGAGTGCTTCAGCTACATCAAAGAGTGGGTAGAGAAGAAGGTCAGGCGTCATCTGACGCGGGCGCAGAAACGGAAGGGCTTCGGCTGGAGGCGGTGGAGTACATCATGGCTGTACGGTACCCTAAAGCTGTTTAATGGCTATCAGGTGACATACAACATGACGAAAGCTGCCCCGGTGTGATGAGCCCCATAAACCTCAGCGCGAAGCAAATGGGTGCGCGTAGTGCGGGAAATCTGCACGCTGCGTGCGACGAGGCGGGGGCTGGAAACGTGCTCGACCAAGAGATCTGGTCGAGTGGCGCGCCAGCCCTCGACCCTACCG
>NZ_JACMYO010000399.1 GCF_020889685.1 Bradyrhizobium oropedii
GCAACGGCTCGCTCGCCGGCGGCGGTGGCGGCGGCGCAGGTCTCGGCGGTGACATCTTCGTTCAGCAAGGCGGCAAGCTGACCGTGATCGGCGGCACCTTGTCGAGTGCCACCGAGACGGGCGGTACCGGCGCGAATGGCGCGGGCAACGGCTCCGCCCATGGCGACATCTTCATCCAGGGCACGATGGTCGTCACGCCGACGCACACCGTTTCCACGTTCTTCCAGGGCCTGCAGACCGTCACCACGCTGACGATCGCCGACACCATCGCTGATGAAAGGGGCATCAGCGGCACCGGCACGAGCGGAAAGCTGCAGGTCTCCGGCGGCGGTACGCTGACGCTGACTGCCGCCAATACGTATGTCGGCGGCACCCAGATCGACGGCGGCAACGTCCTCTCGATCACGGCCGACAACAATATCGGCGGCTCGGCCAGCGCGCTGATCCTCAACGGCGGCTCGCTGACCACGACCGGCGGCTACACCTTCACCCACGACATTCAGGTCACCGCCAATGGCGGCACCTTCGACATATCCTCCGGCACGATCGCCGACGCCGGCGCGATCAGCGGCTCCGGCACGTTCACGCTGTCGGGCGCCGGCACGTTGCAGCTCGGACTCGGCCAGCTCGCAGGGTTGACCGGGACGCTCAACCTGAGCGGCGGGCACCTCGGGTTGACGACCGGCGGCACGTTCGACGACGCGATTTCGGTCGGCGGCAGCTCACTCCTGAAGATCGCAAGCGGCGTGACCGTCACCGATACCGCACTGATCAGCGGCGGCGGCAATCTCGGCATCGACGGCGGCGGCACGTTCGTGCTCGGCCATGCCAACACCTACGGCAGCACGACGATCTATTCCGGCACCGTATGGCTGACCACGGCCGGCGCAGCCGGCACCGGCAATATCTCGTTCACGACAGGACTCGCCAGCACGCTGAAGATTGACGATGCCGCGCTGACCGGCAACGTGCTCACCAACAGCATCTCCAACTTCAATCCCGGCCAGTCCATCGACCTGACCGGGCTGCACTACAACACCCAGAACACCTTGCTCAACACCGTCAGTCTTTCCGGCAACGTCGTCACGGTCTCGAACGGCACGGTGACGGATACGTTGACGGTGAACGGGCTCGACGGCGGCGCCCGCTTCCAGCTTTCGCAGGATGCGAATGGCGGAACGATCGTGCAGCTTGTGTCGACGCGCGTCTTCAATGTCTCGAACGTCACCGAGCTCAACGCAGCCATCCTGCAGATGGATTCCGGCGGCCAGAACGCCGCGCCGAATGCCAACTACACCATCAACATCACCGCCAACTTCAGCCTCTCGTCGGAGCTGTACGCGCTCAATCTCTTGAGCGGATCGAGTGTCACGATCAACGGCAGCGACGGTCACGGCGGGACCTACACGATCGACGGCCTCAACGTCCAGCGCGGCTTCTTCGTCTATGCGGGCAACGTCAATCTCGAGAACCTGACCATCCAGAACACGGTGGCGGCCGGTGGCGGCGTCATCCAGGGCGGCGGCGGCGGTGGCGCCGGGCTCGGCGGCGCGCTGTTCGTCTCGGCGAACGGCAGCGCCACGATCGACAATGTCGTGTTCCACGACAGTGCCGCAATCGGCGGCAATGGCGGAACCGGCAGTACCGCGAGCAACGCCAACATCGACGGCTTCGGCGGTGGTGGCGGAATGGGCGGCCAGGGCGGAAACAGCAGCGGTGGCGGCATCGGCCTTCACGCGCAGGGTGCGAACTCCGCCGCATTTCAGAACGGGGCCGCCGGCATCGTCCCCGGCGCCGCGGGAGGCGGCAAAGGAGTCGACGGCTACCTGATCCCGTACGGGAACGGGACCCTTCTTTACTGGAATGGCGGAACGGGCGGCGCCAATGGCGGCGGCGGCGGCGCGGGTGGCTTCTTCGGCAACAATAGCCGCGCGCATGGTAC
>NZ_JACMYO010000400.1 GCF_020889685.1 Bradyrhizobium oropedii
TCGAGCCGGTTGTCACAGGCTGTTGGGGTCGAGCTGCCGCTGTCGACGCTGTTCGCAAGGCCAGTGCTGGCCGATCTGGCCGCAAGCATCGTCGAGGTGTTGAGCCGCTCCGGTCCCCAAGACCTGCCGTCGATTGCGGCCGTGTCGCGTCATGAGCCGCTTGTGCTGTCGTTTGCGCAGCAGCGGCTATGGTTTTTGGCGCAGCTGAACGAAGGCAGCACGAACTACCACATTCCGCTGACCTTACGACTGCGCGGGATGCTCGACCGCAGCGCCTGGCAGCGCAGCCTTGATCGTCTGTTTGCGCGTCATGAGGCGCTGCGCAGTGTCTTTGTCGCGCCGCAGGGCAAGCCCCAGGTTGAGGTCCTGCCGCCGGATGCGGGACTACTGGTACTTGAGCACGATCTTCGGCACAGACCGGATGCGGAAGCGGCACTTTTGGATCTGTGCCATGAAGAGGAGCGCACGCCGTATGATCTTGCGCGCGGGCCGCTGATCCGCGGGCGTCTGGTGCGGATGTCGGATGAGGAGCACGTCTTCCTGCTGACCCAGCATCACATCGTCTCGGACGGCTGGTCGATGGGCGTGCTGGTGCGTGAACTCAGTCAGCTTTACCGGGCATTCGAGGCTGGGCAGGACGATCCTTTGCCGCCGTTGGCGATCCAATATCCGGATTATGCCGCCTGGCAACGCCAATGGCTGTCGGGGGAACGGCTGCAGAAGCAGGCGCAGTATTGGCGCAACGCCCTGTCAGGCATGGCCCGTCTTGTCTTGCCGACGGACCATGCGCGGCCTGCCCAGCAGTCGTTTGCCGGGGCCACGGTTCCGATCGTCATCGATGCGGATCTGACGCGGGAGCTGAAGCGGCTGAGCCGGCAGCATGGCACGACGTTGTTCATGACGGTGCTGGCAGCCTGGGCGGCGGTGCTGTCGCGTCTGTCGGGGCAGGACGACCTTGCGATCGGCGTGCCAAGCGCCAATCGAGGCCGGCGCGAGGTCGAAGAGTTGATCGGCTTCTTCGTCAACACCCTGGCGCTACGGCTGGACCTGTCGGGCGAGCCGAGCGTGTCGGAGCTTCTGGAGCGGACGCGGCGCACGGCGCTGGCTGCACAGGAGCATCAGGACCTGCCGTTCGAGCAAGTGGTGGAGATCGTGCAGCCGCCCCGAGCTCTTGATCACACGCCGTTGTTGCAGGTGATGTTGGCTTGGGAGAACAGCGCGGTTGGGACATTGGACGTGCCGGGGCTGAGTGTGGAGGCTGCCGGGGAGGGGATCGATCAGGTCAAGTTCGATCTGGAGCTGAGCCTTGGCGAGCATGGCGAGGAGATCGCCGGAACGCTGGGTTATGCCACGGCGCTGTTTGATCAGGCGACGATCGAGCGGCAGCGTGGTTATCTGCTGGCGCTGCTGCGGGCGATGGCAGCCGATGCAGGCCAGCCGGTCGGCCGCATCGACATCCTGCCGGCCGAGGAGCGCAGCTATCTGCTGGAGGAGTTGAACCGGACGGCGGCGCCTTATCCGTCGGAACGATGCATCCATGAGCTGTTCGAGGCGCAGGTGCAAAAGACGCCGGAGGCGGTGGCGCTGATCTGCGAAGACGAGCGGCTGAGCTATGGTGAGCTCAACGCACGGGCCAACCGGCTGGCGCACCACCTGATCGCCCTCGGGGTCAAGCTGGGGGATCGCATTGCCACCGTGCTGGACCGCTCCGCCGCTCTTGTGGTGGCGCAGCTGGCGATCCTAAAGGCGGGCGGAGTATATGTGCCGATCGATCGCGCGCTTCCATCTGCGCGACAAGAATGGCTGATGGCCGATTGTGTTGCACGTCTGGCGCTTTACGGTAATGATCCGGTTGAGGCGACGATACCTGCTCTGGCTATTGAACCGCTCATAGTTGGAATGGGATGTAGTAGCGATCCTGGTCTGGCGTTGAGCGCT
>NZ_JACMYO010000401.1 GCF_020889685.1 Bradyrhizobium oropedii
TGGGGCAAGCTTTGCGCGAGACGCACCCGCTAAATCATCGATACCAGCCCGCCGCCGTGACGCTCGAGTCTGCCGGCGAGCTCGAGCTCCAGCAGCACCGCGCGGACGACCGCGGGCGAGACATCGGCCATTCGGATCAGATCGTCGAGGCTGATCGGGCTCGGTCCGAGCAGATTGATGATGCGGGCGCGATCGCCGCCATCGGTGGCAAAATCCAGCGGCTCGTCGTCTTCGCGCGCGCCGAGCATGACCGGCCGCTCCATGATCGGCGTCACCGCGTTGATGACGTCGGCGGCTTCGGTGACCAGCGTGGCGCCTTGCTTGATCAAATCGTTGGCGCCGGCGGCGCGCGGATCGATCGGCGAGCCCGGCACCGCGAACACCTCGCGGCCCTGTTCGGCCGCCATCCGCGCCGTGATCAGCGAGCCGGAACGATGCGCCGCTTCGACGACCACGACGCCGAGCGATGCGCCTGAGATCAGCCGGTTGCGGCGGGGAAAGTCGCGCGCCCGCGGCACGTGGCCGAGCGGCATCTCCGAGATCGCCGCGCCATGTTCGAGCAGGGCGGCGAGCAGATCCTCGTGCTCCGGCGGGTAAATCCTGTCGTGGCCGCCGGCCAGTACGGCGACCGTGCCGCTGGCAACGGTGGCGCGATGCGCTGCCTGATCGATGCCGCGGGCAAGGCCGGAGATCACGATGAAGCCGGCGTCGCCGAGATCGCGCGCAAGCTGGCCAGCAAATTTCAGTCCCGCGCCGGAAGCATTGCGGGAGCCGACGATCGCGATCATCGGCCGCATCAGGGCATCGCGCGCGCCGCGCACGCCGAGCAGCGGCGGCGCGTCGTCGATGGCGCCAAGCCGCGCCGGATACTGCGCTTCCTCCGGCGCGACGAGATCGATGCCGAACCTGCCACAGGCCGCGAGCTCCGCAGCTGCGTCGGCCTCGCTGCAGATGCGCCCAGGTCCCGATGCGCCGCCGCGGCGCGCGAGATCGGGCAAGCGCTCCAGCGCGTGCGCCGCATCGCCAAAATGGCGGAGCAGCGATGCAAAGGTGCGCGGGCCGACATTGTCGGAGCGGATCAGCCGCAGGCGGTTGAGCCGTTCGGTGTCGGTGAGTTTTGAAGGGCTGGGCGAGCGGTCATGCATGCGGGGTACAGCTTCGCCCAACCTGAGATTGCGATCAACTGCGACATTGGCGCAGCCGCGCGCGACGCGCTACAAGCGCTTGGCCAGGAAGCCGCCAAGAAGCCTCGAAGAAACAGGAAGTCCGCCGATGATCTCACTTGCTGATCTGCAACGCCGCATCGAGTCCGGCGAATTGTCCGCCGACGTCGCCATCACGCAGACGCGGGACGCCATCGCGGCGCAGGAAAAAACCATCGGCGCCTTTGTCCGCCTCGACGAGAAGGCGCGCGCGCAGCAGGCCGGGCCGCTGCGCGGTATTGCGGTCGGGATCAAGGACATCATCGATACCGCCGATTTCCCGACCGAGATGGGGGCTGCGATCTATCGCGGGCATCAGCCGCGCGCCGATGCGCCTGTCGTGATGGCGCTGAAGCAGGCCGGTGCGACCATCGTCGGCAAGACCACGACGACGGCGTTCGCGGCGAACGATCCGACGCCGACGCTCAATCCGCGCAATCACGCGCACACGCCGGGCGGCTCGTCGTCCGGCTCGGCTGCCGCGGTCGCCGCCGGGATGATCCCGCTGGCATTGGGTACGCAGACCGGCGGTTCGGTGATCCGGCCGGCCTCGTTCTGCGGCGTCGCCGCGATCAAGCCGAGCTACCGGCTGCTGCCGACCGTCGGCGTGAAGTGCTTCTCCTGGACGCTCGATACCGTGGGGCTGTTTGGCGCCGGCGTGCGCGATGTCGCGCTGGGGCTCGCTGCGATGACCAGACGGCCCGGGCTGGTCGTGCCGTCGCAGACCGCTGC
>NZ_JACMYO010000402.1 GCF_020889685.1 Bradyrhizobium oropedii
GGCCGGCTTCACCACCGCTGACCTGCGCACCGTGTCGTGGGTGAATTTCGCTGCGCTGATCCTGACGCCCGGTGCGCCGCTGACGCATCCGGCGCCGCACTGGAGCGTGCTGAAGGCGCGCGAGGCCGGCTGCGAGGTGATCGGCGACGTCGAATTGTTCTGCCGCGAGCGGCGCCGTCATGCGCCGAACGCGCCGTTCGTCGCCATCACCGGCACCAACGGCAAGTCGACCACCACAGCGCTGATCGCGCATCTGATGAAGGTTGCCGGTTACGACACCCAGATGGGCGGCAATATCGGCACCGCGATCCTGTCGCTGGAGCCGCCGCGGATGGGCCGCGTCCATGTGATCGAGATGTCGTCCTACCAGATCGATCTCGCGCCGTCGCTCGATCCCTCGGTCGGCATCCTGATCAACATCAGCGAGGATCACATCGATCGCCACGGCTCGCTCGAGCATTACGCCGCGGTCAAGGAGCGGCTGGTTGCCGGCGTGCAGCAGGGCGGCACCGCGATCACAGGCGTCGACGACATCTGGTGCCGCAACATCGCCGACCGGCTCGATCGCGCCGGCAAGCGCGTGGTGCGCATCTCCGTGAGGAACCCGCTGCCCGACGGTCTCTATGTCGAGCACGAGACCATTGTACGCGCGTCCGGTGCTGCCCGCAGCGAGATCGCGCGGTTAGGGGGTATCGGTTCGCTGCGCGGCCTGCACAATGCGCAGAACGCGGCCTGCGCCTCGGCCTGCGCGTTGGCAATGGGGATCTCGACCGACGTGTTGCAGAACGGCCTGCGCAGCTTCCCGGGCCTGGCGCACCGCATGGAGCAGGTCGGCCGCCGCGGCAACGTGCTGTTCGTCAACGATTCCAAGGGCACCAACGCCGATGCGGCCGCGCATGCGCTGTCGTCGTTTGCCGATATCTACTGGATCGCAGGCGGCAAGCCGAAGGCCGGCGGCATCACCGGTCTCACCGAATATTTCCCGCGCATCCGCAAGGCCTATCTGATCGGCGAGGCGGCGGCGGAGTTCTCCGGCACGCTCGGCGACCGGGTCCCGCACGACATGTCCGGCACGCTCGACGTCGCGATCGCCAGCGCCGCGCGCGACGCCGAGGCATCGGGGCTGAGCGAAGCCGTCGTGCTGCTGTCGCCGGCCTGCGCCTCGTTCGACCAGTACCGCAATTTCGAAATCCGCGGCGCGGCTTTCCGCGACATCGTCCAGGCATTGCCGGGCGTGAAGCCGGTGGTGTGACGACGCGCGGCAGAATTGCTGTGCGCCCCTCCGCGACGTAGGTTACGGGCTATGAATGATATCCCGCATCACCAGATTCGTGCCGTCTACGACGAGCATACGATCCGCGTCTATCAGGCCTACAATAGCGAGATTGCCGATGCCGCCTTGGCCGCCGGCACTTTCGTCTCCCCACCTTTCAGTATGACGCGGATGACTTGGATCAAGCCGTCGTTTCTCTGGATGATGTATCGCGCCGGGTGGGGCTACAAGGACGCCGGGCAAAGTCGGATACTGGCTGTCGATATCACCCGCGAGGGCTTTGAGTGGGCGTTGGCGAATAGCTGTCCAAGTCATCCTGATCCTGCGATGAGCAAGGATGATTGGGAGAAGCTGAAGGCCAATTCGTCTGTGCGAATTCAATGGGACCCGGAGCGCGACCTGCATCATCAACCGCGATCGCATCGTGCGATCCAGATTGGGATCGGTGGCGAAGCGGTGCGGCGTTACGTCGGCGAATGGATTCGAAAGATCACCGACGTGACCGAACTCGCGCACAGGATTCACGACTTGGTCGAGGGCGGCCGGCTCGAACAGGCAAAAGCCGCGTTGCCGATCGAGCGGGCGTATGTTCAGCAGGGCTGAATTGCAGGATGTTTGACTCACCGTTGGTGCAACAAACTCGGCGTCGTCCCTGCTTTC
>NZ_JACMYO010000403.1 GCF_020889685.1 Bradyrhizobium oropedii
CGGCTTTCGCCCGGACGACGGCGGAGTGTTCGGCTCTGGTGTGCGTTTGATGACAACGGCATAATTCCGGAAACTGGAGGATGCGATGGTTTCTCTGATCAGGCCGGACGCAAAGCTGTTGCGGGTCGATGGTCCCGTGATCGAGACGGCGCGGCTCATCCTGCGGCCGTGGAGCGCATCCGATATCGCCGACAACACAAAAATGCTGTCCGATCCCGAGACGGCTCGCTTCATCACGCCGGATCATCAGCCGGTCACGTCCGAGCTGAAAGGCTGGCGCAACGCCGCCGTCATCTCGGGCCATTGGGCGCTGCACGGCTTCGGCATGTTCGCGGTCGAAGAGAAATCCTCCCGCCGCTACATCGGCCGCGTCGGGCCGTACTATCCGCCTGAATGGCCGGGCTTCGAGGTCGGCTGGGGCATTGCCAACGAGCACCGCGGAAAAGGCTATGCGGTGGAGGCGGCGCGCGCCGCGATCGACTTCGCGTTCGCCAATTTTACGGTCGACCGCATCATCCACTGCATCGACCCGGCCAACGTCGCCTCGCAGGCCGTGGCGCGGCGGCTCGGTGCCGTGAACGAGGGGCCGGGCAAGCTCGAGGGCGATATCGTCGATATCTGGGTCACGACGCGTGAGCGTTGGTGCCGCGAGCCGGCTTGAAAAGCCCCGCTTGAGCGACGATTGTTCGGCTGACCCGGAGATGCTTTCGACCGATGACATTGGCCGCAACCGAACTCTGCCTGCGCGCCGCCGCGGTGACGCTGCTGCTGGTGCTTGCGGCCTCGATGTTCGCGGATTTCCGCAACGTGTTGGCGGGGCGGCTCGTGATCGCTTTCGCGCTCGGCACGGCCGCACATGCGGTGACCGCGTCGATCGGCGCCGGGGAGCCGATCTCGATCTGGCACGCACCGCTGATCGCGCTTTCGACCGGCGACATCGTGGTGTTCTGGCTGTTCACCCGCGCGCTGTTCGATGACACCTTCGTCCTGCGTTGGTGGCACGGCCTGATCTGGGCCGCGGTGGTGACGTTCAGCTTCGTCAACTGCATGTGGATCGCACCCGGCGGCCACGCGCGGGCGGCGATTACCACAGTCAATCTGCTCGCGCTCGTCTTCATCGCGCTTGCCGTGGCGCAGACCGTCGGATCATGGTCGGCGGATCTGGTCGAGCGCCGCCGCCGTGTCCGTGTCTTCATCGTCGCCGCCTCAGCGCTCTACGGCGGGATGAACGCGCTGCTGCAGATCGCATATGCCGGCAGCCGCGTGACGGTGGAATGGGCCAATGTGCTCAATGCCGCCGTGCTCACCGGCATCGTCGCGGCCATCACCTGGACGATGATGCGCGTCGATGGCGCCGATCTGTTCGCCCTGCCGGTCGAGCCCGTCATTGCCAATGCGCAGCCGGCCGCGATGGAGGAGGCCGCCGACCAGAAGCTGGTCAATGCCCTGATGCGCCTGATGGCGGACGAGCGCATCTACCGCCAGGATAACGTCACCATCGGCACGCTGGCGACCCGGCTGAAGATTCCCGAGTACCGTTTGCGGCGGCTGATCAATCAGCGGCTCGGCTACCGCAATTTCAACGTCTTCCTCAACAACCACCGGATCGAGGAAGCCAAGGCAGCGCTCGCCGACCCCTCGCAGGCCGAAGTTCCTGTCATCACCATCGCGATGGATGCCGGCTTCCAGTCCCTCGGCCCCTTCAACCGCGCCTTCAAGGCGACGACAGGCGTGACCCCGACGGAGTACCGGAAGCTGAAGGTGAGCGCGGCGTGATTGCTCTATTGCGTCGTAAGGGACGCACCGGCCGCAGGGTTCCCTCCCCCCTTGCGGG
>NZ_JACMYO010000404.1 GCF_020889685.1 Bradyrhizobium oropedii
GCACGGCCACAGTCGGGCCGTCGATCCTTCGAGACGCGCTGCGCGCTCCTCAGGATGACGGACAAGACATAGTGCGTGTCCTCACAAAATCGCGTGCGGCAGGAAGCGCGATGTGTTGCCGGTGATCGGATTTTCGTCTTCTCGAATCGACAGTCCGCAAGGCGTGTGGTCGACCAGCCAGCTTCCGAGCACGGGATACTGCCCGGAAAAATTCGGCAACGGGGCCAGTGCCTGCCGGATGAAACCTTCGGCGCCGTAAGGGCCTTGCTCCGCGACCAGCGTGATGCCGGCGCTAACCAGCTCGACATTGGCGCCCTCGCGCGAATAGATCGGCTTGCGCACGAACGAGCTGCCGAGCTGCGCGGCTTGCGGGTCGTCCTCGAAATAGGCCGGCAGCAGATTGGGATGGCCCGGAAACATCTCCCACAACAACGGCAGGATGCCCTTGTTGGACAGGATCACCTTCCACGGCGGCTCGATCCATTGCGTCGGCGCGGAGCTGAGGTTCTTGCCGAATGCGTCGTGAAACATCCACTCCCATGGATAGAGCTTGAAGGCGAGTGCGATCGGGCGTTCGTCGAGGTCGACGAACTGGCCGTCGCTGCGCAGCCCGATCTCTTCGATGTCGAGCAGCGTGGTCTTCAGCCCGGCTTGCGCCGCGGTGTCCTCGAGATAGGCGAGCGTGCCGGCGTCCTCTGCATTTCCGGTCAGTCCGGTGAGATGCAGCGGGTGGTTGGCGCCGATTGTTGTCCAGGCCTCGATCAGCCGGTCGTGGATCGAATTGAACTGGTCGGCGCGCTTCGGGATGATGTTGCGTTCGATCGCCTGCTCGAGCCAGGTCCATTGAAACACCGCCGCCTCGAAGATCGAGGTCGGCGTGTCTGCATTGTATTCGAGCAGCTTGGCCGGGCCGCTGCCGCTGAATTTGAGGTCTAGCCGGCCGTAGAGGCTCGGGTCCTTGCGGCGCCAGCTCGCCGCGATCAGCTCCCAGAACGCTTGGGGTATTTTCAGCCGGCGCAGATATTGCTCATCCTTGACCGCCCGTCCGGCGAGCTCGAGGCACATCCCGTCGATCTCGCCGGTCGGTGCCTCGATATCGCGCTCGATCTCGTCGAGCGTGAAGGCGTAATAGGCGCGCTCGTCCCAGTAGTGTTCGCCGTCGATGGTATGGAAGGTGAAGCCGGCGTTCTCGGCGGTCGTTTGCCAATCGTCGCGCTCGGAACATGCGATGCGTTGCATGAAGGGGACCGTGATCGCTCGTCAGTTTCGTTTCAGCCGCCGCCATGCGAAGGATAGTCGTAGTGGGCGATGGTGCGGGGCGCGCTGCCGAAGCCACCCGCTGGCGACACTTGCATGGGCTTCCGCTTGGTTTTGTGTCCGGCGTGGCGATGTTGGCTGCGCGCCTGGCTTGGCGTCAGGCTCATCGACGCTGCGCCGATCGCGACGCTTCCCATCAATTTCAGCCATACGCGGCGAGAGCGCTTCATCGACGCGATCCTTGACGCGATCCTTAGCCATCAGCCGCGCCGAGTTTCCACCAGGTGCGGTCGCCGGGCAAGCGAAAGCGCGATGACGCACCGATGACGCGGTGAGGCGCTTGTCAGCCACCGCCGAAGCCGAACGCATGCGCGAACGAGCCGAAGCCGCCGCGGCTGACCGACGAGCTTGACGACGAACTCGACGAAGAGGACGAGCCGCTCGACGAGGAGCCGCTGCTGTAGAAGCTGCTGTGCGACGAGCCGCCGCCGCTGCCGCCCGATCCGGATGACGAACCGCGCGGCCCGCAATCGGCGCCCGGTTGCGGCGGGACCGGCGCGGTAACGCCCGGAGGCG
>NZ_JACMYO010000405.1 GCF_020889685.1 Bradyrhizobium oropedii
CGAGGCGTAATAGACCGCCGCCGGCGGCGCAGGCCCGGCGAAGGGCCGGTCATCCCGCACATAAGTCCAAATCCGCCCGGTCGTGCACTTGCCCTTCGCCAGGATACGGATGGTGGGGTGAGTGGGCCGGCGGGATTTCACCTCCAGCCTCTCGCAGGTAGGGTCGAGGACTGGCGCGCCGGCAGGTATCTCGACCGTGCCACGTTCCCAGTCCCCTCCACGTCGCAACGCAGCGTGCGGATTTCCCGCACTGCGCGCTCCCATTTGCTTCACTCCAAGGCTTATGCGACTTATCCGGCTGGGGCCGCTTTCGGTCCGTCGCGTCGCACTCGATAGCCGTTGAAGAGCCTGAGAGTGTCGTACAACCACGACCTATTCCACCGCTTCCAGCAGAAGCCCTTTCGTTTCCGAGCATGCGCCAGATGGCGCCTGACCTTCTTTTCCACCCAATCTTTGATGAGGCTGAAGCACTCGCTGGAGTGTCCAACCGCGAAGTAGTTCACTCAGCCCCGGAGCATCGGATTGATCAGGCTTATTACCCTGTCAATCCGCTGCGACCGGTGTCGGCGAAACACCTCTTTGAGCTCGCGCAGAAGCGCCGTCCGTTTTTTGAGCTTGGGCGTGTAATGCGGCCGCATCGCTCCGCGTAGACTGCGGAGGTAGCGGAAGTCGAACCCCAGGAAGCTGAAGCTCTCGCCTCGTTCCAGGTCCACGGTTCGGCTCTTTTCATCATTGATTTCCACCTGCAGCTTGGCGAACTCCTCCCGGAGTCGTTTGGTCACGGCTCCAATCAGCCAGTCATGACGTTTGTAGGCGTCGATCAAGACCACCAGTCGAGTCGCCCTGGGGAGTTTCACCCCCAGGCGCTCACAGATCCGGACGTGAACGTCTCCGCTCATCCCGCTCTTACCGTCCAGCCGCCGTCTTGTGCAGCATCGGCCAATGGGCCAACAGGGTGGGGGTGCGGCAAGCAATGTCCCGTACCCAGTGCTCTGCCCGTCTTCGATGTCGCCGCAGACGTTTGTATTTCGACATCGCCCATCGCGCGAGACATCGGTCGAGATGGCGTAGTGTCGGGTAAAGCGCCGACTTGTAGTACCGACCATAGTAGTTCATCCAGCCTCGAATGATCGGGTTGAATATCCTCGCCAGGTCGTCGATCCTCTTATCCACCCGGCAGCGTAGTTGCCAGGCACGGATTTCCTGTCGGATTGCCTTCGTCGCGGCATTGCTGACACCGGGGCTGAAGTTGACGAAGTGCTTTCCCCAACGGTTCTTCGACCGACGGGCACGGAACGTGTAGCCCAAAAAGTCGAATTTCTGTTCAGGATAATCACCTCGCCGGTCGTCATCCTTACAATAGACTATCTTCGTCTTGTCCGGATGAAGCTCCAGTCCGCATTCGGCAAAGCGCTTCGCAAGCGCCTCCTTCAGTTCTTGTGCCTGCCGCTCACTGTCGCAATGGCAGAGAATATCATCGGCATAACGCTCGAACGGGATGCTCGGATGATTTCTTCGCATCCACATGTCGAACGCATAGTGGAGAAAGAGATTCGCCATCAGCGGTGATACCACCGAGCCCTGCGGCGTGCCCTTCTCTCGGGGGTCAGGGGTGCCGTCTTCCAGTTGAACGGGAGCTTTAAGCCACCGTTCAATGTACAACAACACCCAAGCGCAGTCCGTGTGCTTCCGAATCGCCTTGAGCAAAAGCTCATGCGATATCGAGTCAAAAGACTACTCGACAGACTGCCCACCACCGCGCTCATCATCTCGACGACTATCCTGATCAGGT
>NZ_JACMYO010000406.1 GCF_020889685.1 Bradyrhizobium oropedii
TCTGACTGAGTCACAAAACCGCCGGCCAGAATCAGTGATGGTTGAAGCATGGACCATCAGCCGATGAGGCCGACATGAGCAGGCGTGGCACCAAGACGAGCGAGAAGCGATTTGCGGCGTATTTGGAAGGGCTTGCCAGTGTTATCGATCATGCTGATCGGAAGGCGCCGCTGCGCGACTATTGCGTCGGCCTGATTGCCTGTGGCGGTCGCAAAAGCGTGGAGCCGATGGCGGCGGTGACAGCTCCGGAACGGACGGCCGCCCAGCATCAATCACTGCTGCATTTCGTCGGCAGCGGCGCCTGGTCGGATGAGAAGGTGCTGGGCAAGGTACGCGAGATGGTCCTGCCGGCGATTGAACGCCAAGGCCCCATCGAAGCCTGGATCATCGACGATACCGGATTTCCCAAGCAGGGGCGCCATTCAGTTGGAGTTGCGCGGCAATATTGCGGGCAGCTCGGCAAGCAGGATAATTGTCAGGTAGCGGTGTCGCTGTCGATTGCCAACCACCACGCCAGCCTGCCTGTCGCTTACCGCCTTTATCTTCCGAAGGAATGGACTGAGGACCGCGATCGGCGGCGCAAGGTGGGCATTCCTGCCGAAGTCGGCTTCCGAACCAAGCCGGAGATCGCGCTGGAGCAGTTGCGGTGGGCTTGTGCGAGCGGCCTTCCGCGCGGTGTCGTGCTGATGGACGCGGGCTATGGCAACAACAGCGACCTGCGCACGGAGATCACGGCGCTGGGATTGACCTATGTGGCGGGTCTTCTGTCGAGCACAACGGTATGGGCGCCCGGCACCGGTCCCTTGCCGCCGAAGCCATGGTCGGGCCGCGGCCGTCCACCGAAACTGATGCGCCGCAACCGTCAGCATCAGCCGGCCGCCGTTAAGGCGCTCGCGATCGGCCTGCCGGCCAAAGCTTGGCGCACCATCACCTGGCGGCAAGGAACGAACGAAAAGCTGACCTCGCGCTTTGCACGCGTGCGGGTCCGTGCCGCGCATCGTGATTATTGGCAAGCCACCCGGCGATTGGAGGAATGGTTGCTGATCGAATGGCCGAAAGGCGAGGACCAGCCTACCAAATACTGGCTCTCGACATTGCCGGATGATGTGGCATTCCGGACGCTCGTTGAGACGGCTAAATTGCGCTGGCGCATCGAACGCGACTATCAGGAACTCAAGCAGGAGGTCGGGCTCGGCCACTTCGAGGGACGCGGCTGGCGCGGCTTTCATCATCACGCAACGATGTGCATTGCAGCCTACGGATTCCTGATCTCCGAGCGGGAGACGATTCCCCCCTCAGGCGCTCGGCGCGACCGGCCGATCCCGCTCGATCGCGTTCCCGCAGATTACAGACCCCGCGGATCTGCCGCTGCGGACCCAACGTCACATTCCAAATTCGATCGCGACGATGCGACGGCGGCTCGAACATGGGCTCGTCCGAACGCTGTCGAGATGTCCTTGTTGTGCGATCAAGTTCGACCACTACACAGATCATCGTTTGTGACGCAGTAAGACTAGCAGGCTGTTGAAGAACTCAGCCGCGTTCGCAAACGAAGGCTGAATCGTCGCCATTGTGGATGTAGAAGTGGCCGACGAGCCTGTCTGCAGTTCCGATCATAGCCCAACCACGTCCGCAGGACGGATCGTTCTCGTCGTGCCCTTCCCATGAGAACTCCGCGCACGCCGATCCGTCGCGGGTGCCGTAGCGCACATCCAGGAACCCCTTGAGAGCCCCAAAGGCGATTTTGCCATCGGACTTGCCCTGGAAGGTGAGATGCGCTTCC
>NZ_JACMYO010000407.1 GCF_020889685.1 Bradyrhizobium oropedii
CGGGGATCAGTGTCGCCGGATCGGATATCCTCTTGATGAGAGAGCCGACGTGCTGAGGGCCTGCCACGGCGATTACACCGAACTCCGCCATATGGCTCCGAATCGCGTTGATCAGCGAAACACGATGCCGCGAAAGGAGTTCATGCGTGCGATGTGCCACCCGCGCCGCCTGTTGCGCCAATGACTTCACAGGAGCGGAGCGAACCGCCGGTCGCGTCACCGCTTCGCAGATCGCTGCTGCGTCCGCAGCGTCGTTCTTTTGCCGCGCGTCATAGGGCTTCACGTACGAAGCCGGAATCATCTTGGTGTCATGGCCAAGCGCGCGAATCTCGCGTGCCCAGTAATGCGATGATGCACATGCTTCCATGCCGACAACACAAGGCGGCAACAGGCGAAAAAGCTCAGAACCTCCTCACGGCGAAGCTTCTTCTGGAGAACAGGGCGACCTTTTGCATCCGCCCCATGAACCTGAAAAACACGCTTTGCCAAATCGAGCCCGACCGTCGTTACTTCGTTCATGGATGGCATCTCCTTTTAAGGCGATCGCCTCGACCGCTTCTAGACTATGACGCCGGAAGCGGGAGCCATCCACCTCATCAAGCTCAATGGCGTCAGTGCCGAGTACTGGCTTGCTGATGTTCTCGCGAAGCTCGTCAATGGTTGGCCTGCGGCGCGACCGGACGAACTGCTCCCTTGGGCGTCGATCTACACGATACATGCACACGATCACACGATCCGAGGCTGGCGGCGTGAGCCTGAACACAACCGCGGTCCGGATCAAGGTGCCCCTCGAGGACGTGAAACCGGAAGTGATGCGTCGCCTTGTCGTACCCGTCACCCTGCGTATGGATCGGCTGCATTTGACGCTTCAGGCGGCGTTTGGCTGGACGAACAGCCATCTCTTCGAGTTCCTGGCCGGCGAAGGACGTTGGGGTATCCCTGATCCCGATGGAGATTTCGGCCCTCAGCCCATCGATGCCCGCAAGACGCGGCTCTCTAATATCGTTCAGGAGACCGGCGCGAAGACGATCCATTATCTCTACGACTTCGGCGACAGCTGGGATCACGTGATCAAACTCGAAAAATGGTTCGACAACACGACAACGGAGGGACTGCCCCTCTTGCTCGAGGCCACCGGCCGTTGTCCTCCGGAAATGTCGGCGGTGCATCAGGCTATGCCGAATACCTCGACGCCATCAGCGACCCCACCCATCCGGAGCACGAACATATGCGCCTCTGGGGTCCGGAGCAGTTCGATCCCAACGTCGTCGACCGGAAGGCGATCGAGGCCGCCGTCAACGCTTTGTCCGACAAATGGAAGCCGCGGCGTCGCGTCACGCCGTCAAAATAGGCGTCAAGCGCCAATCGAAAGGGCCGCAGCGCTACGCTCTGATGTCCTTTTGCAAGACCTAATCGCGCATCAATTTTCCCGCGCCGATTTCCCGGTCGGTTCTTGTCACTGAAGTGCCCATCGGAGGAGACGTGGCCTGGGACGTAGGTGAACAAGCTCTGATGCGCGGATTGGGTACCGCATGTCCATGTATTCGTCCGGGACTGGTCCTGTCTTACAATGGGCGTCGGCATTGCCGGCCACAAAGCGTTGGCGGGAATTCCCCATTCAACGCCACGTCCCCACCGATAGACACGATAACGATACCGGGTGAACCGTAGGTCAGGTCGCCGCAGGAGTCTTGTGCTGGAGCCAGCGGAATCGTCGCGACCAATGTTAGTTGGGAATAGATGCAAT
>NZ_JACMYO010000408.1 GCF_020889685.1 Bradyrhizobium oropedii
TGTCGGCGGCACGGTTCTGAGCAATGTCGCGGTCCTTGCCGGCGGCGTCGAGAACGTGCTCTCCGGAGGCGTGGTCACCGGCGTGACCAGCTCCGGGACAGGCATTTCGGGCGGCACGGTGAACGTGTCGTCGGGAGGCGCGATCGACCACACGACCGTCAGCAATGGCGGCAAGTTGAATATCCTGTTCGGCGCGACCGCCCACAATGTCAGCGTCTCAAGCGGCGGCACATTCAATGTAGCCGGCGCGGTCACCAGCAACGTGGCGGTGTTTGCCGGCGGTACGGAAATCGTTTCGTCCGGTGGGTCGACCGGTCCGGTGACGATTTCGGGCGGCAAGGTCGAATTGCAGGCCGGAAGCATCGCGAGCGGCGGCATTACCTTCGCCAGCTCGAGCGGAACGCTGGTGATCGACGGCACAGCCATGCCCAGCGACATCATCAGCGGCATCGTCGTTGGTGACACCATCGATCTGACCGGCGTGGCGTTCGCGTCCGGTGGCTCAGCCACCATTGTGTCCGGCAACGTCCTTCAAGTTGTCGAGGGCGGAATAACGTATGATCTGCAGCTGGGGCAGAATCCCGGAGTTGGCCTCACTGCAACGCAGGATTCTGGCACGGGCACGCTGATTACGGCCACCGTACCTATTACGCCGTCGGTTGGCGTGACGAGCTTCGCTTCGGCGAGTGCAGGCCAGACCATCGCCTTGTCGAACCTGGTTACCGTGTCCGATCCTAACAGTGCCGGCTATCAGACTCTCCAGCTATGGGATTCGAACGGCACGGCAGTCGGCGGCGAGTTCCTGATCAACGGCGTGGCGCAGACTGCAGGCCATGCGATCAATGTGCCGTCGGGCGCCAATGTGGTGTTCGATGCCGGGACTTCAGCCGGCACCGATACGCTATGGGCGGAGCTCATTCAGAACAACGGTACGGCAAGTGGCTGGACACAGTTTACGGTCTCGGTGCCGGCGCCGACGCTGAGTGTCTCGAGCGTGCCAAGTGCCACGGCGGGCGCTCAGATTGCGCTTTCGAGCCTGGTGACAGTGTCCGATCCCAGCAATGCCACGTATCAGTTGCAGCTGTGGGATACGAACGGCACGGCGGCCGGCGGCGAGTTCCTGATCAACGGCGTGGCGCAGACCGCAGGCCATGCGATCAATGTGCCGTCGGGTGCCAATGTGGTGTTCGATGCCGGGACTTCAGCCGGCACCGATACGCTGTGGGCGCAACTCGTTCAGGGCAACGGTACGGCAAGTGGCTGGCAGCAGTTCGCGGTCTCGGTGCCGGCGCCGACGCTGAATGTATCGAGCCTGCCGAGTGTCACGGCCGGTGCGCAGATTGCGCTCTCGAGCCTGGTGAACGTTTCCGATCCAAGCAACGCCTCGTATCAGCTGCAGCTGTGGGATTCGAACGGCACGGCAGCCGGTGGCGAGGTCTTGATCAACGGCGTGGCGCAGCCCGCAGGCCAGGCGATCAATGTGCCGTCGGGTGCCAATGTGGTATTCGATGCCGGGACGTCATCCGGCACCGATACGCTATGGGCGCAGCTCGTTCAGAACGGCACGGCGAGTGGCTGGAAGCAGTTTGCGGTCTCGGTGGCGGCGCCGACGCTGAATGTCTCGAGCCTGCCAAGCGCCACGGCGGGTGCGCAGATTGCGCTCTCGAGCCTGGTGAACGTCTCTGATCCCAGCAACGCGGCGTATCAGCTGCAGCTGTGGGATTCGAACGGCACGGCGGCCGGCGGC
>NZ_JACMYO010000409.1 GCF_020889685.1 Bradyrhizobium oropedii
CCGGTTTGGCGCCAAGGGCGGCGTCACCCCCGGGATTTCACGGGGACCCTATCAGGCCGCGAGCCCCCAGCTCGCCAACAGCCCGATCATGCGCGGCCAGCGCAGCGCGATCTCCCGCCGCGAGGCGCTGATCCTGCAATCCCTGATCAATCACCCCTGGCTGCTGCACGACCATCTCGAGGAGGTGGCGGCCCTCGAGCTCGCCCATCCCGAGGCGCACAAGCTCAGGGCCGCCATTATCGCGGCCTTTGCCCACGATCATCACCATTCCCCTGACGTCGAGGAGCAGGCCGAGAAGATGCGCGCCGACCTCGAGGCGGGCGGATTATCGCAGATTCTTCAAAGGGTTGAGAAGGCGATCACAACCCAGGCGGTGTGGGGGGCGCAGATCGGCGCCGCGCGCGAGGATGTTTTATCGACCTGGCGTCAACTCGTTGCCTTGCATCAGAAAACCCACGCCTTACTTAGGGAAAGAAAAGATGCGGAAGCGGCTTTGGCTGAAGACTCCAGCGAGGCCAATCTGGCATGGTTGCAGGATATCCAGGCCCGGATGGCAGAAGCCGATGGGACCGAAGCCCTGATTGAAGGGTTCGGCGAATTATCGGGCCGGTTCCAGCGTAATGTCTGATAACAAAAATGCTGCGGACGGCGCTGGCCGAACCCGCAAAAAGACTCGCCAAATCCATGGTTTGGCTGCAAAAACAGGGTTAAGCGAAACTTAATAGCTACCGTAGCATTTTCAGGCGAAGTGGCCCCCGGTTCGCCGTCGGGAAATGCGTCAGATATAGATCTGTCGCGTCTTCCGATCGTAAAACCGGTATCCACTTTTACGGAAGACGCGACGGGCTATTGCAGATGGAAACCGTCGAGACGGACAACGGGGGTGGCGAGGTTTTGCGCCGCCCTTTGTGCGTCGAGAGAGTAAATCTAGATTTCGTGCGGATGCGCGTGCGTGGCGCCATTTTGCATGACCGCGTTTCGGGAGCTTAGTGAATGGCCACCAAGGCAAAGACGCTGCAGGTTAAGGACAAGGAAAAAGACGACAAGGCAGCGGATGCTCCTGAGAAGGATGCCGCTGACGCGCCGTCGCCGTTGCTCGACCTGTCGGATGCCGCGGTGAAGAAGATGATCAAGCAGGCCAAGAAGCGCGGCTTCGTGACCTTCGATCAGCTCAACGAAGTGCTGCCTTCCGACACGACGTCGCCCGAACAGATCGAAGACATCATGTCGATGCTCTCCGACATGGGGATCAACGTCACCGAAGCCGACGATAGCGAAGGCGAGGACGAGAAGGACGACGGCGACGACGAGACCGATAACGAGCTCGTCGAGGTCACGCAGAAGGCCGTCACCGAGGTCAAGAAGTCGGAGCCCGGCGAGCGCACCGACGATCCCGTGCGCATGTATCTGCGCGAGATGGGCACCGTCGAGCTGCTGTCGCGCGAGGGCGAAATCGCGATCGCAAAGCGCATCGAGGCCGGCCGCGAGGCGATGATCGCGGGCCTCTGCGAAAGCCCGCTGACCTTCCAGGCCATCATCATCTGGCGCGACGAGCTCAACGAAGGAAAGATCTTCCTCCGCGACATCATCGATCTCGAAGCCACCTATGCCGGCCCCGAGTCGAAGGGCGGCATCAATCCGAACCTGATCGGCAACAACGGTGCCGAGGGCGCCGCCGCCGAAGGCAATGGCGGTGACGTGCAGGCCGGCGCGCGGCCCAT
>NZ_JACMYO010000410.1 GCF_020889685.1 Bradyrhizobium oropedii
GGCCTGAAGGCACCCGCGGCTGCGCCCGCCGCAGCGGGGCCGGGCATCGCGCCGTCGATGTCCGACAAGCAGATCCTGGCGCTGTTCGAACCGGGCTCCTACGACATCGTGCCGCACGACGGCATGCGCCGCACCATCGCGCAGCGTCTCACCGCTTCGGTGCAGAACGTCCCGCACTTCTACCTGACGATCGACTGCGACATCGGCAAGCTGCTCGCTGCGCGCGAGGAGATCAACGCGTCGGCGCCGAAGGACAAGGAGAAGAAGCCGCTCTACAAGATTTCGGTCAACGACTTCGTCATCAAGGCGATGGCGGTCGCGCTGCAGAAGATTCCGAACTGCAACGTCAGCTGGACCGAAGGCGGCATGCTCAAGCACAAGCATTCCGACGTCGGCGTCGCGGTGGCGATGCCGGGCGGCCTGATCACGCCGATCATCCGCAAGGCCGAGACCAAGACGCTGTCGACCATCTCCAACGAGATGAAGGATTTTGCGGCGCGCGCCCGCGCCCGCAAGCTGAAGCCGGAAGAATATCAGGGCGGCACCACCGCGGTGTCCAACCTCGGCATGTACGGCATCAACCACTTCACCGCCGTGATCAATCCGCCGCACGCCTCGATCCTCGCGGTTGGCACCTCGGAGGAGCGTCCGGTGGTACGTGGCGGCAAGATCGAGATCGCGCAGATGATGAGCGTGACCTTGTCGTGCGATCACCGCGCCATCGACGGCGCGCTCGGCGCCGAGCTGATCGGCGCCTTCAGGCAGCTGATCGAAAACCCCGTGATGATGATGGTGTGACGGGCATCCGCCATGTACGCGATGTCAGGTCCGTACGTTCTGCTCGCCGCCATCGCCGTTGCGCTGCTGGTCGCGGTCAACCGCGACCTGATATCGACGTTCCAGTTCCGGTTGATGATGATCGGCGCCGGTGTGCTGGCGCTGGTGTGGACCATATTTCTCGGTGCGGTATGGCAGGAGTACCGATGAATGGCCGGCTTGGCCCGCTCGCGCTGGCCCTGGATCTCGCTGCTGCTGTCGGCTGTGCTGGTGTTCAACCCGGTCGGGTTGAATCTCCTGCACTCCGCGTTCTTCGCCGGCGAACAGCTGGCGCGGGACATCGCCCAGCTGGTCGTGCTGACGGCCCTGGCCATCATGGCTGTGGTGATCGGGCTCGAATGGCTGGTCAGGTCGTTGATCGCAAGAAGCCGCGCGCGCGGCGTCACACGTTGAGTTGAACGGGAGCCGCCATGGCCGACACATCCTTTGACGTCATCATCATCGGCTCCGGCCCCGGCGGCTACGTGACCGCGATCCGCGCCGCGCAGCTCGGCTTCAAGACCGCGATCGTCGAGAAATCCTATCTCGGCGGCATCTGCCTGAACTGGGGCTGTATCCCGACCAAGGCGCTGCTGCGCTCGGCCGAGATCTACCACTACATGCAGCACGCCAAGGATTACGGGCTGTCGGCCGACAATGTCAGCTTCGATCCGAAGGCTGTGGTGCAGCGCTCGCGCGGGGTCTCGAAGCGCCTCAATGACGGCGTCGGCTTCCTGATGAAGAAGAACAAGATCACGGTGATCTGGGGCGACGCGACGATCGATGCGCCCGGCAAGATCACCGTGAAGAAGTCGGCGGTCGAGGCGCCGAAGGGCGCGAGCGGCGAGGGCACCTACCAGGCCAAGCACATCATCGTCGCGACCGGCGCGCGGCCGCGCGTGCTG
>NZ_JACMYO010000411.1 GCF_020889685.1 Bradyrhizobium oropedii
GCTGATCCGACCAGGATCCGCGCCGGATCCTGATCGCACTTGCTTGAAACCACGTCGGCCGCTGTGCCAAGGTCTCCTTCGATCAGAGCTTCGGTTCTGATTGAATCAGAACCGAAGCTTTGGATTTTCGTTTCGACGCGTTTTCTTCACGCGAACCGGTGTCCACTTCGCTTGAAAACGCTCCAGGGAGACCTTCATGGCGATCTACGAACTCGACGGGCAGGGGCCCGATCTTCCCGCCGACGGCAGCTATTTCATCGCCGACAATGCCGTTGTGATCGGCAAGGTCCGCCTCAAATCCGCGGCGAGCGTCTGGTTCGGCGCCGTGCTGCGCGGCGACAACGAGTGGATCGAGATCGGCGAAGGCTCCAACGTGCAGGACAATTCGACCCTGCATGTCGATCCCGGTTTCCCCCTGACCATCGGCAACAACGTGACCATCGGCCACAATGCGATCGTGCATGGCTGCACGCTGGAAGACGGCGTGCTGATCGGGATGGGATCGATCGTGATGAACGGTGCGCGCATCCGGCGCGGCAGTGTCGTCGGCGCCGGCTCGGTCATCACCGAGGGCAAGGAGTTTCCGGAAAATTCCCTGATCATCGGTGCGCCCGCGCGCGTGGTGCGCACACTCGACGCCGCGCAGGCCGAGGCGCTGTCGCGGCCGGCCAAGTCCTACGCCATCAGGGGCCCGCAGTACAAGGCCGGGCTGAAGAAGATCGGCTGAACTCTCAGCGCTTCCGGCCCTGCTTGCGTGCGCCCTGCGGTGCTGCGGGGCCCGGCTTTGTTGCCACCTGAAGCCTTGCGCTCTTGCGCAGCGCATCCTTCAGGTCGATCGGAATACCGTGCTTCTTGAGCAGGTCGGCGAAGGCCTCGTCCGCGAGCTCCTGCAGGGTCGCCATCCGGTCGCGGCCAAGCTGCTTCAGCTTGTCGAAAGTGTCGTCGTCAAACTCGATCAGCTTGCGCAAATTGCATTGCTCCCAAACTGTATTGCTCAATCGCCTGCCGGAACCGGTGTCTTGCGGACTGGTTGACGTTCGCAAGGGAGAATTGCCATGCGCAAATTATCCGTCACCACTGCGTTCGCGACAATCGCCATTCTGCTGACACCCGCGGTTACCGTCGCCCAAGGCACGGGGACGAGCGACCGCTCGCCAGCCAGCCCGACATCGCCGCAACTCACGTCGCCGCCATCAGGCACCAACGGTGCCGGCACGGCGCAATCCTCCGGCCGGCTGAACACAGGCGAGGGCGTTACCACCGGCTCGGCATCGACCGAAAGCATCGACAAGGCGATCGCCGACGAGAACAAGACAGCCGACCGCCGGGTCAACGGCATCTGCCGTGGCTGCTAACGTTTGACGGCCGCGCGCTTGATGAACACGGGTCGCGCAGAAGTGAGGGCGACACAGGCGCGCGGTCGAAGCGGCGGTCCTACTTTGGGTTAGCATGCGCGGGACGCGTCGGAGGAGGCTTGAAAAGAAAGGCCTCGGAAAGCGGAGTGACGGGTGATGTTGCGTAAAACGATGATTGCCTTGCTGGCGACGGCCTCGGTCGGCTTGTTCACGGTCGACTCTGCGTCGGCGGGCGGCCACGGTGGAGGTGGCTTCTATGGCGGTGGCGGCTTCCACGGTGGTGGTGGCTTCCATGGCGGCGCTTTCCACGCCATGGGCGGCGGTGGCTGG
>NZ_JACMYO010000412.1 GCF_020889685.1 Bradyrhizobium oropedii
GCCTCCGCGTGATCCTGCTGGAGCAGGGCGATCTCGGCTCCGGCGCCTCGCAGGCCTCGCCACGGCTGGTGCACGGCGATCTCGCCGGGCTGGAGCGGCGCGAGTTCTTCCGCGTTCGTCGGATGCTCAGGGAACGCGATGTGTTGCTGCGCATCGCGCCGCATCTGGTGCGGCCGGCGCGGTTCGCGATCCCCGTGCATGCCGGGGAGCGGCCGCCGTGGCAATTGCGGACGTTGCTGCTGCTGTACGAGCGGTTGGCCTCCCGCAGCGGCCTGCCGCGCTCGACGACGCTCGATGTCACCCATCATCCGGTCGGCAATGCGCTGAAGCGGCCGTTCGGAACCGCGTTCGAATATTCCGATTGCGTCGTCGACGATTCCCGGCTCGTCGTGCTCAATGCGGTCGACGCCGCGGCGCGCGGCGCCGATATCCGCACCGGCGCGCGTGTGACTCGGGCCGAGCGTGGCGAGACCTGGCGGCTGATCGCGATCGACCGCGGTTATCGGCGGGTTATCACGGCGCGGTCGTTGGTCAACGCGACCGGCGCCTGGACCGCCTCCGTCGCCGATACCGTGTTGCGCGTGCCGGCGCCGCAGCTCGCGACGGTGCAGATCAGCCAGATCGTGGTGCGCCGCCTGTTCGACTGCGACAACGTCTATGCGTTCCAGAACACCGACGGGCAGCTGATCTTCGCCAGTCCCTATGAGCGCGACTTCACCCTGATCGGCAGCATCAGCCATGCCTTCAAGGGCGATCCCGCCATTGTCGCGATGGGGGTACGTGAGGTGGCTTATCTCTGCGACGCGGCCAATCGCTACTTTCGCGAGCAGATCTCCCCGGCCGATGTGCTGCGAACGATTTCCGGCGCCAATTCCGTGATCGCGCCCGCGCGGTGGCGCAGGCGCGAAGGCGCCGCGTCGCTCGACTTCAGGCGCGGGAAGGCCCCGCTGCTCACGATCTTCGGCGGCGACGTCACGACGTCGCGGCGCCGTGCCGAGCGGGCGGTCTCGAAGCTCACCCGGTTCTATCCGATGGGGCCGCGCTGGACTGCGACGGCGCCGCTGCCGGGCGGCGAATTCGCGTGGCAGCGTTTTGAAACCGAGGTCGACATCGCCCGCGACCGCTGGCGCTTCCTCAGCGAGGACGAGGCGCGGCGGCTGGTGGCCTCCTACGGGCTGAACGTGAAAGATATCATGGGCGATGCGAAGAAGAAGGCCGATCTCGGCCCGGCCTTCGGTGCTGAGCTGACCGGCGCGGAGGTGCGCTATCTCATGCGCAAGGAATGGGCGCGCTTTCCCGACGACGTGCTGTGGCGCCGTTCCAAGCTCGGGCTGACCATGCGGCAAGCCGATCGCGATGCGCTTGCCGCGTTCATGGCGAAGGCGGATTGAGGTTTGGCTATTGCCTTGCCGCCTCCTGCGACCATGCAAGGTCACGCCTGGAGGGCCGGCGATGCAGCCGGTCCGAGATCAGGCCCGTGGCCTGCCGGCCCTGCCCGGCGCGGAGGCACGCGACGATGAAGGTGTCCTCCCACAATTCGCGCTGCGCATGGCTGCCGCCGATCCGCACCAGTTCGGGCATCAGCGGCGCAAGGATGCGCACCGCGCCCTCATGGTCGCCGGCGGCGAAGGCCGCGACCCCGCGGCCGAGGCCAATTGCGGCGGGGCCG
>NZ_JACMYO010000413.1 GCF_020889685.1 Bradyrhizobium oropedii
ACGCGCTTATGCCATGGAACCACGCCGCCTGACGGCCTTAGCTTGCCGCTTACCAACGATAGCAGCCTCAGCCAGCTTCACTTTGCGCTTGATGGCCAAGGCTTGCGAAGCCGATCTTCAGCGCCGGACATGTGGAATCGAGGAACGTGCATGGCCTCAAGCAGGCTGATGATACGATGGCGCGCGCTCCGGTTTACGCACGCGGTGGTGCTCATCGCGTCCGTGGTCGGGCGCCTCGGCTCGCCGTCGCTCTTCATGATTGGATGAGCAGTGCTTCCATCTAGTCGGTGTCCACTGGTAGGCGGCCGGGGATCAAGTCGCGCTAGCTTCGTCTTGAGCTGTTGACAATCTAGAGAGTGTCTGTCTGACGGGTTGACTCATGAACGGCCTTACCAGCCACCCGAACAGGTCAGCCGCAAAGATGGCAACAGCAAAGACGCCGAGGGCACTCCAAACAGTCATTTTCATTGCGACCCTCCCTGCCTTCGTTGAGGCGGATCGATATGCGTGGTCAAGCATTATCGCCATAAGGGGCCGCAAGGCGCCTACCAGAATTGGGTGGCATCGTAGATTAACATGCGCGCCACGTGCAGCTGGATTTTGCACGGATGTCTTGCGCGTGGCAGCGGTCTTTGACTGTTGAGAGACCGGATGCCGGCGCGCTCGAAGCACCGCCACTTGCGCCTCGGATAATTCTGCCGACATTATAGTTGGAGAGAGCTTCCAATCGTGGTCAACGGTCGAGGTAAATGGTCATTCGCCTAGTCGATGTTGCAGCGCTAACCTGAGAGGATCATCTGAGAGGAAGAGTTCTTTTGCCGATAATCCAAGTCGTCGAGGTTCTCCGGTCCCGCTTGATCCGGAGCTAAGAGGGAAGCCGCTGAACATGCCGGCGCTGCCCCCGCAACTGTAAGCGGCGAGCCGCTGTCCAACAAGGTCACTGAAGCCTGTGCGGCTTCCGGAAGGCCGGACAGCAGCGATGACCCGCGAGCCAGGAGACCTGCCTGGACAACATATACGTCCACGGGCGGGTGTCCCGGTGGTGCGCCAAGCAGCCGTCGCTTCCCGCGATCCCGCCTGCGTCCGCCATGGCCTTTGCCCCCAATATGGGGTTAACGCTATGTTTCTTCTCTCCCTTCCGGTTCCGCGCTTGGAATGCCACGCATCGGTCCAAGGCGCGAGCTCAAACTCGCGCTCGAAAGCTACTGGGCCGGCACACTCAGCGAACAGCAATTGCTCGAGGACGCAGCCGGCCTGCGTGCTGCGAACTGGGCTCGCCAGAAATCCTTCGGTGTCACCGTCATTCCGTCGAACGATTTCTCGTTGTACGATCAGGTGCTCGACACGAGCGTCATGGTTGGCGCCATCCCTGAAATCTACGCGTCGAAAGCCCAATCGGTTTGGCTCAAGACGTACTTCGACATGGCCCGCGGTTCACAACGCGACCGCCAGGATGCGAGTTGCGGTCACGGATCGCGCGGGTTTGGCGCACCTGCGCAGGAGATGACCAAGTGGTTCGATGCCAACCACCACTACATGGTTCCTGAAGTTTATCGGGGACAGAGGTTCAGACTGTCCTCCCGCGAGCCTAGGTGCCGTCGCGAGGTTGGTGGGAATTGAGGGTGGCGTAGTCTCCCGGG
>NZ_JACMYO010000414.1 GCF_020889685.1 Bradyrhizobium oropedii
GGCAAAGGTGAACAGCGGCCCCGGCACCGCTTGCGCGGCGCCGTAGCCGGCCAGGAACGCATCGTCGCCGATCCAGCCCGGCGTCACCACCGCTTCGCGCAGCAGCGGCAGCACGACATGGCCGCCGCCGAACACCAGCGCACCCGAGCGGTAGAAGGCGTCGAACAGGCCGAGGCCGGGCCATGTGCGGGCGAGCAGCGGCAGTCCGACCAGCAGCGCAAGGAACAGGATCAGCGCTGCCATGCCAACGCGGCGCGACACCGGCATCGCGATATGCGTGACGCCGTTGGCCGGTTGCGCGCGGCAGAACCAAAGCCCGGCGATGGCGCCGAGCATGATGGCGCCGATCTGCGCGATCGACGAAGAGCTGGCGAGGATGACCAGCGCCGCCACCGTCGCGATCGATGCGCGTTCGCGGTCGGGGCAGAGCGATCGCGCCATGCCCCAGACGGCTTGTGCCACGATCGCCACTGCGACCAGCTTGAGGCCATGCACCAGGCCCGCGCCGGCCGGGCCGCTCAATCCGCTGGCGCCGTACGCAAACAGCACGAGCGCGATCGCCGAGGGCAGCGTGAAGCCGGTCCAGGCCGCGAGCCCTCCCAAATACCCTGATCGCAGCAGGCCGAGCGAAAAGCCGACCTGGCTGCTCGCAGGGCCCGGCAGAAATTGGCAGAGCGCGACCAGATCCGCATAGGCCTGCTCGTCAAGCCAGCGCCTGCGGGTGACGAACTCGTCGCGGAAATAGCCGATATGGGCGATCGGGCCGCCGAAGCAGCTGAGGCCGAGCTTGAAGAAAATCAGCAGCACCTCGAGCGGCGAGTGCGCTGATCTCGCGGAGGGCGTCGTGTCGGATTGCTGGACGTCGGTATCGTTCAAGGCTGCTCAATTCCCCGACTTGCGTCCCACCGGACTCGTCAGGGCGAGCATATCGCCATTCGATGACGTGCGAGCGCGGTTTTGTCGCGCGATCGCGACGAGATGAGCGCTGAGAGGGAGTGCCGAAACGACAGCGGAAGCGAGCATGACGTTCGACGTCATGCGGCCTCGCGTCGATCAGACGCCCGCCGGCATGAAGGGGCCGGTCTCAACTTCAATTACTCTTCTTCGGTTCACTCGTAGCGCATGTTCTTCGGCGGCCGGCGCGCCGCAGGTATCGCCAGCACGACCAGGCACAGCGCGATCATCGCCAGTCCCATGAATTCAAATGCAAATGCGTCCACGACCCATTCTCCCCCATTAGAAACAGTTAGACTTGTTGGGGGAGCGTTGACGCGCTGTTAAGCCTTATGGTTACCGTCGGCGGCCTCCCGGCATGGTGGAGGGTGAGTTAACGCTCACATGGTCGAGCGCTCGGGCTACGCCACGAGTTTCGGCAGCGCCGCCGCGAGCGCGTCGACCGCAACGCGGACTTTCGGCGGCAGTCGCGGCGTCGGCAGCCACAGGGCATGGCAATCGTAGAGAAATTCCCCTTCGTCGCCGAGGACGCGGACCAGCGCGCCGTTGTCGAGGCGGTCGCGCACCAGCCAGGAGGGCAGCCACGCCAGCCCCATGCCGCGCGCTGCGGCGTCGGCAATGG
>NZ_JACMYO010000415.1 GCF_020889685.1 Bradyrhizobium oropedii
CTCGGCCGCCGCGAGCCAGCCGGCCTTTGGCGGCTCGGCCGGCGTCTCCTGCTGCGTAACCTTTTCCTGCTGAGACGCAGCCTCTTGCGGCGGCTCGCCTGCGGACGGCTCGTCGGCGATCGGCTCAGCGGTGGCACTGTCGTTGGTAGGCGCGGTGAGGCCGGCCTCGCTCTCGAGCCGCGCCGACAATTGGCGGGCGAGCTCGTTGAAGGCGTTGTTCTCGACAGGTGTCAGCGAGGGCGGCCGGGTGTCGCCGGCAAGACGGAACGGCACCACATTCTGCGGTGTGTCGTGACGCACTTCCTGCGTTTCCTCGTGCGTTTCCACGGCGTGATCCGGATCGGCTTGGTGTGAAGTCTCTGCTGCTGTCGGCTCGGTCAATTCCTCGGGTGGTGCGGCTGCGTTGGTATCGGGCGGCGGCTCCGCGTGTGGCGGAGGACTTTCATGTGGCGGCGCAGCGGTGCGCGGCGCCGGCGCGACGTCGGCCGACAGCAATTGCGGCACGATCGAGCCGCTGAAGAACTCATAGCGGCGCAACGCAGCGAGTCGCGCAAGCCCGTCGAGATCACGACACACACCAAAGCCGCGATAGCCGGCGAAATTCCGATTGCGGTCGAACACCGGCAGGCCGGACAATTCGACCGGCAGGCGGCCGCCGCCGTCGACCGGCCAGTTCAGCGTGATGCCGCTCCAGGTGTCGTGGCTGGCGAACGCCTGCATCACGCCGCCTTCGGGATCGACGCCGAAGCTTTCGGCGATCTCGCTCCACAGCCGGCCGAAGCCGGCCGCGGTGTGCAGGCCGATCAGCCGGGTGAATTCGTCGGAGCCGAGCGAGAAGCGGGCCTCATGGTCCATCTGCCACATGAAGCGCAGCGGATGCCGCCGCACCGGCAACGGCTCGTCGAGCCAGGATGGCGGTTTTGCTGGCGCTGATGCCACGGGCTCCGGCTCGGCGACAGGCGGCGGCACGGGCAGATCCGCGATCGCATAGGGCGAGGGGACGGGATCGGCGGGCGGTGCCGGTGTTTCCGAAGCGGGCGCAGGTGCGGTCTCTTCGAGAACGGGTGCGGGCTCTGCCGCAGGCTCTGCGACCTGCGCCTCGGCGGGCACCTCGATCAGCGCTTCCGACAGCGGCTCCTCGACAGCGGGAGTCACGTCAGGCGTGGTGTCGAATGCCGCGGTCTCGACGGGCGCCGTCTGCACGTGCGCGTCTTCTGCTGCCGCGAGCGATGGAGCCGCGTGCGCAGGTCTGGATTCAGCCGGACTGATGATCGGCTCGGCTATTGCTGCTTCCGCCGGTGGATCGAGCGCATCGAACAGCGTGAAGGTGGCCGGCGCTTCGCTGGCCGGTGCGGGGGCTTCATCCTGCATGTCGGCTTGCTCGACAGCGGCAGGCGCAGGCTGTGGCACCACTGTTGCGGCCTCTTGCGGTGCTGCGGCGACCGGCGTCTCCGGCGCAACCGGCGCCGCCGGTCTGGCAGCGAGATGCGGAGCCGGCTTGATCAACGCGATCAGCGCGCGATCGGCGCCGCGGCCGATCCGTTGCAG
>NZ_JACMYO010000416.1 GCF_020889685.1 Bradyrhizobium oropedii
GCACTACGGCATGCACACATCTGATGCGACCGATTGACTCGGGTACCAAGGCTGGGATTCCAGAATCGGCAATCCATGTGATTCCTATTGCGGCACTTCGGTTTGGGTGGAGGTGCCGGTATGTTGTCGCGGATTGACTGGACGTTGGGCCGGTTCGGGGATCGTCGCCTCGATAAAGGGGGGCGACGCTTGTCGGACGCATGGTTGCGGGCAAGGATGTGTGCCTGCGGCGGCTTTCCCGAGGGGATCGTGCGCTGGAAGTGCGGTTCAACCGCTTTCTGGGCCATGACAAGGTGACAACGGAGCGGATCATCGAAAGCTGGAGCGAAAGCACGGTTGCGGCGGTGAGAGGCCGCCATGTGCTGGCGATCCAGGACACCAGCGAGATCCACTTCAACACCACCGCACGACGCCGACGCGGGCTGGGAGAAATCGGCAAGGGCAATAATCACGGCGTGCTGCTGCACCCGCTGCTGGCGGTGGATGCGGACAATGGCACTTGTCTGGGACTTCTGAGCGGCGAGGTGTGGACGCGTGAGGGCCGCCGGACCGTCTCGCATGACAGCCGCGACCTGTCAGACAAGGAATCGCAGCGCTGGCTCACCACAGCCCTTGCGGCCAAGCCGCTGCTCGCGGGCGCCGCAATGGTGACCCTGCTTGGTGACCGCGAGAGCGATATTTTTGCTCTTTATGCCGGCGCGGCCGAGCAAAACCACCACGTGATCGCTCGCAGCATGCATGATCGCAAGTTGGCTGACGCGACGGGTCTGTACGTGGCCATCGACGCCATGGCGCCGGTGCAGCGGCGCACCGTCCAATTGCCCGCACGTGCGCAACGGCCTGCACGTCAGGCGGATCTCGAACTTCGCTTCGGCGCGATCGAGCTTGCCCGACCTCAGAGCAAGTTCCTGCGAAACTTGCCGAAAAGCCTGCCGCTCGCCATCGTTGACGTTCGCGAGATCAATGCCGGTCCCGACGTCGAACCGCTGCATTGGCGTCTCATCACCTCGCATAAGGTCGCCAATGCAGACGATGGTTGGCGCATCGTCGATTGGTATAAGCAGCGCTGGATCATCGAGCAGTTCTTCCGCGTCCTCAAGACACAGGGCTTCAAGCTCGAGGATAGCCAGATCGGCATCGCCGAGCGGCTTCTCAAATTGGTCGCCATCGCTGCTAAAGCCGCGGTCATTACCATCCAGCTCCTGCAGGCGCGCAACGGTGGCCAGCAGGGCATCGCCACGACCTTTAACAGCAATGAGATCGCCACCTTGAGAGCCCTCAATCAGCTGCTCGAGGCCAGAACCAAAAAGCTGAAGAATCCACACCTGCCCGACACCCTCGCTTGGGCCGCATGGATCATCGGTCGCCTCGGCGGCTGGGACGGCTACCGGTCGTCCAAGCCGCCAGGCCCCATCACCTTCAAAACCGGCCTCGAATACTTCCATGCCGTCGCTGCAGGATGGAGCCTCAGAGATATGTGCATGCACTAGTGCG
>NZ_JACMYO010000417.1 GCF_020889685.1 Bradyrhizobium oropedii
GCACTAGGGCATGCACATAACTCTGAGGCTCCATCCTGCTGCGACGGCGTGGAAGTATTCGAGGCCGTTCTTGAAGGTGATCGGGCCCGGCGGCTTGGACGATGGGTAGCCATCCCAGCCACCGAGACGGCCAATGATCCAGGCGGCCCAAGCAAGGCTACTGGGTGGGTGTGGGTTCTTTAGTCGCTTGCTGCCGGCTTCGAGTTGCTGGTTGAGGGCCGTGAGCGCGTCAATTTGGCTGTTGTCGAAGGCAACGAGAATGGGTTGGCGACCACCATTGCGGGCCTGCAGAAGCTGGATGGTGATGACCGCCGCCTTGGCGGCGATTGCAACCAGCTTGAGAAGACGATCGGCGGATCCGATCTGACTGTCTTCGAGCTTGAGGCCTTGTGTCTTCAGGATGCGGAAGAACTGCTCGATGATCCAGCGCTGCTTGTACCATTGGACGATACGCCAGGCGTCCTCGACGCTGGTAACCTCGTGAGAGGTGAGAAGGCGCCAGTGCAGTGGCTCTACGCCGGTTCCGGCATTGATCTCGCGTACATCGACCACCGCCAATGGCAAGCTTTTCGGCAAATGGTGCAGGAACTTACTCTGCGGGCGGGCAAGCTCGATTGCGTCAAAGCGAAGTTCGAGATGGGCCAGGCGAGCGGACCGCGCGGCGCGCGCAGGCAGTTGGATCGTACGTCGGTCCACCGCGGCCATGGCATCGCTAGCCTCATATAAGCTGCTGCGGTCGGCAAGCTTGCGATCATGCATGCTGCGCGCGATGACGTGGAAGTGCTGCTCAGCCGAGTTGGCATAGAGGGCAAAAATATCGCTCTCGCGGTCACCCAGCACCGTCACCGCCGCGGCCTTGGTGAGCAGCGGCCTTGCCGCCACGGCCGTGGATATCCAGCGCTGCGATTCCTTGTCCGATAATTCCCGATCGTCGTGCGAGACCGTGCGGCGGCCTTTGCGCGTCCATATCTGCCCGCTCAAAAGTCCAAGACAGCTGCCATCATCGGCATCCACAGCCAGCAGCGGATGCAGCAGCACGCCATGGTTATTGCCCTTGCCGATTTCTCCGAGCCCGCGCCGGCGTTGCGGTGTGGTGTTGAAGTGGATCTCGCTGGTGTCCTGGATCGCCAGCACGTGGCGGCCTTCCACCGCAGCGACCGTGCTTTCGCTCCAGCTTTCGATGATCCGCTCCGCCGTCACCTTGTCATGGCCAAGAAAGCGGTGGAACCGCACTTCCAGCGCCCGGTTCCCCCTGGAGAGCTGCCGAAGGCAGACAGTTCTGCCCGCAACCATGCGTTCGACGAACGCCGCCCCCCTTTATCGAGACGACGATCCCCGAACCGGCCTAGCGTCCAGTCAATCCGTGACAACATCGCGGCACCCCGTCCAAACCATGGAGTGCCGCAATAGGAATCACACAGACTTCCGATTCTGGAATCCCCCGTGGCGAACCCGAGTCAATCCGCCGCACCTGATATGTGCATGCCCTAG
>NZ_JACMYO010000418.1 GCF_020889685.1 Bradyrhizobium oropedii
TCACCACGTCGGCAGCCGATCGCAAGCGCATTCTACGATTTGTCATCCGCGAAGTCGTTCTTGATCAGAAGCGGACCCGAGGTCAGGTGTGGCTCAAGATCGTCTGGCAGACCGGCGCAACCAGCGAGCATCACGTACAACGGCGCGTTCACACCTACCGCGATTACATCGACATTGATCGGTTGCGGCGACGGATCGTCGAGTTGAATGCTGAACACAAAATGGATGGCGAGATCGCGGCAATACTCAATCAGGAAGGCTTCGTCGCGGCCCGAGGCTGCGCCTTCAAAGGCGAGAACGTCTGGTTGTTGCGTACCCGCTGGGGCATTCCCACCATCAAAATCAACGGCGTGGACAAGAATCCGATGCGCTGGCCTGACGGTAGCTTCTCGATTCAGGGCGCTGCGGCCGAGCTTGGTGTAACCTCGCAGACGGTGTTCGATTATCTTGCGCGCGGATTGCTGGTAGGTCGTCAGTTGGCCAAAGGCCAGCCATGGCAGATCGAGCTCTCAGACAAACAAATTACCCAGCTTCGCAACCGGGTACGACGCACCAAGCGTTCGAAGAAGGAGGCATCATGAAGTCATCGGCTCGGCAATCACGTCATGCCATTGTGACACCGGGACCTGACTTGACTTGAGCCAAGGCTCGTTTTTCTTGTGGGTGTTGAGGTTGTCGAGGATGACGTGAAGCTTTCGGCCCGGAAAGGCCGCGGTGATGCTGTTCATGAAATCGAGAAACTCGACGCGGCGACGACGTTTTGAATGCGTCGCGATGATCTTTCCGGTGGCGACCTCAAGGGCCGCAAACAGTGTTGTGGTGCCATGCCGCTTGTAATCGTGGCTCTGGCCGGTCAAGGCGCGGCCATTGGGCAACTTCAGATAACCCTGCGCTCGCTCCAAGGCCTGGATCGAGGGCTTCTCGTCCACGCATAGCACAATGGCCTTCGCGGGCGGGGCGACATAGAGGCCAACAACATCGGCGGCTTTGGCCGTAAAGTTCGGGTCGTTGCTCTCGCACCAGGACTTGCGGGCTACGAGGTCAATCTTGTGGCTGCGCAGGAACCGCCAGACATATTGGACGTCAACATCACCCAGCGCCTCGGCCAGCAGAGGGCCGGTCCAGCGCGCAAATCCTTGCGGGGACGGCTTATCCAGCAGCTTCAGAATCCGCTTGTCGGTGGCCTTCGTATAGATGGCTGCTTGCCGGGCCGCGGCTTGTCTTGCAGCCCTTCAAGGCCATGATCGGCATAGCGGCGCCGCCAAAGGCTGACAATCCGCGGCTGGACTCCGACTTCCTTGGCGATCGAGCGGGTGCTACGCCCCTCCGCCGCCAACAGAACTATCCGCACCCGCTTCAAATCGCGCTGCAACGTCACCGGCGAGCGCCAACACGCCTCAAGCACCTTGCGATCTTTCTGCGAAAGGTGGACTTCTCTTGCTTCGGGG
>NZ_JACMYO010000419.1 GCF_020889685.1 Bradyrhizobium oropedii
CTTTCCAAGAGCGCGCGCGGCCTTCTCACCCGTCCCCCAAGGGCCGCGCGCGCCACTTTTTCCATCACCGTCATTGCGAGCGAAGCGAAGCAATCCATGCCCCCATTCGGGGAAAGATGGATTGCTTCGTCGCTTCGCTCCTCGCAATGACGGGAGCAGGATGACAATGCGCCGCTTAATCCCATCCCTCGCCTTCGCCCTGATTGGCCTGATCCTGTTCAGCCAGGGCGCCTACATCCACGCCAAGGCGCTGCTCGCGCAGGTGCTGCTGGAGCGTGCCTTCGCACAGAGCATCGCGACCGGCCATCCGGTGAAACCGTGGAGCTGGGCCGACACCTGGCCTGTGGCCCGGATCGAGGTGAAGCGGCTGCACGCGTCCGCGATTGTGCTCGCGGGCAGCAGCGGCCAGGCGCTGGCGTTCGGTCCCGGCCATGTCGAGCAGACCGCCGATGCCGGTGAGCGTGGCGTCGCGGTCTATTCCGCGCATCGCGACACCCATTTCAGGTTTCTGAAGGATGTCACAATCGGTGACGAGATCGACGTCACGCGGCGTGACGGCAAGATGTTTCGCTACCGGGCCGACCGTAGCTCAGTTGTCCGCTTCGACCAGTCCGGCATCGACCCGGTGACCGACGGGTATGAACTGGTGCTGTCGACCTGCTGGCCGTTCGACGCGCTGACATCGGGCCCCGAGCGCTATCTGTTGCACGCAACCCTGATCGAATCGGATTCGAGAACACTCGAATCGGATTCGAGAACACGCGAATCGGGTTCCTGAGACGTGTGAATTTTCGCCTGCCGGGATATTGCGCGCGACGCCCTGACTTGCGTCAGCGTGAGTTGCCACCCTCTTCCATCAGCCATAAAAACAATGAAAAATCGGGTCCTGCGGTGATCGACCGTGGGCCAGAGGAAACAAGCAGAACAAGGATAAGGGCAGGCTCCATGGAAGCTCTCGCAAGCACCGCGTCACATCCGTCCCGCAAATGGGCGCCGCCCGCTGACGCCAGCGACATCGTCAAGAGCATCCATGCGATGCTGCACCCGCGCAACATCGTGCTGGTCGGCGCCACCGACAAGCCCGGCAACTACGCCGAACGGATCTGGAACAATCTGGTCAAGTACGGATATTCAGGCGGCCTGTTTCCGATCAACGCCAAACGCGAAACGATCTGGGGTGTCACCTGCTACAAGGATTTCGCCAGCCTTCCCGAAAAGCCCGACCATGTGCTGGTGCTGGTGCCGGCCCGCTTCGCCGTGCAGGTGATCCGCGATGCCGCCGCGGCCGGCGCGCGCTCGGCGACCATCGTCACGTCCGGCTTCAGCGAGTTGCAGGATGAGGAGAGCCAGCGGCTCGCGGTCGAGCTGAAGCAGGCGATCAAGGAGACCGGGCTTGCGGTCACCGGGCCGAATTGCCTCGGCAATCTCAG
>NZ_JACMYO010000420.1 GCF_020889685.1 Bradyrhizobium oropedii
CTAGATGGCGGCTGGAAGCTGTCCGAGGACGCGGGTTCATGCCACCGCGCCCGGATTATCGGCTGGTGTCGTCAGTCAATCGATGGGTGAGGATAGTCGGGCTGGGCAGCGGCCTCACCGCATGCCCGATCTTGCGCGCAGGCGAGCCACGCAAATTCCCCGTAACCTAGCGATTTCAATCGCTTGGAAAGGGGGTGGTGCCCAGGAAAGGACTCGAACCTTCACGGCCGTTAAGCCACTGGCACCTGAAGCCAGCGCGTCTACCAATTCCGCCACCTGGGCATGTGGAGCGGCTTAGTAAGGATCGGTTACGCGCTTGTCAAATTCGCGATTGGAAATTCAAATAGCCTGTACAGGATTGGGCTGATGGCGTATCGCCAAACCACTAACTCCCCCGAATAGTTCTCGAATCCGGCAGGAATGGACCTCATGGCATCGAACCTGGAAACGCTCGTCACGGTATTCGGCGGATCGGGTTTTCTGGGACGGAATGTGGTTCGGGCGCTCTGCAAGCGCGATTACCGCGTGCGAGTCGCGGTGCGGCGGCCTGAACTGGCCGGCCATCTGCAGCCGCTCGGCCGCGTCGGCCAGGTTCATGCCGTCCAGGCCAATGTCCGCTACCCGGCCTCGGTCGAGGCCGCGATGCGTGATTCGCAGATCGCCATCAATCTGGTCGGCATTCTGGCCGAAGGCGGCGGGCAGACGTTTGATGCGGTGCAGGTGAAGGGCGCCGAGACCATCGCCAGGGCGGCGGCCGCCAACGGCGCCCGCATGGTCCATGTCTCGGCGATCGGCGCCGACGAGAATTCGCTGTCGGGCTATTTCCGCGCCAAGGCCGAAGGTGAGAAGGCAGTACAGGCGGCCTTGCCGTCGGCCACCATCATGCGGCCGTCGCTGCTGTTCGGGCCCGAGGATCAGTTCACCAATCGCTTTGGGGCGCTGGCGCGGATGTCGCCGGTGCTGCCGCTGGTCGGCGGCGGGGTCAACACGGTGCAGCCGGCCTATGTCGCCGACGTCGCCGACGCCGTGGCGGATGCCGTCGACGGCAAGGCGAAGGCGGGCGCAACCTACGAGCTCGGCGGCCCGGAAGTGCTGACGATGCGCGAGATCATGGAGATCATCCTCCAGATCACCCAGCGCGATCGCATGCTGGCGCCGCTGCCGTTCGGCCTCGCCAAGCTCCAGTCGTATGTCCTGCAATTCGCCCCGGGCCCCTTCACACTGACCCCGGACCAGGTCGCGATGCTGCGCACGGACAACGTGGTGTCCGACGCCGCCAAGGCTGCCGGGCTGACCTTCGCGGGCCTCGGCATCACGCCCGATTCGATGGAAGCGATCGCCCCGCAATATCTCTGGCGCTTCCGCGCGACCGGGCAGTTCCAGAAGAAGAGCGCGTGAGTCTATCCACTCGTCGTCCGGGCGAAAGCCG
>NZ_JACMYO010000421.1 GCF_020889685.1 Bradyrhizobium oropedii
CTCGATACTTCGTGCGACGCCGGGTTGACGTCGGATAAGACCGGCTCGTTCGAGGGTGACGACCATCTGATGAACCGAGGGTGGGCTAACCTGGAAGTGGCGTTGCATGTCGGCTTCGGCGGGGGCGCACCGGAACATGTGCGAGTAGGTGTAGATGAAAGCGAGGTACTCGCCCTGCTTTTCGGTGAAGCCTTGCGCGCCGGGGCGGCGGGCGAGGCCTGATTTCCGATTCATTTGTCGATTCATCCGGCTCTCCGACAAAGGGGGCCGAGATGAATATACGTTATCGAGTCGAACTGAGCCAAGCCGAACGCGACGAACTGACCACGATGCTGAGCAAGGGCAAATGCGCTGCCCGCAAACTCAAGCGAGCCCAGATTCTGCTGGCGGCGGATGCCGGCCGCAGCGACGAGGAAATTGCGCGCACCGTGGCGGTGGGCGGCTCCGCCGTGTACCGGACCAAGCGGCGCTTCGTGGAAGGCAATCTGGAACGGGCGCGGAGCGAGGAGCCGCGTCCCGGGGCAGAGCGAAAGCTCACCGGCAAGGAAGAGGCTCTGCTGGTGGCAACCGCTTGCACCAAGCCGCCTGCGGGCCGTGCCCGCTGGACGCTGGAGCTGTTGGCCGGCGCGATGGTCAAACTCACCGATATGAGAGCCTGTCAGGCGAGACGGTGCGCCGGCGGCTGGCCGAGAACGGCCTCAAGCCGTGGCGTCGGGACATGTGGTGCATTCCCAAGGTCGATGGCGAATACGTCGCCCGCATGGAAGACGTGCTCGACCTTTACGCCGAGGCACCCGATCCCGAGCGGCCGGTGGTGTGCTTCGACGAAAGCCCGGTGCAGCTCATCGGCGAGGCGCGCCAACCAATCCCGGCCGAGCCGGGCCGGCTCGAACGTTACGATTACGAGTATCGTCGCAATGGCACCGTCAACCTCTTCGTCCTGCTCGACGTGCATCGTCCCTGGCGCAAGGTCAAAGTCACCGAGCGCCGTGCGGCAGAAGACTACGCCCAATGCATGCGCGAGCTCGTCGACATCCATTATCCCGACGCCGAGACCATCAGGGTCGTCCAGGACAATCTATCGACCCATTCTGCCGGCGCCCTCTATCAGGCGTTCCCGCCTGCCGAAGCCAGACGGATTTTGCGGCGGCTCGAGTTCCACTATACCCCCAAGCACGCAAGCTGGCTCAACATGGTCGAGATCGAGATCGGCGTCATGCGCGGACAGTGCCTCGATCGCAGGATCGACGACCCCAAGCGGCTGCGCCGCGAAATCGCCGCCTGGGAACGCCAGAGAAATGCCGCACGCTCCCGCATCAAATGGATGTTCACTACCGACAAGGCCCGTTCCAAAATGGGCCGCGCCTATCCCAACGCTTCCAAAGAGTCATAATTACTGTGCAGAGCCAC
>NZ_JACMYO010000422.1 GCF_020889685.1 Bradyrhizobium oropedii
CTTCCTCGATGACCTTCTGGTTGCGGCGCTGGATCGAGCACTCGCGCTCGCCGAGATAGATCACGTTGCCATGCTTGTCGCCGAGGATCTGGATCTCGATGTGCGTGGGATCGACGATGAATTTCTCGATGAAGACGCGGTCGTCGCCGAACGACGACTTCGCCTCGGCCTTGGCGAGGTTGAAGCCTTCGGCAACCTCCGACTTCGAATGCGCGATGCGCATGCCCTTGCCGCCGCCGCCGGCGAAGGCCTTGATCATCACGGGGTAGCCGATCTCGTCGGCGATCTGGACGGCGTGCTTGTCGTCCTCGATGACGCTGACGGTCTTCACCACGTCGGGGCCGGTGACGAACATGTAGCTCGTCTTCTTCACCATGAAGATGAAGTCGGTCATGGCGGGCGAATAGACGTCGCCGCCGGCGCAGGGACCCATGATGACGGAGATCTGCGGGATCACGCCCGAGGCGATGACGTTGCGGCGGAACACATAGGGATAACCCGCGAGCGCCGCGACACCCTCCTTGGATGCGCGCGCCGCTGGCGTCATAGAGGCCGATGATCGGCGCCCTCGCCTTCATCGCCATGTCCTGAAGTTTTGTAATTTTCAGCGCGTGTGTCTCGGACAGGGACCCGCCGAACACGGTAAAATCCTTGGCGAATACGAAGGTCTTGCGGCCGTTGACCGTGCCCCAGCCGGTAACGACGCCGTCGCCGGGGATCTTGGACTTCTCCATGCTGAACTCGATCGAGCGGTGCTCGACGAACATGTCGAATTCCTCGAACGAGCCCTTGTCCAGCAAAAGCTCGATCCGCTCGCGCGGTCAGCTTGCCGCGGGCGTGCTGCGCCCCGATGCGCTTTTCGCCGCCGCCCAGCTTGGCACCAGCGCGACGCTGTTCAAGCCGTTCGACAATATTACTCATCGTTTGATTCAGGATCCTGAGCCACCCGGCGAGACGCAAGTGTCGAGTTCGCGCAAAGAGACTTCATAGGGTGAGGGCCCGTGGACTGGCCTGGGCGAACCCCGAGTCTGGTGCGATGAATGGTCTGGCACTCTCGCAGCTCACGCGCCACGTGCTCGCCTGGCGACCGGCATAAGATCTGTGCAGACGCCCTCGAATAGCTCTGCGGCCAGACCCACCGTCTCAGCCAGGGTCGGATGCGGATGAATAGTCTTGGCTATATCGACTGCGTTTGCGCCCATTTCGATGGCGAGGCATATCTCTCCAATCATGTCTCCGACGTGCGGTCCTATGATGACTCCCCCGATGACACGATGTGTCTCTGTGTCAAAAACAAGTTTTGTCATTCCGTATGACGCGCCGGATGCGATCGCCCGACCAGAGGCAGCCCAAGGAAACTTCACGGATCTTACGCTTCGCTTAG
>NZ_JACMYO010000423.1 GCF_020889685.1 Bradyrhizobium oropedii
GTATGATGGTGTGGACGGCCCCCTACGGCATCAGTGTGCCAGAATGAGGTTGTGCAATCTCAAACGAGGGGACCGTCCGTGAAGCAGATTATCCGCATTGGTATGGATACGTCGAAGCATATTTTTGTGTTGCATGGAGTCGATGCGGCGGAGCAGCCGGTGCTGCGCAAGAAGCTGTCGCGCAAGCAGGCGCTGGAGTTCTTTGCCAAACTACCGCCGACCGTGATCGGGATGGAGGCCTGCGGCGCGGCTCATTACTGGGCTCGAGAGCTTGGCAAGCTCGGTCATGAGGTGAAGTTGATGGCTCCGCAGTTGGTGAAGCCTTACGTGGCGCGGAACAAGAATGACGGGCGGGACGCGGATGCGGTGTGCGAAGCGATGGGCCGGCCACGGATGCGGTTTGTGCCGGTGAAGACCGCCGAGCAGCAGGCAGCGCTGATGCTGGCGGGCATTCGCGACGGGCTGATCGCCCGCCGCACCCAGCTCAGCAATGCGATCCGTGGCTATGCGGCGGAGTTTGGCCTGATCGCGGCCAAGGGACTGGACAAGATCGAGCCGCTGCTGGCGCGGATTGCCCAGGATGAGAGCCTTCCGGAGCTGGCGCGTGAGCTGTTCGCCATGCAGGGTCGCGACTATGCACAGTTGCAGGGCGAGTTGAAGGCGATCGAGGCCAGGCTGCTAGCGTGGCATCGGGCCAATGCCACAAGCCGTCGTCTCGCAGGAATCCCCTCGGTCGGTCCGATCATTGCGACAACGCTTGTGATGAAGACGCCCGATCCGCACGCATTCCGCTCCGGCCGGCTGTTTGCGGCCTGGCTCGGCCTCACGCCCAAAGACCATTCCACCGCCGGCAAGACCAGGCTCGGCAAGATTACCCGTGCTGGCGACGAGACCCTGCGTCGCCTGCTCGTGGCAGGGGCGACCGCCGTGATCCGGCAAGCCAGGCTCGGCCGCGGTCAGCCGTCGCGCTGGCTGCTGGCGCTGCTCCGGCGCAAACCGCCGAAGCTGGCGGCCGTGGCGCTCGCCAACAAGGTGGCCCGCATCGCCTGGAAGTTGATGGTCACCGGCGAGAGCTACGATGCCGCCCGGATCAACGTCGCAACGGCAACCGTCACTTAGGAGTTTGGCTGGCCAAACGCTGCACGCGCGAGCCGAACCGGAGCTGCAAGAGCAGATGGAATGATCGATCGATCCGAACGCAAGGCAAATCCGTGGGACCCTGTGGCCATCAAAGGTCGCGAGTATGTCTGGAACTTGCGTCGCGAAAACCATCTTGGCCCAGCGATCAATCCGATCGCACTCAACAGGCCGGACATATGGATGTCAGCGATCCGATCAGGTTCAGAAGCTCTTGTGCCACGGGGGCCGTCCACATA
>NZ_JACMYO010000424.1 GCF_020889685.1 Bradyrhizobium oropedii
CTAAATGCTCCGCAACGACATGTCATCGGAATTGACGGAGAAATCGGATGTTTCGCGCGCCGGCCGCCCTTGCCCTCACCTTGCTTCTGTCCGCCGCGCACGCGCAGCAGGCACCATCGCGGCTCGATGAGATCGTCAAGCGCGGCACGCTGCGTGTCGGCATGACCGGCGACTATCTGCCCTTCACGGCGCTCGACAAGGACACCAAGGCATTCCGCGGCTTCGACGTCGACATGGCGCAATCGCTCGGCAAGGCGCTCGGCGTCAAGGTCGAGTTCGTGCCGACATCGTGGCCGCAGATGATGAAAGATTTCGAGGCCGACGATTTCGACATCGCAATGGGGGGCATCTCCATCACCTTCGACCGGCAGAAGAAGGGCCTGTTCTCGACCCCGATCATGCGCGAGGGCAAGACGCCGATCGCGCGCTGCGCCGACAACGGCAAGTTCGACACGCTCGCCGAGATCGACAAGCCCGGCACCCGCGTCATCGTCAATCCCGGCGGCACCAATGAGCGCTTTGCGCGCGCCAATGTGAAGGCCGCCGACATCCGGGTCTTCAACGACAACACCAGGATCTTCGACGAGATCGCCAAGGGTGACGCCGACCTGATGATGACCGATGCGTCCGAGACGCGCTATCAGCAGAAGCTGCATCCCGGCGTGCTCTGCGCCGTGCATCCCGACAAGCCGTTCGATTTCGCCGAGAAGGCCTACTGGATGCAGCGCGACGTCGGATTGAAGGCGTTCGTCGACCAGTGGCTCCACATCGCGCACGAGGATGGCAGCTACGCGAAGATCTACGCGGCATGGTTCGAATAGCCCGGGTCAAACGCGCGTGCGCATAAATTGATGCGCGCGGCCTGAAACCAGACCGCGATCCAGTGATTTGAACCTAAGCCGCGGGGACCCAGACTCATGTTCTGACCGTGATCTGGGGCACATTCAGCGGGGCCGTCACCACATAGCCTTGCGAACGGGGTTCCCTGCACTGGAGGTCGAGATGAAGAAGCTTCTGGCGATCGCCACGCTTGTGCTGGCGAGCACGGCCGCAGCGCAGGCGCAATACACGTTCGATTACGGCGGCCGCACCATTCGCATCGATCCCGACCGCGGAACGGTTTCGATCCCCGGCGTCTACGACAATACCGGTCGCCACACCAAGCGCGCCAAGAGCAAGGACGCCGCACAGAAGCTCGATACGGCTCCGAAGGAAGCGAAGACCAATTCCCAGGCAACGCCCGCTCCAGCAGCCGTTGATCAGGCTGCTGCCCCGGCAGCGCCGGCGCCGCCAGCAACTCCGGCAGAGCCGGCCAATACGAGCGTCGCGACGACGCCACCACCGGCATCGGCAGCGACCGCGCCG
>NZ_JACMYO010000425.1 GCF_020889685.1 Bradyrhizobium oropedii
CCGCGGCGGGTGCAGGTGGATCGCTGCGCGCGAATGCCGCCGATGCGGTACCGCCGCAGCTGACCGTCGCGGTGATCGGCGACGGCCGCACCGGCGTCTGGGCCTCGCTGCGCGCAGGCGCGGGCGGCCGCAATCTCGAACACGAGCTCGGCACCAAGATCGTCTGGCAACCCGGATTTACGGCGTCGCTTCCGGTGATGGAGGCGATCAAGGCCGGCTCCGTCGACTTCACCTTCGCAACCGCGACCGCGGTCGTGAACGCCGTTCCGGCGCGCGTTCCGATCGTGCCGCTCGCAGCCTATCCGCTGCCGGTCGACGAGGTCGATTTCCTGGTGCAGGCCAATTCGTCGATCAAGACCGCGGCCGATCTGAAAGGCAAGAAGATCGCCCATCAGAACGGCACGACGGGCACCTACAGCCTGATCAAATATCTGGACACCGCTGGCCTGCGATTATCTGACGTCGCAGCCGTCAGCCTGAGCGGAGCAGATGCGTTCACGGCATTTGCGCAAGGCAGCATCGACGGCTGGATTCACTGGCAACCGGCTACCGCGCTGGCGCTGACGAAGCTCGGTGGCAAGGCCCGCCTCCTCCCTGATGTAAAGACCTATGACTACGCGTTCTACGTCGCGCGCAGTGACGTCGCGGTGAAGTATCCGCAGCTCTTCGCCAAATTCGTGAAGATCATCCGGGAGACCCAGGCCTATATCTTCGCGCATCCGGCCGAGTCGGTCGCGCTCTGGGCCTCGCAAGGCGGCTTTCCGCCGAACGGAACCGAGCAGGCCGTCTACGAAAAGCTTGTGCGCGATGCCAGGCTGTCCGAGTCGACTGCGGTCGCGCTGAAGCCGATCGATGAGGCGGCGGCAGCGTCGACCCAGGATCTCGCCGACAACTTCCACGCGCTCGGCGTGCTCCCGAACAAGGTCGACGTCCGATCTTTCCTGCTCGGCACGCAGTTCGATGCTGCAAAGAAGGCCGTCGCGCTGGAGCTCGGCGCATAGGCCCGCGCCTGAACCAACAACAGAGAGATCATCATGAACGCTCCAGCCGGCGAAACGGTGTCGATCACCTCCGCTACGATCGGCCAGTTCGGCCGCTATTGGCTCAGCGCGGGTAAGAACCATTTCATCTCGGACCAGCGTGTGGCCGTCGGCGGCCCGGGCGAGGCGATCAACGCCGGCGAATTGCTGCTGTCGTCACTCGGCAGCTGCTCGCTCGGCCTGATCCAGAAGACGGCGAAAGAACGAGGGATTGTTCTGCGTGAGGCGGGATCCGAAGTGTCGTTCCGGCGTCACGCTACAGATCCGACGCAGTACGAATGGATTCGTATCGCCGTGCGCCTGTCTGGCGTGACGGCAGGCGAG
>NZ_JACMYO010000426.1 GCF_020889685.1 Bradyrhizobium oropedii
TCGGCTCTTGGGGAAAGTCTTGTAGAATTCATCCAGATAGGGAACCGACGCCCGCCCGCAGCCGAGCGAATACAGCACAAAAGCCGCGTTGATGAAGGCGGCGTTCACCGGAGCATCTCCCGAGCCGTAGGTGCGAAGCGCGGGATCGGCGAAAAGTTCTCCGAAGTAGCCAAACCAGAGATCATACAGGCCGATGCTCTGGAGGATCTGACTCGGCTCTGCAAGCAGTTCCAGACGCTTGTATTTGTCCCGTATCGATAGCGCATGAAGCATGACGAGCGGCGCCTCGCCCGCCAGATAACGGTCCAGGCAAGCGCGGTGCAGCTGCTCGTGCAGATGATCTGCCGTCGCCTGCTCGAAGGTTGCATAGTTTCGTTGCGCGATCAGATCAGGCGTCGTGCAATCGGATTCAATGTACGATTTGAGAAGGCTGTGCCGTTCCCCGGTGTTGTGGCTGGCCAGATAAAGGTCCACGGTCGCGATCGGATCGAGATAGCCGATGACCGGCAATCCGGCTGCTGCGCATTTGCCTAAAGCCTCCGCAATCAACGGATTGCCGCCACTTGCCTCATAGATCTGTCGCTGTTTCTCCGCAGCGAGATCCTGATCCAGGAGCGGCCCGAGTTCCTGCAAGCTATATCTGCCGAAATGAACCTCGCTGGCGTCCGGAAAATACAGGCGTTGTTCATAATCGATCAGGACAAACCGAAACAGCCGCGCATCGTCGTTAAGCCTGACCAGCAGCTTGATCAGATTCTTCGCCGAATTCGACAGGGCAGCCGCCCGGTCGATGACGATTGTGTGACGATCCTGGCGCTCTTGGGCACACTTGATCAGGAATTCGGCTAGTCCGACCAGGAGCTTGTTTTGGTATTCGTGATGATAGAAGCGCGTACGCTCCTCCTTGTTCGAGGTATTGGTGAGATCCTTCGGCACGGTAAAGTCATCGCTGACCAGGAGAGGGAACAGTCGCTTCAAGGATTGTTGTGCCGCCTCAACCAGTTTTGGCCTATTTTCAGTAGCCCACCTCAGTTCGGCGTCGATGTGCGTTTGCAGCCCGGCAAGATAGCCGCCGGTTCGCCAGTCGCCGTCAGTGATTGAGAGATCCGAGCCAGAGCTCGCGAGTGCCGATTTGATCGTCGGCACGGGTGCCATGCCGCCTTCTGCCTTCAAAATCGTGATCGGACTGATCTCAAGGGATGATGATATCGCTGGAAGCACGCGCTGCTGGATCAAATCAACCATTTACTCTCCCCAAACCTGTCACAAAGGAGGGTGGTCGAAAGGACCACCCTCCGATGCCGCTATGCTCTCATCAAGTAGATGCATT
>NZ_JACMYO010000427.1 GCF_020889685.1 Bradyrhizobium oropedii
CAAATCTCAGACAAAGGAGCCGTCCGTGGGAGAGATTATCCGCATTGGAATGGATACGTCGAAGCATATTTTTGTGCTGCATGGGGTTGATGCGGCGGAGCTGCCGGTGCTGCGCAAGAAGCTTTTGCGCAAGCATGTGCTGGAGTTCTTCGCCAAATTGCCGCCGAGCGTGATCGGGATGGAGGCCTGCGGAGCTTCGCAGTATTGGGCGCGGGAGCTTGGCCAACTCGGCCATGAGGTGAAGCTGATGGCCCCGCAATTGGTGAAGCCCTACGTGATGCGGAACAAGAACGACGGTCGGGATGCAGAAGGGCTGTGTGAAGCAATGGGCCGGCCGAGCATGCGCTTTGTACCGGTCAAGACGGCCGAGCAGCAGGCCGCGCTGATGCTGGCGGGGCTGCGCGATGGACTGATCGCCCGGCGCACCCAGCTGAGCAACGCGATCCGCGGCTATGCGGCGGAACTCGGCCTGATCGCACCCAGGGGGCTCGACAAGATCGAGCCGCTGCTGGCGCGGATCGCGCAGGACGAGAGCTTGCCCACCATGGCGCGCGAGGTGTTTGCGGTGCAGGGACGCCAATACGCTGCTCTGCAAGCCGAGCTCAAGCAACTCGAGGTTAGGCTGATGGCCTGGCACCGCGCCGATGCGCTGAGCCGGCGTCTGGCGCAGATCCCATCCGTCGGCCCGATCACCGCAACACGGCTGGTGATGAAGACGCCCGATCCGCATGCGTTCCGCTCCGGCCGGCATTTTGCGGCCTGGCTCGGCCTCACACCGAAGGATCATTCCACCGGCGGCAAGACCAGGCTCGGCAAGATCACGCGGGCCGGTGACGAAGACCTGCGCCGCTTGTTCGTGGTTGGGGCGACTGCGGTCATCCAGCAGGTTCGGCGGGGCCGCGGCCGTCCGTCGCGCTGGCTGGTGGCGCTGCTCAAGCGCAAGCCGCCGAAGCTGGCCGCCGTGGCGCTCGCCAACAAGGTTGCCCGCATCGCCTGGAAGTTGATGGCGACGGGCGAGAGTTACGATGCCGCGCGGCTCAATGCCATGTCGGCCGCCGCCTAACAGATTGGCCGGCCGGCGGGTTCGCCCACCAGCCGACCCGGAAGCTGCAAGAGCAGATGGAGCAATCGGTCGATCAACGATGCGAGACAGTCCGTGGGACCCATTGGCCGTCAACAGGTCGCGGGGTTGTTTGGAGCTCGCATCGCGCAACCCATCTTGGCCAGCGACCATTGCGCGTCGCATCAACAGGCCGGACATATGGATGCAGCGATCCGATCTACTCAGAAAGCTCTTGTGCCACGGGGGCCGTCCACATATGGGTCC
>NZ_JACMYO010000428.1 GCF_020889685.1 Bradyrhizobium oropedii
CATCACCGGCCAGCTCGCGCCCACGCCGCAATGATGTGAGCGCGCAGCAGTCTCAGCGACAAGGCCCGCCTCCCGGCGGGCCTTTGTTTTGGTGTTGTCGGGAAACGGGTGGGATCGGACGTCTTCCAACCACACACTAAAGGCAGTCGAATTGATAAGGATTCTGTCATGTCCGCCGATACGCCCCGCCTGCCGGCCACCTTCAATCGCCTGGCCTGGTCCAATCTCGCCGCGCAATCGGCCGAACAGATCGCGCTTGCCGCTGCGCCCATCGTCGCGGTGCTGGTGCTCGGCGTCGGCGAAGGCCAGACCGGCCTGTTACAGACCGCGCTGACGCTGCCCTTCATCCTGTTTGCGATTCCCGCCGGCCTCCTGGCTGACCGCGTGTCGCGGCGCTGGGTGATGGCGGGCTCCGAGGCGCTGCGCGCCGCGGCATTGGCCGCGATCCTGCTGTTGCTGTGGCTCGGCGCGATGACCCTGCCGCTGCTGGCTTTGCTCGGCTTCATCGCGGTCTGCGGCACGGTCGCCTACAGCGTCGCTGCGCCGGCGCTGGTCCCGTCGTTGGTGACATCGCAGCAATTGCCGGCCGCGAATGCCCGCATCGAGCTGGCGCGCACCGTTGCTTTCGCCAGCGGCCCCGCGCTCGGCGGCGTGCTGGTCGGCTGGGTCGGCGCCGCGCCCGCATTCGGCTTTGCTGCGGCGTTATCGGCGATCGCGGTCGTGCTGCTCGCCGGCCTCTACGAACCGGCGCGCCAGCCCGCCCCGCGGCGTCATCCGATGCAGGACATCAAGGAAGGTGCGGCCTTCGTGATGCACCATGCCTTGCTGCGGCCGGTGTTCATCACCCAGTTCATCTTCAACACCGCGTCGTTCCTGCTGCTCGCTGTGTTCGTGCCCTATGCGGTGCGTCATCTCGGGCTCAGCGCGACCGGCGTCGGCACGACGCTTGCGATGTACGGTGTCGGCATGGTGGTCGGCGCGCTGTTCGCAACCCGGGTGATGAAGCGGCTGGCGTTCGGCACCGTGATCGGGCTCGGCCCGGTCACCGGCCTCGTCGCCTCGCTGGTGATGGCGCTGACCACCTGGATTGCGACGCCGCTGCTCGCGGGCCTCGGCTTCTTCCTGCTCGGCGTCGGCCCGATCCTGTGGGTGATCTCGACCACCACGCTCAGGCAATCGGTGACGCCGCCCTCGCTGCTCGGCCGCGTCTCGGCGATCAACATCATGAGCTACGGCGCCCGCCCGCTCGGCTCGGCGCTCGGCGCCGTCGTCGGTGGCCTCTACGGCGCCGAAACCTGCCTCTAC
>NZ_JACMYO010000429.1 GCF_020889685.1 Bradyrhizobium oropedii
TAATGAGATGGACGGTCCCCGCCCTGATAAGCTGCGAAAGAACCCCCAAGGAGGACAAGCTATGGCTATGACCACAATCGGGCTTGATATCTCGAAGAGCTGGTTCCAAATCCACTGGATCACGGCGGATGGAGAAATTATCCGCAAGAAGCTCGCTCGCGGGAAGGTTCTCGGTTTCTTTTCGCGGCTTCCAAGTTGTCTCGTTGGTCTTGAGGCTTGCGGCAGCGCTCATCATTGGGCTCGTGAACTAATAAAGCTGGGACACAAAGCACGTCTTATGCCAGCGCGCTACGTACGAGCCTACGTGAAGACAAGCAAGCACGATGCTGCTGATGCGGAGGCTTGCTGGGAAGCCGTCCAACGGCCTGGCATGCGCTTTGTCCCTGTAAAGACCGTCGAACAGCAAGGAATCTTAATGCTACATCGCACGCGAGATTTGCTTATTCGACAGCGCACAGGCGCGATAAATGCTCTGCGTGGTCATTTGGGCGAGTTGGGGATCGTGACCGGGAAGGGAAAAGCAAGCGCAAGAGAGCTCATGGGACTCGTGGACGTTGACGAGCGTATCCCACAGAGCGCGCGTAGTGCCCTTTCAATCCTTGTCGATCAGATCGAAGATCTTGAGCTTCACATTGAAAGCCAGGAGAAGATGATCCTCGCAACTGCCAAAGACAATGAAGTCTGTCGGCGTCTCATGAAGGTGGCGGGCATCGGCCCATTTGCTGCTACCGCCCTGGCGGCGTCTGTCGATCATCCACAACAGTTCGCTTCAGCAAGGCATTTCGCTGCCTGGCTTGGATTAGTACCGAAGCAACATTCGACCGGGGGTAAAGAGCGTTTAGGCGGTATCAGCAAGCGCGGCGACGGCTACATTCGTAAGCTGCTAATACATGGCGCCCGAGCGGCCGTTCATCGCGTCCGTATCCATCAGGTCACTAATACCTGGATAGCGGAGCTGCTCGGCAGGCGTCCCTTCAACGTCGTGACGGTGGCGCTCGCTCACAAAACTGCACGGATCGCTTGGGCGATCATGGCCAATGGTGAAGAGTACCGCGCGCAAGTATAACTCGAACGTGGTTCCGTTTGCGAGGGCAAAAGCGGAGTGATGGCAACCGGTCGGACCGGGATCGGCCGAGCCCGTTGGACCTATCGAGCTTCAGAGCTCGCCAACATAATTGGGCGCCGATCCGCGGATCTCATCAAGGCTCGTGGCATTGCCATAAAGCCGGATAGATAGCTGCAAACGATCGTTAGCCGGAATAAAGCAAATGGCCTTGCAAAGCGGGGACCGTCCATAGATAGG
>NZ_JACMYO010000430.1 GCF_020889685.1 Bradyrhizobium oropedii
ACGACCGATTCCATGAAACCGGCATGCACGGAACTGGAAGTGTGCTCGTGGATTCCTCGTTTGAGTTTGTTCGAACGAGGATTGGTATCATGGCAACATGGCGGCAAGCAGTCGAGTTGGCGATGAGCCAGGAGGAAATTGAGACGTTGACGGCTCTTTCGCGGTCGCGGACCGAGCCGGCGAGCCGGGTATCGCGGGCGGCGATGCTGCTGGCCTACCGCGAGAACCCGTCGTTCTTTGCCGTGGCACGAAGACTTGGCGCCCATCATCAGACGGTCCAGCGTTGCGTTGAACGGGCGGTAGCCCATGGTGCGTTGGCGGCACTCGACGACCGACCGCGACCAGGCAAGGAGCCGGTGATCACGCCGGAGGCCAAGGCCTGGCTGGTGTCTTTGGCGTGCGACAAGGCCAAGGAGCACGGCTATCCGCACGAGTTGTGGACGACGCGGCTGCTGGCACGCCATGCGCGCGAGCACGGCCCGTCGGTGGGGTACCAGTGCCTTGCCAACCTGGTCCAGGGCACGGTGTGCAAGATTCTCGGCCAAGAGGAAATCAAGCCGCACAAGGTGCGCTACTATCTGGAGCGTCGCGATGCCGAGTTCGAGCAGAAAATGGCGGAGGTCCTGTGTGTCTATCGCGAGGTTCAGGTCCTGAAAAAGGCCGCCGCCAAGTCGAAGAAAGCCAAGTCGAAGAAATCGGGCAAGCCGGTGACGATCGTCTCTTACGACGAAAAGCCGGGGATCCAAGCCATCGCGACGACGGCGCCGGATTTGTCGCCCGTGCCAGGCGTTTATCCGGCTTTTGCTCGCGATTTTGAGTATCGACGTCATGGCACGCTCAGCTTGTTGGCTGGAATTGATCTGCTGACCGGGAAGGTCCACGCGCTCGTCAAAGACCGCCACCGCAGCCGCGAGTTCATCGAATTCCTCAAACTTCTCGATGCCGCTTACCCGGCCAGGACCACGATCAAGTTGATCCTCGACAATCATTCCGCACACATCTCGAAAGAAACCAGAGCCTGGCTCGATACACGACCCGTAGGCCGCTTCGAATTTACGTTCACGCCCAAGCACGGCTCCTGGCTCAACCTCATCGAGGGCTTCTTCTCCAAGTTCGCCCGCTCCGTCTTGCGCCACATCCGGGTGACCTCAAAACACGAACTCAAGGAGCGCATCATGGCCGGCATTGACGACGTCAATCGCCATCCCGTCATCCACACTTGGTCCTACAAGCTCGCCGAGGCCGCCTGATATGATTCGAACTACGAAAACGCTGACCTAG
>NZ_JACMYO010000431.1 GCF_020889685.1 Bradyrhizobium oropedii
CGTCTTGGCAGAGAGGCAGCGTGAGCGCAGCGCACAGACGTCGCAGTCGGCCTTGCGGCTGACATACCTGATCTCGATCCGGTTGCCGTTGGTCTTGCGGCCGTCCGTCGGGCTCAGGAGCCTGCCGGCGGGACAGCAATAGACATTGGCTTCGGTGTCGTAGGCGAACTCTTCATGGCTGATGCGATCTTGCGCTTCGAGTCGCGCGGTCCGCTTGGCTTGCGGAACGTAGGCCACGATCCCGTTCTCCTCGCAGTCCTTCAGCGTGGCGCCGTTGTAATAGCCGGTATCGGCGAGCGCCGTCAGTGTCTCGGCGCCAAGCTCCTCCTTCGCGGCTTTGGCTATGGTGTAAAGCAGGCCGGTATCGTTGCCGTCGTTGACGACCTCGCTTGCCGCGATCAGCTTGTGCTTGTCGTCGACGGCGATCTGAATGTTGAAGCCCACCACCACCTGGCCGTTCTTCGCCAACAGGCGAGCATCCGCATCGGTTCGCGACAACTGCGTCTGGCCAGTCTCTTCCAGTTGCGCCAGATCCGCCTTCAGCGCCGTGCGCTTGGCCATCAAAGCCGCGACCTTTTGCCCGACATCTCCGCCGCCATCACTTCCGCCTCCATCCGGTCCCGCCGGCGGGCGGTCCGTCTCCACGCTGTCATTGGCCTCCAGCGCGGCGCCATAGGCTTCTATCTCCAGTTCGATCTCCGCCAGCCGCTTGGCAAGCCTGCGCTGCGTCTTGATGCTCGCCTTGCTGGCATTGCCGTCAAAAAACGCCCCGTCGATCGCCACCACCTCACCGCCCAAAAGGCCGAGTTCGCGCATCAGCAGGACAAACTCCCGGTTCGTCGCCTTGAGCGCCTTCCAGTTGTCCCGGCGGAAATTGGCAATGGTGCGATAGCCGGGCACCAGGTACTTCATCAGCCAGATCAGCTCAAGATTGCGGCCGGCCTCGCGCTCAAGGGCGCGCGAGGAGCGTATCCGGTTGGTGTAGCCATAAAGATAGAGCTTCAGCAGATCGGCAGGATCGTAAGGCGGCTGTCCTGGCCCGCCGCCCGAACCGGCACGGCCGAAGCCAAGCCGCTCAAGGTCCAGCGCAGTGACAAAAGCCTCGATCGCCCGAACCGAACTGTCTCGGCCCACATAATCTTCCACCCGCGCAGGAAGAAGGCTTACCTGATCCCGGCTTACCCCGGTCTTGAACGTACGATTCGTCATACCGAATCGTACACTCGTTCGCATAAACGCCTAGGGTTCTTGCCCAGTCTCTTCGCTCCATCCGGGCT
>NZ_JACMYO010000432.1 GCF_020889685.1 Bradyrhizobium oropedii
CGGCTGCGGGAACCGTGTTCGCGCCGATCGGCCGGCGGCGCGGCCGGGTCGCGTTGCTGCAGGGCTGCGCCCAGCAGGTGCTGGCGCCGCGCATCAATCAGGCCGCGATCAACGTCCTGACCCGGCACGGCGTCGAGGTCGTGCTGGTCAAGGACGAGCAATGCTGCGGCGCGTTGACCCATCACATGGGACAGGATGGTGACGCGCTGGCGCGCGCACGGGCCAACATCGCGGTGTGGCAAAGGGAAGCGGACCAGAACGGGCTGGACGCCATTCTGGTGACGACCTCGGGCTGTGGGACAGTTGTCAAAGACTACGGCTACCTGCTGCGCGAGGACAAAACATTCGCCGAGCCGGCCGAGCAAATCTCGGCGCTGGCGAAGGATATCACCGAGTATCTCAGCACTCTCAAGCTTGCACCTTCAACGCAGAAAGGCGACGTCACCGTTGCCTATCACTCGGCTTGTTCGTTGCAGCATGGACAGAAAATCACTCAACTTCCGAAAGAATTGCTTTCCAAGAATGGATTCGTGGTGAAAGATGTACCTGAGAGCCATTTGTGTTGCGGTTCGGCGGGGACCTACAACATTCTCCAGCCCGACATTGCGAGCAGATTGCGCGATCGCAAGGTCGCCAATATTGCGCTTGTCAAACCGGACATGATCGCTGCGGGCAATATTGGCTGCATGGTTCAGATTGCCGGCGGTACGTCAGTTCCTGTGGTGCACACGATTGAGCTTCTCGATTGGGCGACAGGAGGTCCCCGGCCAGGATTGAATTGATCGACTGCCACTCGAGCATGATCCGGACCCCAGCCTTGCCCTGACGCAGCGTGTCTGACGCAATGTGAAGGACCGGCGCTTCCCAGCCACAGACGCGAAGCGATCGCGCGGCCATCATGCCCGACAAGCGAAGTGGAGGGTGCCTCTCCCCGAGGTGCAGTCAACGACCGGCAAGCGATCACTTCAATACGCGGTGGACTCAAATCAGCGGCAACAGGAGGACCACGATGGCGAAGTCGAAGAAGGCGAAGAAAAGCAAGAAGGCCAAAAAGGCCAAGAAGGCGGTAGCGGCGAAGAAGAAGTCCGCGAAGAAGTCGGCCAGGAAGGCCGCGAAGAAATCAGCCAAGAAGTCTGCAAAGAAATCGGCGAAGAAGTCAGCCAAGAAGGCTGCCAGGAAAGCTGCAAAGAAAGCTGCTCCGAAGAAGGCCGCGCCCAAAAAGGCTGCCAAGAAAGCTGCGAAGAAAGCTGCCAAGAAGAGCGCTCCGAAGAAGGCCG
>NZ_JACMYO010000433.1 GCF_020889685.1 Bradyrhizobium oropedii
CTGACCTCCCATGGTGTAGGTATGCAGACGATGGTCTAGTGCACTGCCGGAGCGAGCAAGAAGCGGAAGCCGTAAAGGCCGAGCTACAAACTCGCCTAGCGGAATGCGGACTTGAGATGCACCCCACCAAAACCAGGATCGTCTACTGTAAGGACAGCCGGCGGAAGGGGAGCTATTCGAACGTCAAGTTTGACTTCCTTGGCTACTGCTTCCGGCCCCGACGGGCAAAGAACTCGCAAGACGCCTCGGTGTTCTGCAGTTTTCTACCTGGGGTCAGCGCTTCGGCGCTGAAGTCCATGCGGGCGGCAATCCGGGATTTGAACCTCCGAAGACGAACCCATGTGTCAATGGCTGACATCGCTCGGCAGCTCAATCCACTCCTGCGGGGGTGGATTGAATATTACGGTCGATTCACGCGCGCGGCTCTGGGGCCAATCCTTCGATACGTCAATCAGACAATCGAGGCTTGGATGATGCGGAAGTTCAAACGCTTTATGGGTCGCAAGGCCAAGGCCGGCCGCGTCCTCGAACGACTATCTCGAGAACGTCCCGGCTTGTTCGCACACTGGAAGATCGGCATACGCGGCTCGTTCGCCTGATGGGAGCCCAGTGAGGCGAGAGTCTCACGCTGGGATCTATGAGAGGCCGGCGGTGAGATTCCGCCGGCCTACTCGCCAAAGCTGCACGTCCGGATCTGTGAGGGGGGCGTCGAGCGATCGACGCCTCTACTCGACCCTACTCGGCGATCATTTGGGCGGTGAACCGCCTAGACACTGTTAGCTGTTGGATCGGCCGATTGCCTCCCTGCGATACACTCTTCGACGCTGCGTCCCTCGATCTCGGTGGCGCCCATTGATCGCAACGCCGTCCGGAAATCGCGCACGGCGGCGAGCTCGCGCCAGTCCGGGTGCGCTACTGGTGATATAGCTCGTAGCCATAAACTCGCTCCCGATAGATTGGTGTCCTGTCATGCTTGATTTCTCCATTCAGCTTCCAGATGCGAACATGAGGCGGATCGATTTTCGATTCGTTAGCGGCTGGCTCGGAAAGCATCCATGGTTGGCAAATCGTTGCGATTTGACACCTCTCTGACCCCTCAACGCCGGGACGTCTGATTTCCGACCGAAGAATTGTGGCCGTGGGCATCGTTAGCTTCTGGATACGGGGAAAGTTTTGGCACGTGGCGATCCACCGCCAGAACGAACGTAGATTGGTTGGAGAAGGTTAGCGACGAGCGGTATCGGAAGTGATGCGTGGGTGCTTATAGCG
>NZ_JACMYO010000434.1 GCF_020889685.1 Bradyrhizobium oropedii
TGAACCTCCCCCGACTGAGTGGACACCTGTAGGAGGCTCTGCGAGCCAGGAGGTGTCGAATGGAAGGACGTCAACGTCGGTCCTTTACCGAGGAGTACAAGCGGCAGGCGGCTGAGCTTGTGGTGTCGAGTGGCCGGTCGATCACGTCGGTTGGCAAGGAACTCGGTCTTCGCGACTCGGTGCTGCGGCGCTGGGTGGAGAAGCTCCGGCAGGAGCCGGCATCGGCGACGCGGCGCCCCACCACGCAGGCGACGCCGATGCCGGCGGACCAGGCTGCCGAGATCGCCCGTTTGCGCGAGGAGAACGAGCGGCTGCGCATGGAGCGGGACATTTTAAAAAAGTCGATCGCGATCTTTGCCGGAACCCGGACATGAGCTTCCGCTTCATCGAGGACCATCGCGATACCTATCCGGTGCGGCTGATGTGCGCCGTGCTCGAGGTCTCGCCGGCCGGTTATTACGCCTGGCGTGAGCGCCCGGTGAGCGCCCGCGTGACCACCAGTGCCGTGCTCCTGGCCGCGATCCGGCAGGTTCATCAGGACAGCGGCGGACGCTATGGCAGCCCGCGGGTCCATGCCGCGCTGCGGATGCAGGGACGTGGCGCCAGTCGTGGCCGGATCGAACGCTTGATGCATCGGCACGGCATCCGCGCCATCATGGCATCACCGCGCCGCGTTCGGACAACCGACAGTCGTCATGGCCTGCCGATCGCGCCGAACCTCATCGAACGTCATTTTGTAGCCGCGGCGGCGAACCGGGTCTGGCTCGCCGATATCACCTACATTCCTACTGCAGAGGGCTGGCTCTACCTGGCGGCGATCATGGACCTCTTCAGCCGCAAGATCGTCGGATGGGCCATGCGGGACCACATGCAGGTCGAACTCGCCGCGTCCGCGTTGACGATGGCGATCCAGCAGCAGCATCCAGAGGTCGGATTGATCCATCACTCCGATCGCGGCGTGCAGTACGCCTCGTACGACTATCGTGCGGCCCTCGCGGCGGCCGGAATCGTCGGATCAATGAGCCGCAAAGCCGACTGCTACGACAACGCCCCGATGGAGAGCTTCTTCCATACCCTGAAGACCGAGCTCGTTCATCATCGCCAATACAAAACCCGAGCCGAAGCCCAGCGCGATATCTTCGCCTTCATCGAGGGCTTCTACAACCGAACCCGACTCCATTCCGCCATCGGATATATCGCCCCGATCGAGATGGAGCTAAAAGCAGCTTAACCCTGTCTACTTTTTTGGGGGAAGATCA
>NZ_JACMYO010000435.1 GCF_020889685.1 Bradyrhizobium oropedii
TTGACGCCGAGCGCGCTCGGCCTCGTAGCGGGCGCGCTCCACGCGAAGCGCCCACTGGCGCTCGAGCTGACGGCTCTCCTGCTCCAGTTGGCCCGCCGCCGCGAGTGCGATCTCAATCTGATCCGGCACCAGGGCATCGAGAACCACCCGCTCGACCAGCGCGTCAACCGCCAAGGCCCGGACTTCCTGACACAGTGCACTGCCTTGCTGGTCCCGATCCGCGCGGCAGCAATAGACCGGATAGTCGGCATTCGGGCCCGTGTAGCGCATGCTCATGCGCCGTCCGCAACGGCCGCAGATCGCAATTCCTTGTAACAGGGCTGCCCCCTTGCGCGGTACGCCAGAATGTCCTGCCTCATAGCGGAAGACGTTATCTGCCAGTCGCCCCTGGTTGGCCATGAACTCCTCCCAGCTGATATAGCCTGGGTGAGCGGCGTGGAGGCAAACCGCCCAATCCCCGATCGCCACCTTGACCGTTCCCGTCAGCGATCCCGGCCGGCATCGGCTCGGATCCTTTTGCCGGCGGCCATAAACGTACGCCCCAGCATAGGCCGGATTTTGAAGGACGCTAAGGACGCGTGCACTATCTGGCGCACGCCAGACGATCTCGTGTGGAGATGGTCCAAGCAGCGGTCGAACCGGCAAGGACAATCCGTTCCTGTCCAAGTAACGCATCACACGGCGAGCGCTTTGCAGTTCCCGGAATTTGGCGAACACGAGATGAAGACGGGCCTGCACCTCCTCATCGGGATTGAGAACAATTGTGGCCGCTCGATCATAGGCGAGCCCGGCTGGCAGGGGCAGCCGCAGTTCGCCCCGCGCCGCCTTCTGGCGTTCCCCTTGGTGAAGGCGCATCCGAAGCTGATGCAACTCTGCCTCGCTCATGATGCCGGACAAGCCCAACAGCAGGCGGTCGTGGTAGGCGCGAGGATCGTAAAGCCGCTCACCATCCGCAATGAGCACGCCAAACACCGAGCACAGTTCGAGAAGCTGATGCCAGTCCCGGTTATTGCGGGCCAAGCGAGAAGCGTCGAGGCTCACCACAAGACCGGCGTTGCCAAGGCCGATCTCGGCAATGAGCTTCTGGAAACCACGACGATCCACACCGCCAGCACCGGATTTGCCCAAGTCCTCGTCAATGACCTGGACGCGCTCCGGCGGCCAGCCCAGACCGATGGCGCGATCGACGAGGCGGTACTGCAGCTCCGTGCTCTCCTGGTGCTGGCGCACCTGGTTCACGGATGACTGCCG
>NZ_JACMYO010000436.1 GCF_020889685.1 Bradyrhizobium oropedii
GCGTTCAGGCTGCCGGCGACCTGCAGCGCGCCCGCGACTGCTTTCTCGCGATGCTCAGGGCCGACCTGGACGCCGTCGGCCGGGATGAACTCGACATTCCTGACGCCGATGAAGCCGAACACCCCGCGCAGATAGGTCTCAAGATGCTCGAGCGCCGCCATCGGCGTGTCGGCGCCGTAATAGCCGCCGCGCGAGATGGCGATGATGACGCGCTTGTTGCCGGCCAGTCCTTCCACGCCGCCGGCGCCGTATTTGAAGGTCTTGCCTGCGACCATGATGCGATCGATCCAGGCCTTGAGCTGGGACGGGATGGTGAAATTGTACATGGGAGCGCCGATCACGACGATGTCGGTGGCGAGGAACTCGTCCAGCACGGCCTGGCCGGTCGCGATGTCATCACGCACCGACGGGTCCGGGGCCGCGCCCTGGCTGGCGGCAAGGTGCAGGCCGGAGAGGTGGGCAAGCGGGGTCTGGGTGAGGTCGCGGTAGCTCACGACGAGGCCGGGATTGGCCTGGCGCAGCCGCTCGACGGCGGCGGCAGAGACTTGGCGGCTGACGGAGTGGGGGCCGAGGACCGAGGAATCGATGTGCAGAAGTTTCATGGCTGGGGTCACCTTTGGTATAGGTTTGTAACTGGCGCTATATGAGTGACCGCCCTAAATCTCCGCAAGAACGCACATTTTTGAAACCCGAGCACACCGATGAGACCTGAGCACAGCCATGTAACCGGCCCGCCGCCTCGGCCCAGTCCCGACCACAGTGATTGCCGCGCAGTCGCCTCCGTGCTGGCGCGGGTCGGCGACAAATGGAGCGTGTTCGTGATCATGATGCTGATCGACGGGCCGAAGCGCTTCAACGAATTGAAGCGAATGATCAACGGCATCTCGCAGCGGATGCTGACGCTCACGCTGCGCGGCCTGGAGCGTGACGGGCTGGTGACCCGCACGGTGTTCCCGACTATCCCGCCGCGGGTCGACTATGAGCTGACCGGACTTGGCCGCGGGCTGGCGGAGCCGGTGAAGGCGCTCGGCCAGTGGGCGTTCACCCATCTGCCGGAGATCGAGGGCGCGCGACAGGATTTTGATGCGCGGAATGCGGAGTAAATTTTTGATTTGTGGACACTAAGATTTTGAACCCGTCACCCTGAGGAGCGCGTAGCGCGTCTCGAAGGGTCGACGGCCACGTTGTCTCAGCGCGGTTGGATCCGGGCCGTGCATCCTTCGAGGCTCGCTCCGCTCGCA
>NZ_JACMYO010000437.1 GCF_020889685.1 Bradyrhizobium oropedii
TGTCCCGAGTCACAAGTTCGCATCATTAGATTCGCGTTAGAGTCGCATCGCTGTGCCATGTTTTGCAGGGCAACAGCGATGGAGCATTCGATGGCGCGGCTGGCACCCCTGATCCTAACCGAGGAGGAGCGGACTGAGCTGAAGGCGTTGGCAGGCCGCCGCAAGACGGCCCAAGCCCTGGCGTTGAGGGCCCGGATCATTCTGGCCTGTGCAGAGGGCAGCCAGAACAAGGAGGTGGCGGCGAAGCTCGGTGTGATCGAGACCACGGTCGGCAAGTGGCGCAGGCGCTTTGTGCAGGATCGCGTGGAAGGCCTGCGCGACGAGCCAAGGCCCGGAGCACCGCGGACGATCGATGATGCGCGCATCGAAGCTACCATCGTAAAGACCCTGGAAAGCCTTCCGAAGGATGCGACCCACTGGAGCTCGCGCGGCATGGCGAAGGAAAGTGGACTGTCGGTCTCAAGCGTGCAGCGCATCTGGCGAGCCTTCGGTTTGCAGCCTCATCGGATCGAGACGTTCAAGCTCTCGACCGACCCGGATTTCGTGGCCAAGGTGCGCGATGTGGTCGGCCTCTACGTCTCCCCGCCCCAGCACGCCGTCGTCCTGTGTGTGGACGAGAAGTCCCAAATTCAGGCGCTCGACCGCAGCCAGCCCATGTTGCCGATGCGCCCCGGTCAGCCCGCGCGGCGCAGCCATGACTACACGCGCCACGGCACGACCTCGCTCTTCGCGGCGCTCGACATTGCGACGGGCAAGGTCATCGGCAAATGCTTTGCCCGCCACCGCGCCGCCGAGTTTCGCAAGTTCCTCGACGAGATCGAGGCTGCCGTCCCGTGCGGTCTCGATGTCCATCTCGTCATGGACAACTACGCCACGCACAAGGCCCCGCTGATCCGAAACTGGCTCGCCAAACGGCCGCGCTGGCATGTCCATCTCACGCCGACCAGTTCGTCCTGGCTCAATCAGGTCGAGCGCTTCTTCGCGCTCATCACCGACAAAAAGATCCGGCGTGGCATCTATCGCAGCGTCCAGGCTCTGCGCGCCGACATTATGGACTTCATCAGTCATCACAATGCCAATCCCAAGCCATTCCAATGGACCAAATCCGCCGATGATATCCTCGCTTCCATCGAGCGCTTCTGCCGTTACAATACTCAAGCACAACCATCGTAGTGTCGCGAATTTCTGGTTCAGGACACTA
>NZ_JACMYO010000438.1 GCF_020889685.1 Bradyrhizobium oropedii
GCGGGCGCAAGAGCTTTCTCAGTCGACTTCACACATGGGAGCGGTGCGGTCATGTATACGGCCTGTAAAGCGCGGCGCATGACCGCTGGCCTCGATGAAGTCCGCGACACAAGGGGCTAAATCAATCAGACGCGCTTGAAGCGCATTGTCGCGCCAGCCTCACTCATGCCGGGATTTCGTCCCGTGGGTTCATCGCCTGTTATTGCTCCTTGCCCTCTGCCGGCCCGCGCCGGTCAGATCTCTTTGACAGCCGCTGTATGCATCAAGCGGCAGCCATAGTCGTCGCCGGCGTCTCCGGACGCCGGTAAATCCCGCCCTTGTTCAAGAGCGCCCAAGCAATTCGCGCTGTCTTGTTGGCCAGCGCGACCGCTGCCACCTTGTACGGACGTCTGGCGAGCAGCGCCCTCAACCACGGCCGCGCCCGATCGGCCTTCCGGGCAATTCGCAGGACGGATGTAGCCCCAAGAACGAGGAGGCTCCGAAGTTCGGGGTTTCCCATCTTCGAGATGCGTCCCATCCGCTCCTTGCCCCCACTCGAATGCTGTCGTGGCGTCAGTCCCAGCCAGGCAGCAAAGTGACGAGCGGATTTGAAGCCGCCGGGATCTGGCACCAGCGCCTTGATGGTCGCCGCTGTAATGGCTCCAATGCCGGGGATCGTAGTCAGTCGGCGCATGTCCTTGTCGGTCTTTGCCGCGGCAACAATGGCTCGCTCGAGCTTGTCAATCTGGTCCGCCTGGGCCTCGATCTGATCGGCAACTGCCGTCAGGGCGACGCGCGCTGCCGCAGGCAAGCGGACATCTGCTACGTCCCGTACGATTGCAACCAACGCCTCGACCTTTGTCCGGCCAGCGGCGGCAATGATGCCCAACTCGGCGAGATGCGAGCGTAGGGCGTTGATAGTCTGCGTTTGCTGTTTCACCAGAAGTGCGCGACTCTTCAGGAACCATCATTGCGGCTTGTTGCTCAGCCGTTTTGATCGGAACGAAGCGCATGGTCTTGCGAGTCACGGCCTCGCTGATGGCCTCGGCATCCGCCGCATCCGTCTTGCCGCGCTTCACAAAGGGTTTGACATAAGCCGGCGGAATCAGCCGCACTTGATGACCGAAAGTTGCAATCTCGCGCGCCCAATAATGGGCGCTGCCGCAGGCTTCCATCCCCACCAGGCATGGTGGCAGCTTCTCGAAGAAACGC
>NZ_JACMYO010000439.1 GCF_020889685.1 Bradyrhizobium oropedii
CCTTGTACTGGAGAGCCCTGCTATCTTCGGTGTGTTCCGCAAGGAACGGCTCGATCCGGGTGGCCACCCGGATCGAGCCGGTCGATCGTCGGATCGTGCGCTCCTCAGTCTGGTGGACTGTTCCTGAGCAAGATCGCGATCGGCTCTTCATCCGGCCCGGATGGTTGAACGAACCCAGGGTTCGCGTAGCAAGGTTGGGACAGACGAAGATGACGAAGCATAGCACTGTTTGCGCCGGGATCGATATCGGCAAGCTTAAGCTCGATGTCGCATTGAACGGTTCCAAAGCTCGGCTCGAAGCCGACAATAATACAGCTGGGCACGATACGATCGTGGCCTGGCTGAAGCGCCACAAGGTCGACCGGATCGGAGTTGAGGCGACCGGCGGCTACGAGAAGAACCTCGTCCGAGTGCTTCGCAGGGCAGGATTTGTCGTCGTCGTGTTGCAGCCACTACAGGTCCGCGCCTACGCCCAGTTCCGCCTCAAGCTCGCCAAGAACGACAAAATCGACGCCGCTATGATCGCCGCCTGCGTTGCCTCGGTCGAAGAGCTCCACGACGCCCCGGATCCTCGTTTTGAAGCTTTCGCCGCAACGCAGACCCTGATCGACCAATTGAACGAGGACATTGTTCTCTACAAGACGCGGCTGGAGATGGCCCAGGACGAGACCAGCCGCGCATTCTGGAAGCAAGAAATTGCCAGCCGCAAGGCACACGTCCGCGATGCCCGCAAAGGGCTGCGCGAGGCGATGCGGCAGCATGCCGATCTCGCCGCCAAGCTGGATTTGATCGCAAGCGTTCAAGGTGTCGCCGAGAAGAGTGCCATCGCCGTATTGATCCGGATGCCGGAGATCGGAATGCTCTCGCGTGAGGCGGTCGCCGCGCTGGCCGGCCTCGCGCCCTATGACGACGATTCCGGCACCAGAAGCGGCCCGCGCCACATCAGGGGCGGCCGCACCCGGCTGCGAACCAGCCTCTATGCCGCGGCCTTCCCCGCAACCTTCCACTGGAATCCGCTCCTCAAGACTTTCTATGAACGTCTCCGCAACAAGGGCAAGACCCACAAAATGGCCCTCGTCGCTTGCGCACGGAAGCTCCTCATCTTCATCAATACCGTCGTCGCACGCGGCACTCCATGGCTTCCGATAGCTGCCGCCAACTAACGGTTGCTCAGGATGA
>NZ_JACMYO010000440.1 GCF_020889685.1 Bradyrhizobium oropedii
CTTGGCGAACTGGCGCTTGCTCTCAGGCAAGAGACTTACCGACCGGACCCCATCAGAAGAGTGTTCATACCGAAGGCCAACGGCAAACTCAGGCCGCTGGGCATCTCGACCGTGCGGGATCGGGTCTGCATGACAGCAGCAATGCTGGTGCTGGAACCGATCTTTGAAGCCGACCTTCCACCAGAACAGTATGCGTACCGTCCCGGGCGAAACGCCCAGCAGGCGGTGATCGAGGTGGAAGGGCTGCTGTTCCGAGGCCATCCGGAAGTCGTCGACGCCGACCTCGCGGACTACTTCGGGAGCATCCCCCATGCCGAACTCCTAGAGTCGGTAGCGCGCCGAATTGTTGATCGGCGCGTGCTGCATCTGATCAAGATGTGGCTGGAGTGCCCCGTGGAAGAAACCGACGATCGAGGACGGAAGACACGCACGACCGAGGCTCGGGACAAGCGGCGTGGCATCCCGCAAGGCTCACCCATCTCCCCACTACTGGCGAACCTTTACATGCGTCGGTTTGTGCTGGGTTGGAAGAAGCTCGGGCTGGAGCACAGCCTCGGCACGCGCATCGTGAATTACGCCGACGACCTCGTGATCCTGTGCCGGAAAAGCACCGCCGATGAGGCGCTGCAACGACTGCGCGAGATCATGGGCAGGCTGAAGCTCACGGTGAACGAGGAGAAGACACGAATCTGCAAGGTGCCGGAAGGTGAGTTCGACTTCCTGGGATACACGTTTGGGCGGATGTACTCAGCGAGAACCGGAAAGGCCCGCCTGGGTCACCGGCCATCAAAGAAAAGCATCAGGCGCATGGTCGAGAACGTCCATGTTCTGACCGACCGAACGGGTACCTGGCAAGAGACCACGGAGTTGGTGGGGCGGTTGAACCGCGCGCTACGCGGATGGGCCAACTACTTCAGCGTTGGCACCGTCAACAAGGCGTATCGGACGATCGACAATTACACCGCTGTGCGGTTGCGCCGGTGGTTGCGCATCAAGCACAAGGTCAGGCGACGCAAGGGCGGGACCTATCCACTCCCGCACCTCTACGGGCACTTCGAGCTCGTACGCCTATGCCGGCTTGGGCACGACGTGCCGTGGGTGAAGGCGTGAAGTCTTGTCCGAGAGCCGGATGCGGGAGATCTGCATGTCCGGTTCGATGAGCGGGA
>NZ_JACMYO010000441.1 GCF_020889685.1 Bradyrhizobium oropedii
GTCGGCCCTGCGGGTGGACGAGAAGGGCGTGGGGCTGTCCTTTCACCCGGTCATCGCGGTGGACGCCAATACGGGAGCGACACTTGGGCTGGTCGACAACCTCTTTCTGACGCGCCAGGGCGGCGAACGCGAGAAGCGCAAACAAAGGACATTTGAGGAAAAGGACAGCCGACGCTGGCTGTCGGGTGCCGAGAGCGCCAGCGCTTGGCCGAAGCTGGAGCGACTGCGTCACGGTCGTCGAGGATCGCGAAGGCGACATCTACGAATGCTTCGCCTTCAAGCCGGCCAATGTGGAAAAGCTGGTGCGCGCCGCTCAGGACCGCAGCCTCGTCGATGGAGATTTGCTGTTCTCCAAGGTCGAGGCGTGGGACGAAGCTGGCCGCATGACGGTGGAGTTGCCGGCTGCGCCCGGCCGGAAAGCTCGCAAGGCCGAGTTGTCCATCAGATTTGGCAAGGTGGAGATCAAGCGGCCGAAACATCATGCGGCCAGCGGCGGGCTGCCTGCAGCCATCAGCGTGACACTCGTTATCGGCCGCGAGATTGATCCTCCTGAAGGAGAGGATCCGGCGCTGTGGTTCCTGCTCACCACCCATCAGGTCAACGACATTGCCGATGGGCGTCGGATCATTGGCTTTTATCGTTTGCGCTGGACCATCGAACAACTGTTCCGCACGATGAAGACCAAGGGCTTCGATGTCGAGGCCCTGCGGCAGGAGCAGGACGGACCGCTCGAAAAGCTCGTCACGGTCATTCTGATCGCTGCGATCAAGGTGATGCAGCTCGTGGCTGAGCGCGACGGCGAAACCAAGCGCCCGCTCCATGACGTCTTTGATCCCGACGACCGGCCCGTCTTGGAGCGGGTCTGCCAAACCCTCGAAGGCAAGACCGCCAAGCAGAAGAACCCGCATCCTAAAGGCTCGCTCGCCTATGCCGCGTGGGTCTTCGCAAGGCTCGGTGGTTGGACCGGCTACTACGGAAAGCCAGGCCCCATCGTCATGCTCACAGGCCTCACTCAGTTCCACGCCATCAAGCATGGGTGGAGCCTCCGAGACGTGTGAATCTCGTAGCCTTGCGGGGGAGGGTTGGGGAGAGGGGTGGCCGCGAGTCGCACTGTTGGTTTGTCGCGGAGAGAGTCGTGCGTACACCGGTTGCCTCCA
>NZ_JACMYO010000442.1 GCF_020889685.1 Bradyrhizobium oropedii
GGGCCGTTCCATACATGACCGTAGCAGCGCGTGGAGGTCACTATCTACCAAGCGCCGGGCCGAATTTGTAATTGACCCGTGCCGTGATGAGATCGACATCCTGGTGGACGCGATCACCGCCAACGGCTGTTGGGAAGGTTACGTTGCTGCCCTGCATGAACAAATGGTCATACTCGACACCAGCTGACCAGCTCGGCGTGAGGCTGACTTCGATACCGGCGCCGAGCCCGCCACCCCAACGCACATCGTTGGTTCTGGCAATTTCAGTCCCAGTAGCCACTGAGTTGATGTGATAGGTGTTGCTGGTCACCGCAGCACCGCCCTTGGCGTAGAGCAGCACGGCATTGAACGCGTAGCCGACATGGCCGGTCAGCAAGCCGAACGCACCTGTCTTGGTGCCAATGATGCCTGCCGGGAAGGCGGTGCTGACATTGGAGCCGCTGAAGTCGGCCCAGTTGCCCTGACCTTCAATGCCGTAGATCGTGTTGAAGATCTGCCAACGATAGCCGATCTGGCCGCCGACGGTGCCCCCAGTCGAATTATGGCAGCCCTCGGAAGTGATGCCATTGAAATCCCGCCAATTGTGGCTGGATCTCCAGCCACCATTGATACCGATGTAGTAACCGGTCCAGTCGTTGATTGTAGCTACGATCTGCGGCGGGGGAGCCTTGATGTTGACGGGCTGTGCGGCGAAGTCCGCGCCAGATGCCGGAGCGGCCGCAGTGAGTGCGCAGATGCTTGCGGTCAGAATCAGCAAATTCTTTATTTCGAGTATCCTTCCTTTCGATGCCCCCCGGCGCGATGCGTCTTAACAAGATCATCGCGAATTGCTGTAAATGCAGCACCACATTGTTTCAAAAGAAATGAGTTGAATCGAACGCTGCGTCAGATGTGGAGCGTGCAACCATCGCAATGCATAGCCCGACCAAGATGCTCTGATCTGGGAGGCACATGCAGTGAGCGAAGGAAATTCCGGACCAAGCAATACTGAATGAACTGAAAGCCATGGATCGCCCCAGCGTCTCCTTCCAGAAAGCGACCCGCTGATGACGGCCTACGATGCGACCGAGCCGTCTGACGTGCTTAATTCTCACGTCACCCAACTCCGAAGCGCAAGCCGTGCACGGCTTGCCAGCGCACGATC
>NZ_JACMYO010000443.1 GCF_020889685.1 Bradyrhizobium oropedii
CGCGATGCGTTCCGACCTCTCCCCGCAGGCGGGGCGAGGTAAGGAAAGCGCCTTGTTCACTCAAGCGCCCGTTTGCGATCGCAGTACCAAAAACAAAAATGGCCGGGATCGCTCCCGGCCATTTCGTATCGTGATGTCTCGCCGGCTTAGCGCGGCGGGGCGGCGGAGGCGGTGTCGCCGTTGAGCAGCGGAGTGATGCGGCGGACGGTGACGCGCCGGTTGATGCGGCTCGGTCCGTCGGTCTGCTCCTTCAGATACTGCGAGCCGTAACCCTGCGAGGTGAGGTTTTCGGCCGGCACGCCGAACTGCTGCGTCAGCAACTCGGCGGCGGATTGCGCACGGCGGTCGGACAGCGACAGATTGTCGGTGTCGTTGCCGGTCGCATCCGTATGGCCTTCGATCAGGAACACCTCGCGCGGATTGCGCTGGATGGCCCGGTTGAGGCCGTCGGCGATCACCTGCAGCCTCGTCGCCTGATCCGGCGGGATGGTCCACGATCCGGAGTCAAAGTTGATCGTGTTGAGGTCGATGCTCGGCATCTGCATGCGGACATTGGGGCTGTAGCGGATCTCTTCGAGCGAGTAGCGCCGATCGATCCGCTGCACCGGCGGTGCCTCCATGGTCTCGTAGATCACGTCGGGCGACGCCTCCTGAGCGTCGACGATGTAGCGATCGTAGGGAATGTTGACCACCGGCGGCGGCACGTCGACATAGAAGCCGCCGACCGCACGCGGATCGCGATAGCTGTTGTCGATGATGACGAGCTCGCGCCCGCCGGGATCCCTGCGGATTCGGCGCAGCATCTGGCCGTCGGCACCGACCACGGTGATGATCTCGCTGCCGTCGGGACGCACCACGATGGTGCGGGTCTCGCCGCCGATCGTCTCGGTGCGAATGTCGCGCGCGCCATAGCGGAAGCGGTAGATGTCGTCGCCGCGGACATAGGCCTGTCCACCGGGATCGCGGATGATGACGCGGTCCGGCTCGGTGTAGATGGTGCGGCCGTCTTCGACCACTTCCTGCCGCTGGCCGCGCAGGTCCGCGATGCTCCCGCCGATGATGGCGCCGGCCACCACGCCCGCACCGACCGCTGCGCCGATCGCGAGCGGCG
>NZ_JACMYO010000444.1 GCF_020889685.1 Bradyrhizobium oropedii
TGACGGCGGCGCTGGAGGCCTATCTCGGCCGGCGCAGCGCGGCGCGCGTCCTGGCATCGCCGCTGCGGCGCAACACCGGTGAGACCATTCGCGCGGCACTGCTGTTTGCCGATCTGCGCGGCTTCACTGCGCTCTCCGAAAGTCATCCGCCCGCCGAGGTGATCGCGGCACTCGACGCCTGGTTCGACCGCATCGCCGGCGCGATCCATGCCTTCGGCGGCGAGGTGCTGAAATTCATCGGCGACGGCATCCTCGCGATCTTTCCGGTCACGACCAGCGCGCGCAGCGCATGCGAGGCCGCATTGCGCGCGGTGGCGGCGGCGCGCGTCGGCATGGCGCATCTCGATGCGGAACGGCGCAGCCGCGGCCTGCCACCATTGTCGTTCGGTGCGGCGCTGCATCTCGGCGAAGTGCATTGGGGCAATATCGGCGCCGCCGACCGCCTCGACTTCACCGCGATCGGCGCTGCGGTCAATCTGGTCAGCCGTCTGGAAGGCCTGTGCAAGCCGCTGGAGCAGACCGTGCTGGTCTCGGATGCGCTTGCCGCCGAAACCGAGATGCCGCTGGTCGCACTCGGCACCCATGAGCTGCGCGGCATCGTACGGCCATGCGCGGTCTTCACCCTGCCGGAGGCGTGAGCCGGTCATCGGAACAGGCGCAACCACGGCGCCAGATGGAACGCGCTCATCAGCGCATACATCGGGACCATCCCCTGCAATGAGAACGGTCCCTGCATGGCGCCGCAGATCATGTCGACCGGTGCCATCGCGGCCACCAGCGTCATCACGGCGAAGGTCGGCGCCGCCGCCAGCGACAGCAGGCGCGCTATGACATGGCCGCGTCCGCCGAACCTCGCCCTCAACCAGGCCTCGCGTGTTTCAATACCGGTCATCATTTGATCTCGCTGGAGATGATCCATGTCGTCATGTGCTAGATTAGGACCGGGCCTCGGAGGGCGAGAGTGACAAGTGTGTCGGGATTCGAATGGACTCGCTGATTACAGCTGCGGCGCGCGCGCTCGCGGCGGGTGATCCCCTCGGCGCACTGAAACGGGTGGCGCTGCGCGACGATGCGCCGGCGCTGGCGCTGCGCGGCATCGCCATGGCTCG
>NZ_JACMYO010000445.1 GCF_020889685.1 Bradyrhizobium oropedii
CTCAGCGTGCCCGCATGCACCCACCAGCCGGGGTGAGCGGCGCGGAGCTGTTCGCCGGCGGCCTGGGCGTCGGCGTCGGTGGCGAACACGGCAAAGCAGGTCGCGCCGGAGCCCGACATACGCACCAGGCGAACGCCAGTGGTCGCACGCAACGCGGACAACACGTCGCTGATGACGGGCTCGATGCGCACCGCGGGGCCTTCGAGATCGTTGGTGCCGCGCGCCAGTGCTGCGATCCAATCGCCGATCGCGCGACCGGCATCCGGCCAGGACGGCGCCTGCATCATGACATCGGTGGCGCCGATCAGGAGCTCGCCGTGGCGCAGACCGAGCGCATTGAAGACATCCCTGGTCGCAACCGGCACGCGCGGATTGACCAGCACGGCAGGCATTTTCGGCAAATCGAGCGGCAGCAGACCTTCGCCGACGCCGGTCATGTCGCAGGCGCGCGAGGCAACGCACACCGGCACGTCGGCGCCGGTCTGCAGCGCGACCTCCATGATCCTGCTGTCGTCGAGCGCGAGCTCGTTGAGCCGCGCCAACAGCCGCAGCGCGGCTGCAGCATCGGCCGAGCCGCCGCCGATGCCGGCCGCCACCGGCAGCACCTTCTCCAGCGTGAAGTGGCCGACCTCGAGGTCCACGACGCGCTCGCCGAGCAGCCGCGCGGCCTTGAGCACCAGATTGTCCGATGTATCGCCGCAGGCATCGGCCAGCGGTCCCGTCATCGAGAGCGACAGCTCGGGGCCAGGCTGCAGCGTGAGACGATCGGCGCAATCGGCAAATGCGACGACGCTCTCCAGGTCGTGAAATCCATCGACGCGCCGTCCGACAACCCTGAGCGTCAGGTTGACCTTGGCACGCCCTTCTTCAATCAGCGCCGGCACGGCGACAAACCCCTAAAAAACAATGATCGTGAGCGATTAGCGTAAATCGCCTCACGATCCTATCCCTTTGTTTGGATGGAAATTCCGGGGGTTTACCGGATTAAGCGCCGCATCCGCCGCCGTCGTCCCTGCGAAAGCAGGGACCCATAACCATCGATGATTATTGTTGCAGACCGCCCGAACGACGAATCCCGTTCACAACACCCGCCACGGC
>NZ_JACMYO010000446.1 GCF_020889685.1 Bradyrhizobium oropedii
ACCGTGTGGCGGACGCGCTGGGGCGCGCCGACGTCAGCATCAGCCGCGGGACGCTGGGCAACTGGGTGATCCGGGCGAGCGAGTTGCATCTGCATCGGGTCTATGACGCGCTACAGCAAAAGCTCAGGTTGCAGCCCCTGGTCCACGGCGACGAAACCTGGGTCCAGGTTCTTAAAGAGGACGGCCGTGATGCGCAGGCCAAATCCTTCATGTGGGCCTATCGCAGCGGCCAGGACTGCGCGCAGCCGGTCGTGCTGTTCGATTACCAGCCCGGTCGCGGCCAGGAACATCCGCAGGCCTTCCTGGCCGGCTATCGCGGCTTGTTGATGAGCGACGGCTATGACGCCTGGCGCACGCTGACAGGCGCGACCCATCTCGGCTGTATGGCGCATGCGCGCAGGAAATTTACCGATGCGCTCAAGGCCAGGACAAAGCCTGGCGGTCCGCCATTGCAGGCGCTCAAGTTCTTCGAGGCGTTGTATGAGGTCGAGAGGGTGGCGCGCCAGACGCCGCCCGACGGCGAAACGCGCGCCGCATACACCTTGCGGCTGCGCCAGCAGCATAGCCTGCCGGTATTGGCCGCCTTCCGGACCTGGCTCGACGACCAGGCGCCGAAGGTCCTACCCGAAAGCTTGACCGGCAAGGCGATCGCCTATGCGCGCAACCAATGGGATTATCTGACCCGTTACACCAGTGACGGTCTCGCCCCGATCGATAACAATGTTCTGGAGCGCGAAATCAGGCCGTTTTGCACCGGACGAAAAAGTTGGCTGTTCAGCGACACCGTTGCCGGCGCCAAGGCAAGCGCCGTGATCTACAGTTTGGTGCTGACCTGCCGGGCATGCGGCGTCGATCCCTATGCATGGCTACGTCACGCGCTCACCGAATTGCCCCAGCGCGCGCCAGACGCCGATATCGAAGATCTGTTGCCGTTCAACTGCACCGCTCAAAAAAACCTGCCAGCTGACAACGACAGCGGCTGACGGTCGAACGCTCAGGATCAATCAAGCCGTTCCGATGATCCCGCTGGGGCCCGGCGTCACGCGACGCCGCGGCCAGCCGCGCGCGCAGCCTGTGCAGTAAAATGCGCGCTTACC
>NZ_JACMYO010000447.1 GCF_020889685.1 Bradyrhizobium oropedii
GCCGCCGGCTGCCGTGCCGTTCGAATCCCACAGCTGCAGCTGATACGCCGCGTTGCTGGGATCGGAGACGTTCACCAGGCTCGAAAGCGCAATCTGCCCACCCGCCGTGGCATTTGGCAGGCTCGAGACACTCAGCGTCGGCGCCGCCACCGAGACCGAGAACTGCTGCCAGCTGCCCGGCGTGCCGTTCTGAACCAGCCGCGCCCACAGCGTGTCGGAGCCGGGTGACGTCCCGGCATCGAACACCACATTGGCGCCCGACGGCACATTGATCGCATGGCCTGCGGGCTGCGCCACGCCGTTGATCAGGAACTCGCCGCCGGCTGCCGTGCCGTTCGTATCCCACAGCTGCAACTGATACGTGGCGTTGCTTGGATCGGACACGTTGACCAGGCTCGAAAGCGCAATCTGCGCACCGGCCGCGGCACTCGGCAGGCTCGAGACACTCAGCGTCGGCGCTGCCACCGAGACCGCAAACTGCTGCCAGCTGCCTAGCGCGCCGTTGTTCTGAATGAGCCGCGCCCACAGCGTATCGGAGCCGGCCGAAGTGCCGGCATCGAACACCACGTTGGCACCCGACGGCACATTGATTGCATGGCCTGCAGTCTGCGCCACGCCGTTGATCAGGAACTCGCCGCCGGCCACCGTGCCGTTCGAATCCCACAGCTGGAGAGTCTGATAGCCGGCACTGTTCGGATCAACGACGGTCACAAGGCTCGACAAGGCTATGGCCTGACCTGCACTCGCCGAAAGGTCGCTCGTAACAGTAACCGATGGCGTAATAGGTACGGCCGTGATCAGCGTGCCCGTTCCAGAGTCCTGCGTTACGCTCAGGCCAACTACGGGATTCTGCCCCAGCTGCAGATCATACGTTATCCCGCCCTCGACAACTTGAAGGACGTTGCCAGACACAATGGTCACTGAGCCACCGGACGCGAACGTCACGCCGGTCAGATCGATGGTGTCACCAACGACGATGCCGCTGATGATGTCGCTGGGCATGGTGGTGCCGTCGATCACCAGTGTTCCGCTCGAACTGGCGAAGGCAATGCCGCCGCTCGCGATGCTCCCGGCCTGCAGTTCGACC
>NZ_JACMYO010000448.1 GCF_020889685.1 Bradyrhizobium oropedii
TTCGACTTCAATGACGGTGCGCGAATTGTTTGCCCCCATGGCGAGCAGCCCTGGAAGGTGAGGATTCGCGATCTCGACACCGGCAACGTGCTGTTCGAGACGGAGTTCGCCGGCGGCTATGTCAACAGCAGCAAGCGCTATTACGTTCGCTTCGGAATCGAGGTTTCCCAGCAGGGCGAAACCGTCCTTGACCATGAATACTCGGCGAAAGATCGCAATGTCCTGATCCAGTTTCCGGTCGGGACGCTCGGCGATACGATGGGATGGTTTCCCTACGCCGTGAAGTTCAAGGACAGGCATGGCTGCAAGCTGAGCTGCGCCATGGGGGCGCCGCTGGTCGAACTGTTCCGCGACGCCTATCCGGACATCGAGTTCATCACGCACGAAGAGGTCAAGCCGGAGCGATATTACGCGACCTACAGCGTTGGCTTGTTCTTCGACGACAAGGATTGCGTCTATCAGCCGACCGATTTTCGCCATGTCGGGCTACACCGGACCGCGGGTTATATTCTGGGTGTCGATCCGACCGAGCAGCGGCCGCGCATCGTCATCAAGGACGATCAGAGGCCGATTGCCGAACCTTACGTCTGCATCGCGGTTCAGAGCACCACGCAAAGCAAATACTGGAACAACCCGCATGGCTGGCGCGAGATCGTCAATTTCCTGAAGGCGGCCGGCTACCGGGTGGTCTGCATCGATCAGAAGGCCACGCACGGCACCCAGTTGATCTGGAACCACATTCCGAATGGTGCCGAGGATCAGACCGGCGACAAGCCGCTGGCCGAGCGATTTCGCTACCTGAAGCACGCGGACTTCTTCATCGGCCTGTCCAGCGGCCTGTCGTGGCTTGCATGGGCCTCGGGGACGCCGGTCGTCATGATCAGCGGGTTCACCCATCCGACCAACGAATTCGAAACGCCATACCGGATTGTCAATTTTCACGCGTGCAACAGTTGCTGGAACGACCCGCGGGTGCGTTTCGACCACAAGGATTTCCTGTGGTGCCCGCGGCATGCCAATTCACCCCGGCAATTCGAATGCACTCGGCTCATCACAGCCGATCACGTCAAGCAGATTAT
>NZ_JACMYO010000449.1 GCF_020889685.1 Bradyrhizobium oropedii
TAGAGCATGATGTTTTTATACGGAAACATAGCCTGAATTTTTGAGATAGTTGGCGCACTCCTCTTTTCTTTGGAGAAGATATCGAGGAGTTCGCCGACCTTGCGCCACGTCGCTTCGACATCACGTGTCTGGGCAGCCCGCATCAGGTGTTTGAGCTTGGCGAAGACCTGCTCGATCGGATTGAGGTCGGGGCTGTAGGGCGGCAGGAAGAGGAGATGCGCTCCTGTTGTGCGGATGGCGTTGCGGGCAGCCTTGCCTTTATGGCTGCCGAGGTTGTCGAGGATGACGACCTCGCCTTTTGCCAAGGTGGGCGCCAACACTTTCTCGACATAGAGCGTGAAGAGCTCACCGTTGATGGGACCGTCGATGACCCAGGGCGCGCTGATCCGGTCGTGGCGCAGCGCTGCGATGAAGGTCATGGTCTTCCAGTGGCCAAAAGGCGCAGATGCTTCAAGACGCTGCCCGCTCGGTCCCCAGCCGCGCAGTGGCGCCATGTTGGTTTTGATCCAGGTCTCGTCGATAAAGACCAGGCGTGAGGCCTCGATCCTGCCCTGATGGGCCTTCCAGCGTGTCCGTTTACGCGCGATATCGGGGCGGTCTTGTTCGGCCGGCCGGAGCGTTTTTTTTGAAGCTCAGCCCCTCGGCGTGAACGAACGTCCATACCGCCCGCACGTCTGTTTTGATCCCGCGCGCAGCCAGTTCCTGCGTCAGCTTCCGCAAAGTGAATGGTCCGGAGCGAATGCGTTTGCGCAGCCAGTCGGCGTTGGGGCCGGACAGAACCGGCTTTTTATGACCGCCGATCTTGCCGGGAGAAAGGCTTCCGGTCTCCCTCCGCAGATTCTTCCACTTCGTCACACAGGAAGGGCTGATCTGAAGCGCTTCGGCAATCGAACGAACCGTCTCGCCAGCCTCAGCCCTCGCCAGAGCGAGTTCGCGAAGGTCTTCCGAATAGGGTCGCGTCATCCATGCTGGCCCCCATTCCCCAGCCATGGAGTTTGAATCAGAACTCATCCCCTCTGGGAATCCCGATTCCGGCAAAAAACAACATGC
>NZ_JACMYO010000450.1 GCF_020889685.1 Bradyrhizobium oropedii
GGCCTAGTTGTGGTCTCTCAGGAGGTTGTCCATCTGGTCTGAACCGAGGAAGCTGAGGTTGCGAAGCTTCAGTGTTCCAAGGAGAGACCAGATGAACGTGCACAAGAATGCGCCTTTGACGCCCACAGGTCGAGAGGCGATGGTCCGAAGCGTGGTGGAAGGCGGGCTAAGCCAGGCTGGCGCGGCCGACCTGTACAATACGACGCCGAAGACGGTCGCCAAATGGGTCAAGCGGTTCCGCGCAGAAGGTGTAGAGGGATTGCGTGATCGCTCCTCCAGGCCCCTTTCATCGCCAAGCCGAACCCCTGTCGCCACGTGCACCGCCATCGAGGCGTTACGCCGGCAGCGCCACACAGGCAAGCAAATCGCCGCCGAGGTCGAGGTGTCACCGGCCACCGTCAGCCGCATCCTTCGCCGCTTGGGCTTGAACCGGATACGCGATCTGGAGCCGGCCGAGCCGGAGCGCCGCTATGAGCGCGAGAACCCAGGCGAGATCATTCACATCGACATCAAAAAGCTCGGGCGCTTTGAGCGTGTCGGCCACCGCATCACCGGCGATCCGAGTGGTCCGAACAAGAGCCGCGGCGCAGGCTGGGATTTCGTCCACGTCTGCATTGACGACCATTCGCGTGTCGCCTTCTCGGAGATCAAACCGGACGAGACGGCGGACAGCGCAGTTCCCTTTCTCAAGGCGGCTGTGGCCTATTACAAAATTGTCGGCGTCACCGTCACTCGCGTCATGACTGACAATGGCAGTTGCTACCAGTCCTTCGCCTTCCGCGACGCTTGCCGAGACCTGGGCATCAAGCACATCCGCACCAAGCCCTACACGCCGCGAACAAACGGCAAGGCCGAGCGCTTCATCCAGACCGCGCTCCGGGAATGGGCTTACGCCAAAGCCTATCCAACATCAGATTGGCGCGCCCGGGAGCTGCCGATCTGGCTGCATCAATACAACTGGCACAGACCCCACGGTGGTATAAACTCACAAACACCGATCAGCCGGCTCGGTTTGACCGAGGACAACCTCTTGAGGCTCCACACCTAG
>NZ_JACMYO010000451.1 GCF_020889685.1 Bradyrhizobium oropedii
TCGACAAGATCGAGGAAGTCGCTATCCCAGACGTCCATCTCGACGATGCGCCAGCGGCCTGCAAAGGCCTTGGCGAAGCCGGGCACCTTGGCCATCAGCCGGTCTCCGCGATCAGCTTGGGCAGCCGCACCAGGTTGTAGGCGGTGGCAGCGAAGGTAAAGGCCCATGCGACGCGATCACGGCCACGGAAGCGGGTCTTCTCTTGCCCCGCGATCGTCTTGATCCAGCCGAATGCCTCCTCGATCCGCTTGCGGATGCGCTGGCTGACAGCATAGCCGCCGTGCCGGGTCGTTCGCCCGTCAATCGTAGAGCTGCGGCCGCTGGTGTTCTGTGCCACATGCGGCGTCACGTTCATCGAGCGCAGCTCGTTGACGAAGTCTTCCACATCGTAGGCTTTGTCGGCGCCAAGCGTGATCGCTGTCGGCCGGTCAGCACGAGGCTCGATCATGTGCAGCGCGGCCACCCGCTCGGCATGCCCGTCGGCCTGCGTCAGGCAGGCGTCGACCAGCAGGCCGTGGCGGTTCTCCATCAGCCCGTGCCCAATGAAGCACAGCTTCGTCTCCTTGCCTTTGCCCTTGCGGTACAGCCTAGCGTCTGGATCGGTGGTCGAGGCATGGGTGTCATTCGAGCGCTTCTGGCCATGGAAGTCCGCATCGGCATTGCGGCCGCCGCCTTGCGCCGGCGGCTCGCCAGAGCCATCCTTCGGCTTGACACTCTTCGTCGAGGCCCAGGCCTCGATCAGCGTGCCATCGACCGAGAAGTGATCACTCGATAGAAGCCTCTTCACCCTGGGCTGCGCCAGCACCACCGCCAGGAACTTCGCCGCGATGTCGCCTTCCAGCAGCCGGTCGCGGTTCTTCGAGAACACCGAATGGTCCCAGGCTGCGTCGTCGACGCCGATGCCGACGAACCAGCGGAACAGCAGGTCGTATTCCAGCCGCTCCATCAGAAGCCGCTCCGAGCGGATCGAATAAAACGCCTGCAATAGCATCGCCCGCAGCAGCTTCTCCGGCGGGATCGACGGCCTCCCAA
>NZ_JACMYO010000452.1 GCF_020889685.1 Bradyrhizobium oropedii
TGGTGGTCTCGAAGTTCGCCTGGTATCTGCCGCTGTACCGACAGGTGCAAATTCTTGCCGGCCAGGGTGTCCATCTCGACCGGGCGACGCTGGCCGGCTGGGTGAAGCGTGCGGCCTGGTAGCTCAGGAGCCTCTATGAGCTTCAGCTGCGCACGATCCAGGCCTCGCCGCGCGTGTTCTGCGATGAGACGCCAATGCCGGTGATCGATCCCGGACGACATCGCACCCGCATCTGCCAATTCTGGGCCCATGCCATGGATGTCCGGCCATGGGGCGGCCCCTCGCCGCCGGCGGTTGCCTACGTGTTCGCTGACGGCCGCGGCACGGAGGAGATCGCCGGACAACTGAAGGGCTTTTCCGGCATTCTGCAGGTGGATGTGTGTGGACGCCCCAGTAAATGCAAGCAAAATATAACTTCGGAACAGGCATGTGGTCGGGTGCTGACGTGTGTCCGGCCTCGTGATGCGACCTCGACACGTCGCGGGCCCTTATGGAATGCGTGGATTGGATCCAATTCGGCTACGCGTGCTCGCTGGCACTCATCCACCTGTTGATTCTTCCAATCCCAGTCCCTGACCGATTGCCCATAACCCTCCGTTAGACCTCACCACATTCCCGACGTCTCTCGGCTTCTGGCCTTGCGTTTAAGCAGCGCCAGACGCTGGAGCTTGGTAAGCGCCACCGCGGACCATCAAGGCCCAGGCGATACGCGCCATTTTGTTCGCTAGATCGACCGCGATCAGCTTTGGTGGCTTCTTCGATAGCATTCTCGCCAACCATGATCCTGCTGGTGATCCATAGCGTCTTGCCCATCGCACAACGGCGGTCGCGCCAAGCACAAGGAGGCGCCGGAGATCTCGCCGGCCCATCCTGGAGATTTTGCCGAGCCTATCCTTGCCTCCAGAGGAAGTCTGTTTGGGCGTGAGACCAACCCAGGCCGCAAAATCTCGCCCCTTGGAAAAGGTCTCCGCCGATGGCGCCAAGGCCTCTATCGCTGTAGCGCAGATTGCGCCGATTCCCGGAATGGTC
>NZ_JACMYO010000453.1 GCF_020889685.1 Bradyrhizobium oropedii
CCACCACGTCGGCAGCCGATCGCAAGCGCATTCTGCGATTTGTCATCCGCGAAGTCGTTCTTGATCAGAAGCGGACCCGAGGTCAGGTGTGGCTCAAGATCGTCTGGCAGACCGGCGCAACCAGCGAGCATCACGTACAACGGCGCGTTCACACCTACCGCGATTACATCGACATTGAACGGTTGCGGCGACGGATCGTCGAGTTGACTGCTGAACACAAAATGGATGGCGAGATCGCGGCGATACTCAATCAGGAAGGCTTCGTCGCCGCCCGAGGCTGCGCCTTCAAAGGCGAGAACGTCTGGGTGTTACGCACCCGCTGGGGCATTCCCACCGTCAAAATCAACGGCATGGACAAGAACCCAATGCGCTGGCCCGACGGGAGCTTCTCGATTCAGGGCGCAGCGGCCGAGCTTGGAGTAACCCCGCAGACGGTGTTCGATTATCTCGCGCGCGGATTGCTGGCAGGTCATCAGTTGGCCAAAGGTCAGCCATGGCAGATCGAGCTCTCCGACGAACAGATCAGTCAGCTTCGCAATCGGGTACGACGCACCAAGCGTTCGAAGAAGGAGGCATCATGAAGCCATTGGCTCGGCAATCACGGTGCCCCATTCGGCAACGCTGCGGTTCGACGTGATCAGCATGGCGCCGGTTTCGTAGCGGCGGCTGACCAACTGGAAGAACAGATGCGCCGCGTCGGGCTCCAGCGGCAGGTAGCCCAGTTCATCGATGATCAGCAGCTTTGGCTTCGCCAGCGCGAGCAGTTTCTCGTCCAGGCGTCGCTCGCCATGCGCCTTGGCCAGGCCAGCGACCAGGGTCGTCGCCGTGGTGAACTGCACCGTGTAACCGGCCAGGATCGCCTCTCGCCCGAGCGCGATCGATAAGTGCGTCTTACCGACGCCCGGCGGGCCGAGCAGCAGCACGTTCTCGCCGTTGGCGATCCGACGTGACGCGGCCAGGTCGCGGATCTGCTTCGGATCGATCGACGGCTGCGCCTCGAAGTCGAAGCCCGCAAGCTCCTTCACGG
>NZ_JACMYO010000454.1 GCF_020889685.1 Bradyrhizobium oropedii
ACGACAGGACTTGAGGCATCGATGGATCGACGAATTATTCCCCTGATCATGTGCGGCGGCGCAGGCACGCGGCTTTGGCCGGCGTCACGCGAAGTGCATCCGAAGCAGTTCCTGTCGCTGTTCGGGGCGCGCTCGACCTTCCAGGAGACGCTGCTGCGGGTCTCCGACACCGGCCTGTTCGAACGGCCGATCGTGATCACCAACGAGGCCTATCGCTTCATGGTGCTGGAGCAGCTGGCGGAGATCGGCCGCGAGGCCGATGTGCTGCTGGAGCCGATGCGCCGCGACTCGGGGCCCGCGATCGCGGCCGGTGCGGCGTTCGCGCAGAGCCGCGACAGTGAAGCAATCGTGCTGGCGCTCGCCGCCGACCATCTGGTGCGCGATACGCCGGCCTTCGTCGCCGCGTGCCGCGGCGGACTGGCGGCTGCGGAAGCCGGCCGGATCGTGACGTTCGGCGTCAAGCCGGAACGGCCCGCCACCGAATACGGCTACATCAACCCGGGCGAGGTGGTCGCCGGAGAGGTGCGCGCGGTGGCGAAGTTCGTCGAGAAGCCGGACGCCTCGACGGCGGCAGGCTATATCGATGCCGGCTATCTCTGGAACAGCGGCAACTTCATGTTCCGTGCCGGCGTGCTGCTCGACGAGTATCGCAATGTCGATGCGGACAGCGTTGCCTCTGTGGAGCAGTCGGTTGCGTCGGCAACGCGCGATCTCGGCTTCGTCAAGCTCGATGCAGCGGCGTTCGGCGCGACAAACGCGATCTCGATCGATTACGCGGTCATGGAGAAGACGGCGCATGCCGCGGTGGTGCCGGTGGCGTGCGGCTGGTCCGACATCGGCTCGTGGCGCCAGGTCTGGGAGCTCTCCGACAAGGACGGCCTGGGCAACGCAGCGCGCGGCGCGGCGGTGTTCGAGGACTCCCGCAATTGCAACGTTTCGACCGACCGGGCGCTGGTTGCGCTCGAAGGCGTCGACGATCTCGT
>NZ_JACMYO010000455.1 GCF_020889685.1 Bradyrhizobium oropedii
CCCATGCCTCGAGCGGCGAGCAGCTCACTTCGCTGTTGGTGTTCCGCGCCGGCTCCTCGCAGCCCAAGGCGGTGCCGCTCGGCCTCGTCACCCGGCTGGAAGAGATCGCAACCGACAAGATCGAGCTCTCGAACGGCCGCTACATGGTGCAGTACCGCGAGCAGCTGATGCCGCTGGTGCAGATGGCGGGTGTCGAGGTGCAGTCGCAGGGGTCGCAACCGATCCTGGTGTTCGCCGACGATGGCCGCTCGATGGGGCTCGTGGTCGACGAGATCATCGACATCGTCGAGGAGCGGCTCAACATCGAGGTCGCGGGCAGCCAGGACGGTATCCTCGGCTCAGCCGTGATCAAGGGCCAGGCCACCGAGGTGATCGATGTCGGCCACTTCCTGCCGATGGCGTTTGCCGACTGGTTCTCGCGCAAGGAGATGCGCCCGTCGGCCAGTTCGCAGTCGGTGCTCCTGGTCGACGACTCGGCATTCTTCCGCAACATGCTGGCGCCGGTGCTCAAGGCCGCCGGCTACAAGGTGCGGACCGCGCCGAATGCGCAGGAAGGGCTCGCCGCGCTGCGCTCGGGGCAGGCCTTCGACGTCGTGCTGACCGACATCGAGATGCCCGAGATGAACGGCTTCGAGTTCGCCGAGAACATCCGAAGCGACCACAATCTCGTCGGGCTGCCGATCATCGCGCTGTCGGCGATGGTGTCGCCGGCGGCGATCGAGCGCGGCCGGCAGGCCGGCTTCCACGACTATGTCGCCAAGTTCGACCGTCCCGGGCTGATCGCGGCGCTGAAAGAGCAGACCGCCGAACTGCGCCGCGCGGCATGACCGGATGCAAGGAAACGAATTGATGACCAGCAAGACCGAGACCAGTGAAGGCGCGATGGCCGAATACGTCACCGCCGTGATCGGCGGCCAGCTGTTCGGCTTGCCGATCTCGCGGGTGCAGGACGTGTTCATGCCGGAGCGG
>NZ_JACMYO010000456.1 GCF_020889685.1 Bradyrhizobium oropedii
TGCTGTTCATTCGCACCACCCGCAGCGTCGGCCTGACCGAGGCCGGCGAACGATTTTTGGCGCGCGCAAGACCCGCGTTCGAGGAATTGATCGCCGCCAGCGGTGCCGCGCGCGAGCTCGGGCAGAAGCCGGCCGGGCTGTTGCGCCTCACCGTGCCGCGCTCGGTGGTGCCGATCCTGCTGGAGCCGCTGATCGCGTCATTCTGCAAGGCGTATCCCGAGATCGAGGTCGAGCTCGCCGCCAGCGAGGAGCTGGTCGATCTCGCCGCCGGCGGTTTCGATGCCGGCATCCGAATGGGTCAGTTCATCAACCCGGACATGGTCGCGGTTCGCCTGACCAGGCCGTTCCCTTTCGCCATCGTCGGTAGCCCGGACTATCTCGCGCGCCGCGGCCGGCCCAAACGTCCGGACGATCTGCGCGAACATGCGTGCCTCAGGTTGCGGCGATCGAACGGCGGACTGGCCCCATGGTCGCTGAACGACAACGGCCGCTCGATCGAGCTTGCCGTATCCGGCTCCTTCATCGGCCATGACTTCCCGACACTGGTCGGCGCGGCGCTCGAAGGTGTGGGGCTGGCGCAAGTGCCCGCACCGCTGATCACTGCTAGCGTGAAGGAGAAGAAGCTCGTCCGCGTGCTGGACCAATTCGCACCGACGACACCCGGCGTGTTCCTCTACTATCCCGGCCACCGCCAGATCATGCCGAAGCTGCGGGCGTTCATCGATCACGTGAAGAGCAAGTCGGCGGCTGGGCGCTAACCCATCCGGTCTGCGCGCTGGATGTATGACCCCCGATGCCTCCATTGGTTCAGTGTCGTCCCTGCGAAAGCAGGGACCCATAGCCACCAGTGGTTATTGTTGAGCGATGTCGGAACGACGAGTCGCTTCAACAACACAAGCCTCGGAG
>NZ_JACMYO010000457.1 GCF_020889685.1 Bradyrhizobium oropedii
TGTTCAACCTCGAATCACCTGGCGTTAGCGCGCCGGGCTGGAGACCACGCCATGAAGAACCATACCACGCAGCCTGATTCCGCGACACTCGCAGCGAAGACGGACCCCCAGCTTTTCGACGATTGGTTTGACCCGATCGAATTTGGAGTGCGCAATCGGGTGCGCGATTTCATCGAGACGATGATGGAGGAAGAACTGGAGGCGGTGCTGTCGCGACCTCGCTATGGGCGTATTGCGCCGGGCGCGGGCAAGGAGGCCGGCACGGCAGAGGGGGTCACCGGTCATCGTCATGGCCACCGTTCGCGCTCGCTTCTGGGAACGTTCGGCCCGATCGAGGTGGCGATGCCACGCGCGCGATTGAACGCTGCGGACGGCGGTACGACCGAGTGGAAGAGCAAAGCGCTTAAGGCCTACCAGCGCCGCACGATCGCAGCGGATGCGGTGATCGCCGGCGCCTATCTGGCTGGCACCAACACGCGGCGGGTTCGCCGGGCGTTGACGACTCTGTTTCATGGCGCGGTGAGCAAGGATACGGTGAGCCGGACCTGGCGCAAGGTGAAGACCGACTGCGACGCCTGGAACGCCCGCTCGCTGGCTGACGAGCCGATCGTCCGGCTGATCCTCGACGGTACGGTAGTTCGCGTTCGGCTCGACCGCAAAGCCACGGCGATTTCGCTGCTTGTCGTGCTGGGGGTGCGCGCCGACGGGCAGAAAGTTCTGCTCGCGATCAAGAGCATGGGCGGCGAAAGCGCCGAGGCTTGGCGCAGCGTGCTGGACGATCTCACCAGGCGCGGTTTGCAACGGCCAGAGTTCCTCATCGTCGATGGCGCGGCGGGGCTCGACAGTGCAATCGCCGCAGTTTGGGACGGCGTGCCGGTCCAACGATGCACGGTGCACA
>NZ_JACMYO010000458.1 GCF_020889685.1 Bradyrhizobium oropedii
GGAATCAGAGCTGAGTGATACGGCGGCCTTTGAAACGGCGTTGACGGACCTTTTTCTTGGTCCAGACGAAGGGCTTGGCTCTGTCGTTGTATGCGTTGACGTAGGCATCGATGTGATCCTGAAGCTGCTTGAGGCTTGTGAAAGAGGTGCCGCTCAGCGACTGCCCCTGCAGGATCGAAAACCACACCTCGACCTGATTGAGCCAGGACGCACTTGTCGGCGTGAAATGAAATTCCACGTTGGGGTGGGCCTTGAGCCAATGCTCGTTCTTCTTGTGGGTGTTGAGGTTGTCGAGGATGACGTGAAGCTTCCGGTTTGGAAAAGCCGCGGTGACGCTGTTCATGAAGTCGAGAAATTCGACACGGCGCCGGCGTTTTGAATGCGTCGCGATGATCTTTCCAGTGGCGACTTCGAGCGCCGCAAACAATGTTGTCGTGCCATGCCGCTTGTAATCGTGGCTCTGGCCGGTCAAGGCACGGCCATTGGGCAACTTCAGATAACCCTGCGCTCGCTCCAAAGCCTGGATCGAGGGCTTCTCGTCCACGCACAGCACAATGGCCTTCGCGGGCGGGGCGACATAGAGGCCGACAACATCGGCGGCTTTGGCCGTAAAGTTCGGGTCGTTGCTCTCACACCAGGACTTGCGAGCCGCGAGGTCGATCTTGTGGCTGCGCAGAAACCGCCAGACATATTGGACGTCAACATCGTCCAGCGCCTCGGCCAGCAGGGGCCCGGTCCAGCGTGCGAACCCTTCCGGCGACGGCTTGTCCAGCAACTTCAGAATCCGCTTGTCGGTGGCCTTCGTATAGATTGGCTGCTTGCCCGGTCGCGGCTTGTCTTGCAGCCCTTCAAGGCCTTGGTCGGCATAACGATGCCGCCAAAGGCT
>NZ_JACMYO010000459.1 GCF_020889685.1 Bradyrhizobium oropedii
GATCTCAGGCCGCGTCGCCAGCACACGTTCATCGACGCGAAACGACAAGCCCGTCGTGCATCGTAGTTATTACCCCGCTTGGATTGTTGATCTCTGTCGCATGGATCACGTGCGATAGAGGCCCTGAATCGTTAGATGTCTTGCTACGAATAATACAAACGTGCTGCGGGTTCGAACCAAGCGCTTACCGCCAACCGACGTGAGCGCTATCTCCCCGCCTGTTACGCTAAGCGCGGAGCTCATCGCCTTTCTGAGCAGATCGCCTAATTCGTTGTTACAGGAACTATGTTTGCGATCGGCGCGCTATGGGCATCAAAGGCGCTCGGCCACGGCATCGACCCCGACGACACGGCAGTCATCGATTCTGAAGCATTCCCCTTATTACTCGAGGTCCTATCGCTGGGGTGGCAGAGGCTACATTCGCGCATCATCAGGCGGAGCTGCGCAGCCTTATCATTCGCGCTGGAAGAATAGCGTCTAAGGCATCGCAGCACCTACCAGTCACCCGCGGTTTCAACAGTACCCTTTGGCTTTCCTATTGCACCCGTCTTCGTGGACTTTTACGAACGTAACTGTCCGTGGGTGGAGCAAACATACGGCAAGCAGCAGTTCTGGCCCTCAACATTTTATTTCGCCGGCTGATCAGGAATGCAATTTCCCACGGTGGTCACCTGCACATGATCCGCGATCCGAAACAATTCGCCGAAAACTTAGGTTCGATTGTTCACACAACGGAGCAGAAGCGATGGGCCACGGAGGGTTTCTGTCATGGTATTCTCATGATCGGTACCGGTAACGAGCTTGATTCGCTCGGATGCCCTCTGTAAGCTTTTCCTGGCGTCGTGACGGCTGGCCACCGCCTATCTAT
>NZ_JACMYO010000460.1 GCF_020889685.1 Bradyrhizobium oropedii
GAGCCAGATGCGATTAGGTGCTGCCGCGAATCAGGCGAGGGGACACTTGCGCAATTTCGGAATATTAGAAGAATGCCTCTGAGTTGCCCGACGTGTCAAGTTGCTTGGTTCGAACGCCGGCCGCCGCCGGCTACTTTGCATGGGGTTGTTTTCGATATTTTGGCAACGCCCCCTGCGACGTCTCCATAACTTGATATTGCTCTAGCTAGTCGGTGGGGTGGCGGCCGGTGCGCGGATTGAGTGGCGCGGTCGGCTGCCGCCGCAGCGCCTCGGGAAGGAACGCCTCGTCATGCTTCGGCGAGGCGTCGGCACGCACATCGGCGGCCCATTGCGCCCGTTCGTGCGGCGTCTGGTTGTCGCAGAACGTCCGCTTCACGTCGACCCCGCCGACGGGGTCGTTGACGCCGTTCTGGCTCGCTGGATGGTCGACGCCGTTGTGGATGTCACTGGAGTTGCCCATCACGTCCTCCACGCCTGGTTACTCAGGACCAACGTCGCCCGTGCGAGCGCTGTTCCAAAAGAGCGCGTTCCAAAAAAGTGAAGGACTGGAGGTATCGCCTGCCGCCGGAATCCTTGGCGCGTGCGAGGTCAGCCGGTAGGATGGAACCCGGATCGTAGTCAGGGACCAAGGGAAAGAGCGGGGAATGAAGCATGTCGACGTCGCGGTGATTGCAGCCACGCTGTGGCTGCTGGCGTCGATGGTGCTGGACATCCTGACGCCGAAGTCGATCACGGTGTTCATGATCGCTGCCGCGCTTGCCCCGCCGTTCCTGATCGGGATCGGCATCCATTTCGCGCGCGAATATTTCAAGGCGAAGCGGCGCAGCTACCGGCCGCCGCAGCTCGACGAACACTTCGAGAACTAG
>NZ_JACMYO010000461.1 GCF_020889685.1 Bradyrhizobium oropedii
GTTCACCACGGCGACGACGCTGGTCGCAGGCCTTGCCAAGGCGCACGGCGAGCGACGCCTGGACGAGAAACTGCTCGCCCTGTCGAAGCCAAAGCTGCTGATCGTCGACGAGCTCGGCTACTTGCCGCTTGAACCTGACGCGGCGCATCTGTTCTTCCAGCTGGTCAGTCGCCGCTACGAAACCGGCGCCATGCTAATCACGTCGAACCGCAGCGTTGCCGAATGGGGCACAGTGTTCGCCGAGCCGATGACTTCATGATGCCTCCTTCTTCGAACGCTTGGTGCGTCGCACCCGCTTGCGAAGTCGACTGATTTGCTCGTCTGAGAGCTCGATCTGCCATGGCTGGCCCTTGGCCAACTGACGACCTGCCAGCAATCCGCGCGCAAGATAATCGAAGATTGTTTGCGGAGTTACTCCAAGCTCAGCCGCCGCGCCCTGAATCGAGAAGCTCCCGTCGGGCCAGCGCATCGGATTATTGTCCACACCGTTGATTTTGACGGTTGGAATGCCCCAGCGGGTACGCAGTACCCAGACGTTCTCGCCTTTGAAGGCGCAGCCTCGGGCTGCGACGAAGCCTTCCTGATTGAGTATGGCCGCGATCTCGGCGTCCATTTTGTGTTCAGCATTCAACTCGATGATCCGTCGCCGCAACCGATCAATGTCGATGTAATTGCGGTAGGTGTGAACCCGCCGTTGAACGTGATACTCGCTGGTTGCGCCGGTCTGCCAGACGATCTTGAGCCAGACCTGACCTCGGGCCCGCTTCTGATCAAGAACGACTTCGCGGATGACAAATCGTAGAATGCGCTTGCGATCGGCTGCCGACGTGGTGGTCGCGTTCCAAATCCGCGGCAGGTTCTCT
>NZ_JACMYO010000462.1 GCF_020889685.1 Bradyrhizobium oropedii
CGATCGCCTCGATCTCGGTCTTCGTGCCGGGCAGGGGCATCGGCCCGGGCTCGCCGTATTCGATGCCGCCGGCGAGCAGCATCGCGCCGCGCTGGTCGAGCGTCTCGCGCGCATGGATCGCGATCAGCGCATCGGGGCTCGTCAGCATCCGGATCGTGGTGCGGTCCTCCAGCAGGCCGCCGTCGGCGTCGGCCAGCAGCGAGAACGGCACCGCAAACAGGAAGCCGTCCGGCACCACATAGAGTGTGGACTTGTCCTTGAGCAACGGCTCCAGCGGCGCGAACAACCGCGCGTGCAGGTTCTGGAAGCGACTCTTGAGGTCGAGCGACCTGGCGTCAGGCACCTTGGCGCCGGGATCAGGCGCCGTGGCCCGCGTCGTCCGCAGCCGCGCGATCTCGGTGCGCACCCCGGTGTCGACCATGCGGCCGGGATCGCCGAGATCGACCACGCGCGGCTCGCTCGTTGCGGTCTGGACGATGGCGTAGAGCACGGTTGCCGCAAGCGGCTCCTTCGACTGGCGATCCGCCTTCCACTGCCGTGTGATGAAGTAGTTGACGACGGCTTCCTGCGGCGCGAGCAACTGCGATGGCCGGATCGGGTCTTGCGGCAGCTTGATGCCGATCGCATCGAGTCGCTTGGTCAGCGCCTTCTCGGCCGCGTCCTGCCGCCCCCACACCGATCGCGCCCAGTCGTCGATATTGCCCGACGAGAACAGCTCCTGCTTCTCGCCGTTGAGCCGCAGCGACGCGCGCACCAGCGTCGCGGTCTCCTCGTCCTTGCCGGCGACCTGCGTCTCGAACTGGCGCAGCGCGGTGTCGTCGCCGCCGCCGAGCGTCTTCCAGCGCAGC
>NZ_JACMYO010000463.1 GCF_020889685.1 Bradyrhizobium oropedii
GGTGCTTCGGCAAGCGATCGGGGAGCGGTCATGTATACGGCCTCGAGAAGCGGCCATTGACCGCGGGCCCTGATGGAGATCGCGGACCGAATTCCAATCATTGCGGCGCGCTATGACGCGCGATGACGTGTCGGAGTGTTTCGGTCCCGGTTTCCTGACCATTTGCCATCACACCTTGATTGCCCTTTCCGATAGGATGAGCGCGAGCGCGGCGGCGGTCGCCCTTCAGCTAGGCAGCAGCCGTCGCGCTCGCGCGGTCGCGGTAAGCTTCTCCTTTGACCAGCATGGCCCAGATGATGCGCGCGGTTTTGGCCGCGAAGGCCACCATGGCGACCTTGTAGGGCCGCCGTGCGAGCAGATCGCGCAGCCATGGATCGGTGAGGCCGCGTGCCTTCTGATGCCGCAGATAGGCGCTGGCTCCGCTGATCAGCAGCGCTCGCAGCACGCGATCGCCCTGTTTGGAGATGCGCCCAGGGCGATGCTTGCCGCCGGTGCCGTGATCCTTGCCGGTGAGCCCGATCCAGGCCGCGAAGTCACGTCCGGAGCGGTACACCTTCGCATCGGGCACTTTAGCCAACACCGTGCTGGCGATGATCGGGCCGACGCTTGGGACTTCCATCAGCCGCTTCGCGTCTTGATCGCAGCGGGCGGCCTTGGCGATCTGCCGTTCAAGCGCGCGTTCATCGGCATCGAGCGCCTGCCAGTGCTTGGCCAACACCAACAGTGCGGATCGCATCACTTCTGGAATCTGTTCGTTCGGCTCTTCGAGCTGGGCCATCAGGGCGCGCAGCCCCTCATAGCCCTGTGCCGC
>NZ_JACMYO010000464.1 GCF_020889685.1 Bradyrhizobium oropedii
CGTTGTCATGTAAACTACGACTGCGTCTATCTCAGCTCAGCAATCGATGCGAACGCTTCCTTCAGCTCGACCTTCATGATCTTTCCGCCTGCGTTACGGGGAAGAGGGTCGGGCCAGAAAGCCACCTTTACCGGTACCTTGAACGCGGCTAGCTTAGCGCTAACGAGCTTGCGTAGTTCGGCTTCCGTGACTTTACCGCCGGCACGCAAATGAACTACAGCACCCGGCTCTTCTCCGAGAGTCCTATGGTGGATTCCAATCAAGGCGGCTTCAAGGACATCTGGATGCTCACAAAGAACGCTTTCAACTTCTCCGCAATAGATGTTCTCGCCGCCGCGTATAAGCATATCCTTTATGCGATTTACAACGTATAGAAATCCTTCTTCGTCAATGTGCGCCATATCGCCCGTGCGTAACCAGCCGTCTTCAAATGTAGCGGCAGTTGCTTCAGCGTTATTCCAATAGCATCGGACGTTTTGTGGTCCACGCACCCAAAGCTCACCAATTGCACCGATGGGTAATACGTGCCGGGCGTCGGTCGGATCTCGAATCTCCATATCGAGTACTGGAGGTGCCAAGCCAGCGCTATTTGGCCTAAGGCTGTAGTCTCGCCCCAGATTTCGAGTGAAGGCGCCAGAGACCTCGGTCATGCCCCACCCGTAGCCCGGTGTTACGTCAGGGAAAACCTCTGCAATTCTTCGTGCGAGCTCGGGCCCAACCGGAGCACCGCCGTACATTATGTTGGTAAGCGACGACAGGTCGTAATTCTTGCGCGCCGGATGCTCTATCAACTGCCAAGCGATG
>NZ_JACMYO010000465.1 GCF_020889685.1 Bradyrhizobium oropedii
GACCGCGCCGCCACCACCACCACCGGCGCCACCAGCGCCACCAGCTGTGCAGCAAAGCGCCGCGCCGGCGGCTGTGCCCGCCCCAGCGCCGACTGTTGGTGCCGCCCCGCCGAACGCTACTGCGCCCAGGCCGGTTGCGGTCGCAGTGCAAGCTGCCAATTCGCCGCTCGGCGTCTGGCTCACCGAAGAGAAGGAAGGCAAGGTCCGCATCGAGCAATGCGGCGCCAATCTCTGCGGCTACTCGGTGGACAAGAAATCGAACGCCAACGGCGAGCAGGTTCTGATCAACATGAAGCCCGGCAAGGACAAATGGAGCGGCCGCATCTTCGATCCGAACAGCGGCAGCACCTACGACTCAACAATCGCGATGAAGAGCCCGGACACGCTGCGCGTTCAGGGCTGTGCGTTCGGCGGCATGTTCTGCGGCGGCCAGACCTGGACGCGGACGAATTGATCGGCGCCGCGAAAAGTAAAGGCCCCGCTCTAGAGCGGGGCTTTTCTTCGTTAGGCTCGCAGCGGCGGCTCAACCGACCTTGCCGTTGTATTCCTCGTCGGTGACGTGCTCCATCCAGGTCGAATAGACGCCGTCGAGCGCCTCCTGCATGGCGATGTGGGTCATGCTGTTGTCGGGTGAAGCGCCGTGCCAGTGCTTCTCGTTCGGCGGAATCCAGACGACGTCGCCGGGGCGGATTTCCCGGATCGGCCCGCCCTTGGCCTGCACGCGGCCGATCCCGGAGATCACGTAGAGCGTCTGTCCGAGCGGATGGGTGTGCCAGGCGGTGCGCGCACCGGGCTCGAACGA
>NZ_JACMYO010000466.1 GCF_020889685.1 Bradyrhizobium oropedii
CGCGAGGGCAAGTGGCGACATCATTTGTGGCGCAGAAAGCACATCATTTGTGGCGCAGAAAGCACATCGTCGCGCATTCGGTTCCGTTTTTGCTTTTTGTCATGCGGCAGATCGTCCCACGAGATACAACCTCACGCTGAGATTTCTAGTGGCCGCCTATGCGTGGCCCGAGTTGGAATGCCATGCACGTGCACGTTGTGGAGCGACTCCGCTTTCCCCGTTTGCAACGGGTTGCCGTAACCCTCGCTCTGTTCGTCACGTTCGGGACGTGCGCACAAGCCCAGACGGTGCTGAACGCCAGCGATGGAGCGAGCCTCGTCGCTGCGCTGGCGACGATCGATAACAATCCGGGCACCAGCTATACCCTCAACATCACGAACAACATCACGCTGACCGGCGCGACCACGCTGCCGGTGATCAATTCGAGCAGCAATGTCACGATCAACGGCGGCAACTTCACGCTCGACGGTGGCGGTGTGCAGCGCGGGTTCTTCGTCTATTCGGGCACCGTCGCGGTCAACAACCTGACGATCCAGAACGCCGTGGCCAAGGGCGGCAATGGCGGCAGTGGGTTCGATGGCGGTGGCGGCGGCGGGATGGGCGCCGGCGGCGCGCTGTTCGTCGCCAGCGGCGCCAACGTCACGGTGAGCAATGTTTCGCTGGCCGGCAACCAGGCCAGCGGCGGTAGCGGCGGCAATTACGGACCTGTCAGCGGCGGCGGTGGCGGCGGCGGACTCGGCGGCAACGGCGGAAATGGCGGTAATTCGGGTGGTGGCGGTGGCGGCGGGATTGGTCTG
>NZ_JACMYO010000467.1 GCF_020889685.1 Bradyrhizobium oropedii
CTTCACCAAGAACCGGGAGCGGCTGCAGAACGGCGATGTGTTCACGAAGTTCATGACCAGGCTTCTGAACCATCCGCAGGTCAGGACGCTGCTGTCGGACGAGCATTTTTCGGTGGATGGAACGCTGATCGAAGCCTGGGCTTCACAGAAGAGCTTTCGCCCCAAGGACGGCAGTGGCGACGATGATGACGGCGCCAACTTCCACGGCCAGAAGCGCAAGAACGACACCCATGCGAGTACCAGCGACCCGGACAGCAGGCTTTATCGCAAGGCGGTCGGACGGGAGGCCAAGCTTTGCTATATGGGCCACGCCACCATGGAGAACCGGCATGGGCTGGCGGTGGCAGGCAAGGTCACGCATGCCAATGGCACCGCCGAACGCCGGGCTTCGGAGACCATGCTGAAGGCGAGACGCAAAGCCGCAGGCCGCCGTATCACGGCTGGTGAGGACAAGGCGTACGATACCGCCGATCATGTTGCCAATCTTCGTGCCATCGGCGTGACGCCGCATGTGACACAGAACCAGGCCGTCACCAAAACCGGCAAGACCCGCAACAGCGCCATCGACGAACGAACCACGCGGCATCCGGGGTACGGCATGTCGCAATCGCGCCGGGCGATGGTCGAGTGCATCTTCGGATGGGGCAAGCAGCACGGCACCATGCGCAAGACCAAACATCGTGGCATCGCTCGCGTCGCCGCCGACTTCCTGCTCAATCTGATCGCCTATAACCTGATCCGCATTCCCAAACTGCTTGCCGCTTAGCCGCCCGCGTCAGGGCACACCAAC
>NZ_JACMYO010000468.1 GCF_020889685.1 Bradyrhizobium oropedii
CCGCGACCAACGCCGGCATCAACGGCTCGACGCCGGACCTGGTGCCGACCCAGGGCCATGCGCTGGACAAGGAAAGCTTCGCCGGTGCGTTCACGGTGGTGACCGGCGCCGACGGCGGAACCACCGCCTATGCGCTGAGCATCGCCGCCAACGGCACGACGTCCAACCTGATCGACAGCGCCTCCGGTCTTGCGGTGGTGCTCGACCAGACCGGCAACACGGTGTCCGGCTATGTGACCGGCCATGACAATGACGCCGCCTGGCTGGTGTTCACGCTGACGGTCGACCCGGCGACGGGCAATGTGACGCTGGCGCAGGACCGTGCGGTACATGAACTCACCGCCTCCAGCCCGGACACCGGTGAAGGCATCAGCCTGACCGGCGGCCTGGTGACGCTGACGGCAACCGTGACCGACAAGGACGGCGACAGCGCGAGCCAGAAGCTCGACCTCAGCTCGCATGTGACGTTCCACGACGACGGCCCGTCGATCTCGCTGAGCGGGACGGTGGCTTCGCTGAACACGTTCGAGGCCTATCTGTCGGCTTCGACCAATGCCGGCATCAACGGCTCGACGCCGGACCTGGTGCCGACGCAGGGCCATGCGCTGGACACGGAGAGCTTCGCCGGCGCGTTCACGGTGGTGACCGGCGCCGATGGCGGCACCACGGCCTATGTGCTGAGTATCGCGGCCAACGGCACGACGACCAACCTGATCGACAGCGCCTCCGGTCTTGCGGTGGTGCTGGACCAGACCGGCAACACCG
>NZ_JACMYO010000469.1 GCF_020889685.1 Bradyrhizobium oropedii
GGTGTCGATGCGGCAGGTCGAGGCTTCGCGCCAGCTGCTTGACGTCGCGCGCCTCGCGCGCCGCTTCAGGACGCAGGCCGTGATCGACGGTGACGGCGACCAGTCGCGGTCCTGACGCAAGCGCGCGGCGCCAGCGCGCGGCCAGCCACATCAGCGCGACTGAATCGGGACCGCCGGACACCGCGAGCACAATCGCCGGTGCACGCGCGAGGTCTGCGAACAGGCGCTTGGCGTCCCGTGCCGGGATGGCGGATCGGTCGTCAGGCATCGCAAAACCAGCTTGTTGCGGAAAGGCCGGAAGCGGCCTCCCCGCGCTGGTTTAGCACTTCACGCGCTTCTGCTCGCGGTCAACCGTAGCCTTGACCCCGCCGGACGCGCGCGGATATTTCCGGGCGATCTCGCCGAACGCGGCGCAGGCGGCTTCCTTTTCCTTCAGCGCCGCCAGCGACTGGCCAAGTCGCAGCAGGGCGTCGGGCGCCTTCGCGGACTTGTCGAACTTGGTGGTCACGCCGAGGAAGGTTTCGGCAGCGTCGCGATATTGCTGGCGCTGGAAATAGCTTTCGCCGAGCCAGTATTGCGAGTCCGCCACCAGGGGATCGCTCGGATATTTCTGGGCAAAGTTCTTCATCGTCTCTTCGGCGAGCGCATAGTCCTTGCGCTGCATGTAGCCGATGCCGAGGTCGAACTCGTCCTTCGACGTCGCCGACGGCGGCAACGTGGTCAGGGCCGCGGTTGCGCCGGGGGCACCGCGCGGCGGGCTGGT
>NZ_JACMYO010000470.1 GCF_020889685.1 Bradyrhizobium oropedii
CGACCGAATTCACCTATCAAAGGGAGCGCCCGGATCTGATCGGGATGATTAAGCGCATCCCCAAAAGCAACTCTCGAAGATTGGACGGAAAACCCCAAACCTACGCGACATGCGGAATATTGATGCATTCGAGCCTTGCGGTGACCCTCGAGGGACTTCCACTGGGGCTCAGCGCCGTGAAGTTCTGGACCAGAAAGAAATTCAGAAGGGGTCGCGGCGCTCAGGCGCGAGGTCAACCTGACACGGATACCCATTGAAACCAGGGAGAGCATTCGGTGGCTGGAGAACCTCAAGCAATCCACTGAGCTTTTCGAGAAGCCATCGCAGTGCATCCATATCGGTAATCGTGAGGCCGATATTTATGAATTGTTTTGCGCCGCCCAAGAGGTTGGAACGCATTTCTTAGTAAGGACCTGCGTCAATCGCCTCGCAGGCGATGGTCTCCACCGGATCGAGGTCCAGGATAGCAAGGGCAATCCAGACCAGGCTGTTCTTGAAATCCGCAATCGTAAAATCCGTATTCTGCCGCCGATAGGCAAGCAGTCGCGGTATCCAGCTTTGACACTGGCAGTGATTCACGCTGATGAAAGAGGGGCGCCAAAGAACAGAAAGAAGATCGAATGGAAACTCCTGACCGATCTTCCGGTGCAATCGCGCAGGGATGCGATCGAGAAACTCGAATGGTATTCCCTGCGATGGAAGATCGAGGTCTTCCACAAGATACTCAAATCCGGCTG
>NZ_JACMYO010000471.1 GCF_020889685.1 Bradyrhizobium oropedii
ACACCATTAGCATGACAGGCGATCAATGGCGCAGCTTGTGGCTGGCTTGCTGGGCTCGCCAATTCGCAAATCCCCGAAACGGAGGCTTTGGTATCTGTCAAGTATTTCGCTTCGGTGGCTTGTTTCTTGCTGAGCGTCAGCAATTCGTTACGCCCGACGACAACTCACATGGAGGGGTTCATGGCTGGGGCAACGGAAACGTTTTACAGCGTGATCAGACGTCAGGGGATCACGCGTCGTAGTTTCCACAAGTTCTGCAGTTTGACGGCCGCGAGCTTGGGACTTGGTCCGCTCGACGCAAGCAGCATTGCCAGCGCCCTGGAGACCAAGCCGCGTGTGCCCGTCATCTGGTTGCACGGGCTCGAGTGTACCTGCTGCTCGGAAAGCTTTATCCGCTCGGCACATCCATTGATCAAGGACGCGCTGCTGTCGATGATTTCGCTCGACTATGACGATACGATCATGGCGGCGGCAGGACACCAAGCCGAAGCCATCCTGGAGGAAACCCGTGCCAAGTACAAAGGCAAATATGTGCTCGCCGTCGAAGGCAATCCGCCGCTGAAGGAGGGTGGCATGTTCTGCATTGATGGCGGCAAGCCATTCGTCGAAAAGCTCAGGTCGATGGCGGAAGAGTCCATGGCGATCATCGCTTGGGGCACATGTGCGTCCTGGGGATGCGTGCAAGCGGCCAAGCCCAATCCAACTGGC
>NZ_JACMYO010000472.1 GCF_020889685.1 Bradyrhizobium oropedii
CACGTAGACATAGGCCAACTTGGCTCGGTGCGCAGTCGTGAGCCGCTCGTCAGCGACGTTCAAGCTGATCAGCACGACCCAGTCCCCTTCCGGGCGTGCCGGGAACCGCTTGCATTCGCCGCAGCAGCGTGGCGAGGATTTGAGCGATCTGGGTTTGCGTCGCGGTCGACAGATTCGGCCACAGGCGCGGAATGTCGTCCGTCGGACGGCCAGGTGGATTTGCCAACGTCGGTAGGGGTCGATACGCAACGCGACCTGGAAGCGGTCGGTGGGTCATCGCGAATCACCTTCTCGTCGAGAAGGCTCAGACTCGCGCTCAAATGTTGCATCAATGGGATCAGCGTACGTGCACTGACACGTGGCAGATCGGCGGCGTTCGGGCGGGAAGTGATCGTCTCGGCAAGATCCGTCGACGCGATCCGAACCGCCCGCGGCCGGCCGTCCGGCAGCGCGACAACGACGTAGGCGGGGCCGCGCCCCGACCGCTCCTTCAGCACCTCAAGCCGGTGCCCAAACAGAAAATGATGCGGGTCCGTGATCGTGACGTGAGACACGACCCGCTCAAGAATAGGGGTACTCTGACGTGTTCGGCGATCCGGTGGTCGCCACCGCGATCCTCGACCGACTCCTGCTCCATAGCTACGCGTTGACTAACCGCGGCGACAGCTACCGGCTCCGCGCCAAACGGAAGAGCGGCCTCATC
>NZ_JACMYO010000473.1 GCF_020889685.1 Bradyrhizobium oropedii
TCGATGCGCGGCAAATGCTCCGGAAGCTTCCCCCGGTTGCGTCGTGCCGGTCGCTTTCCACGGCCCTCCGCTCCGTCAGGCAGCCTGCCTCCGGTCACGTCGTCGTTGGCGGCGGCATGAGCCGCCTGTGCCCTGATGCTGAAGAGAGACAGCTGTCCGATATCCAGTGTCTCGGAGCGCGGACCGAAGATCGTGCGCTTGTACTGGGACAGGATCATCAGGAGCTTGTCGTTCTCCTGGATCGCAGCGTCGCGTTGGGCGATCGCTGCGTCACGCTCGGTCGCCAGCGTGCTGCATTCCTCCGACAAGGCCGCAAGCCGTGACGATAGCGCCATCACGGTTTGTCGGAGCAATGCTGGATCGGAAGGCAAATCACTCATGCAGAGTGATTCTACAACAACTCTGCATGAGTGACGAACGCCTCTTGATAATGATCAACCTGCTCGTACCGGCTGATCCACAGCTCGCATCGGCACATGCTTCCAGTCCGAGCCATCGAGCAGGACCGAGAGCTGAGCATGAGATAGCGACATGACGCCTTCCTTTGATCGGCGGCCAGGTGAACTGCCCCTCGATTCTTTTGTAGTAAAGGACAAGGCCGCTTCCATCCCAGGTCAGGATCTTCACGCGATCTCGGCGCTTAGAGCGGAAGACATAAAGTCCGCCGTCGAACGGATTGGCTCCAAAGGCCTCGCTCACCAG
>NZ_JACMYO010000474.1 GCF_020889685.1 Bradyrhizobium oropedii
GCGCTAGTTCTACTGCGTCACAAATATCCAAGGTTTGGGCTTGGCGCGCGTGACAGATGGGGATGTCCGAAGCGGCGTTTGCAGCATGGACATCGCGACAGTGTTCGAGCAATAGCGACCGCGAGCCTTTGGCGCACGGTCGCGATCGAGTTTGGGATGTGGCGTTCAGGCCGCAAGGGCGGATCCTCTGGGTCGATAGCCGTCGGAAAGCACAGCCGGCGGGAGCAGCCCGGCGGAACGTGTTGCTGAGGGGGGAATCGTCTCCCGCTCGGAGATCAGGAATCCGTAAGCGGCGATGCACAGCGTGGCGTGGTGGTGGAAGCCGCGCCATCTGCGGCCCTCGAAGTGGCCAAGCCCGACCTCCTGCTTGAGCTCCTGGTAATCACGCTCGATGCGCCAGCGCAGCTTGGCGAGATCGACGAGACGGGCAAAGCCGATGTCGGCAGGCAGGCTCGATAGCCAGTACTTTGTCGGTTCCTTCTCGCCTTTGGGCCATTCGATCAGGAGCCATTCTTCCGGCCAAGGCTCGCTGCGGTTGAAGTCGCGCCGCGCAATGCGGATGCGAACGCGCGCAAAGCGGGATTTGAGCGACACGTTCGTTCCCTCGCGCCAAGTGATCGTCCGCCACGCCTTGGCCGGCAGGCTTAAGGCGAGATTCTTGACATTGATCGGCTGGTGCTCTGCATCGCGACGCAGCTGCT
>NZ_JACMYO010000475.1 GCF_020889685.1 Bradyrhizobium oropedii
TTCGGCCTTCTTGACCTCGCTGAAGATGTAGTCGGCCATGATCTCGAGCTCGAAGCCGAGCTTACCCATCCATTGCGCCATCAACTGGCGGTCCAGCTCGACATGATCGCGGGCGTAGATAGCCTCCTGCCGGTAGAGCGGCAGGCCATCGGCATATTTGGCGACGGCGATCTGGGCCAGAAGCGCTTCCGTCGGAATGCCTCCTTCGATGATGTGGGCCGGGGCCGGCGCCTGGATGACGCCGTCCGCGTTCTTGAAGGCATACTTGGGACGGCGCGTGACGATCACACGGAACTTCGCCGGCACTACATCCAGGCGCTCCGACACGTCCTCGCCGATCAGCACCTTCTGCTTGCCAGCATGCTCAGCCAGCTCTTCCGGCTCCATGATGGTTTCGATCCGTTCCAGATGCGGCGCAAAGCCCTTGCGCCGACGCGGTGCGCGCTTGCCATCCGCCTGCGCACGGCCCTTGCTGACCTGGGCCTTGATCGCGGCGATGCCGGTCTCGATCTCCTCGAAGACGAAGGCCTGCTGTTCATCGTCGCCGTTCGCCGAGCCGAGCTTTTCCGATCGTCGGCCGAACCGGGCGCGGTCGAAGGCCTTCAGGATCTGCGTCAGCCGCTCAATGCGCGCATCGGCATCGGCGTTGCGGGCCTTGAGATCGGCGACTTCGCTCGCCAGAG
>NZ_JACMYO010000476.1 GCF_020889685.1 Bradyrhizobium oropedii
TACCCGCCACCGGTGTTCGAAACATCGGCCTGTATTTGAATGTTGTTATACACGCCCGTCTGGATCGGATTGGGGTCAGTCCAGAGCGTGAGCGTCTGCACATTGCCGGCCCCGTTGCTCGGGTCCTGACCCGGCTGGACATATCTGGCGACAACCTGCAGATGATCGCCGACAAGCTGGATCGCAAACGGCGGCGAGGTGCCCACGCCGCTCGAGTTATCATCATTGTGCATCTGTCCGACGATGAACCAGCCATCTGCGGTATTCGTAAATGACCCGTTGGGGCCATTTGCCTCCACCATGAACTGATAGTTCAAGTTGAGCGGAGTGCCGCCGGGAATGTTGCCCGCGCCTGATACTTCGGAGCGGTCGACAGACGAGTCATCATACCAGGCATGATCACCCTGCTGGACTTGGAAGCGCAGAGTTTGCGGATCAGGATTGGTCAGGCTGTAGCTCGTGCTCGCATCCTGCACTCCGTAGACGTCGCCCCCGATCGAAAACCTCGTCATCGGTGTGGAAGAAAATGATGTGATTGTCCCAGTCGTATCCAATTCAGGCCTCCATGGGTCGCAGAGATGTTTCTCTTTGACGCTTACAAGGGAATTTACGGCCGCGGCGCGAAGGCGCGCGACATACCACGCACTCGCAACGCCTACGCCACGAGCGGATTTCC
>NZ_JACMYO010000477.1 GCF_020889685.1 Bradyrhizobium oropedii
GATAAGCACCAACCGATCTCGGTCAAAAAGCTTGCTCTCGGCCTGCCCAAGCGCGCCTGGCACACCATCAAATGGCGGGAGGGGGCGGCTGGATGGTTGTCATCGCGCTTTGCGCGCGTGCGCGTTCGTGTCGCGCACCGTGATTACAATCTCACGGACAGCCGGCCGGCAGAGTGGCTGCTGATCGAGTGGCCCATGGGCGAGGATCAGCCCACCAAATACTGGCTCTCAACACTTCCACAAGACACTACCTTCCAGGCGCTGGTCGATCTGACCAAGTTGCGTTGGCGCATCGAACGCGACTATCAGGAACTCAAGCAAGAGGTCGGGCTCGGGCATTTTGAAGGGCGCGGATGGCGCGGTTTCCACCACCACGCCACATTGTGTATCGCGGCTTATGGCTTCCTGGTCTCCGAGAGGGAGACGATTCCCCCCTCAGGATCTCGTTCCGTCAGGCCGTTCAAGGAACTTGCCATTCCCAACGGTTACCGCCCCCGAGGCTCCGCCGCTGCGAACCGAACGTCATGTCCCGAATTCAGTCGCAACGATGCGCCGAAGATTGATGGTCGCGCTCGCCGCAACTCTGGCTCGATGCCCATGTTGTGCCGTTCCAACCGTAGTGCGCATGTCTCGCCAAAATTTATGACGCAGTAAGA
>NZ_JACMYO010000478.1 GCF_020889685.1 Bradyrhizobium oropedii
AGCAAGGCGGGCGTCGAGCCCGGCGACACCGTCGGCGTGCTCGAATGGGACAGCCATCGCTTCCTCGAAGCGTTCTTCGCGATCCCGATGATGGGCGCCGTGCTGCAGACGGTCAACGTCCGTCTGTCGCCCGAGCAGATCGCCTACACGATCGATCATGCCGGCGCGACGACGCTGCTCGTCAACGAGGAATTCGTCGGTCTGATGGAAGGCATCAAGGCGCAGCTGCCGAAGGTCAAGCGGCTGATCGTGATGTCGGACCGGCCGGCGCCGCAGACCGGCAGCCTGTCCTTCATCGGCGAGTATGAAAGCCTGCTTGCGGCAGCCTCGCCGGATTACGACTTTCCCGATTTCGACGAGAACACCCAGGCCACCACCTTCTACACGACCGGTACCACTGGCCTGCCGAAGGGGGTCTATTACAGCCACCGCCAGCTCGTGCTGCACACCATCGCGGGACTGGCACTGTTCGGCATGGCGGGCTCGCAGGGTCGCTTCTCGCGCGACGACGTCTACATGCCGATCACGCCGATGTTCCACGTCCATGCCTGGGGCTTCCCGTGGTCGGCGACGCTTGCCGGCACCAAGCAGGTCTATCCGGGCCGCTACGAGCCGGCGATGCTGGTCAAGCTGATCAAGAGCGA
>NZ_JACMYO010000479.1 GCF_020889685.1 Bradyrhizobium oropedii
CCCACTGATGTGACGGTGGTCGATCTGGAGACGGCCACGCCGGCCTGGGCCGAACGGCCGGCTTCGGACCCCGACCCGCGCACGCTTGGCCTCACATCCCGCCATCTCGCCTATGTGATCTACACATCAGGCTCAACCGGAATCCCAAAGGGCGTCATGATCCAGCATCGAGGGTTGGTCAATCTGCTGTTGGCTGAGGTCGGTCTTTTTCGCGCTTCTTCGAAGAGCCGAGTCGTGCAGTTCGCCTCCGTTGGTTTTGATGCAAGCGCTTGGGAGCTTCTTATGGCGTTTGGCTCTGGAGCCGCATTGCACTTGCCTGCGGACGAGATCCGTCAAGCGAGTAACAAGCTATCGGATTATCTCCGAAGCGAAGCTATCACCCATGCGACGTTACCCCCGGCGTCGCTTCAGGCAAGCAACAATCTGGAATGTTTGGCTTTGCAAGTTCTCATTCTTGCTGGAGAGCTGCCGAAGGCTGAACTCATCCGAAGTCTTGCCCCGGCATCAATTGTCAACGCTTATGGCCCGACCGAGGCAACAGTCTGCGCGACAGTCTGGCATTGCCCGGCTGATTTTAATGGGTCGGTGGTCCCGATCGGGCGGCCAATTGCCAACACGCGGGTGTACCTGCTGGATGGCC
>NZ_JACMYO010000480.1 GCF_020889685.1 Bradyrhizobium oropedii
CGGGCGCACGCGCTTGGGCCATGGCCACTCGTGTCTGGGTGTCCCAGATGCTCACCATCAATGGCGGCAGGTAGGCCCGCCCCTTCTCGTAGCCGCGCCGTAGGCTTTTGCCGTCGATTGCCACAACCCCCGGTGCCGGCCCTAACCCGAGCTCCGCCCGCAGCGCCGTCATAAAGGCCGTAAACGCCTTCGCCAGTTCGTCCGGATCGAGCAGGCGGAGCAGGCGACTGAAAGTATCGTGGCTCGGTGCCCCATGCGGCAGATCGACGATCGCGGAAAGCTCTTCCACACGAGCTTCCACGAAGTCGGCCACTTCGGCGCTGCTCTTGGCTCCGCACAGCGTCGCCGCCAAAGTCAGAAAAAGTATAGTTCCGATCGGGTGACGGGCATTGATGTCGCGAGGATCGTGCACTTCTCGCAATATCGAGATGTAAGACTGCATCGGGCCTTCTCCACAAAGAGAAAGCCACAACAGAATCTCTCAAACGGCGATCCGCAAGCCGCGTTTTACTCATATGCGATTCCCCTGCCCGCAAGGGGGGAGGGAGCCTGAGAGGCGTGCTCACCTCACATCGCATTGATTGAGAGGCTTGCTCGCCTCACATCGCATCAAAGCTCCGGCGCCCATTGTGGGCGG
>NZ_JACMYO010000481.1 GCF_020889685.1 Bradyrhizobium oropedii
TGATCTTGTCGTACAGGGCGTAGAAGCGATACTCAGCTTCTGCCTTCGCTTTCGCGTGCAACGCCTTCTGCAGTTTCTGAACAGTTTTCGGAGTTGATAGGTTGCCCAATCTCCAAATCCCTCACCACTTGTTGCGTCTGTTTTGAACTGAGGTCCCTTCCCTCCACCGGCATTACCCGGCTTCAGCGGTACTACGAACCTCTCCGCCACCCCAGGGCGCCCGGCCTGTCCCTCGCGGGCGTCCGGTTGGTCATCGCTGGCCACACCTTGGGGCTTCCCGTGTTGCGTACGCTTTCCTTGTGTACATGCTGCCGCCACTACCCCGGCGCAGCGGTTGGGCGTACTCTTCGCTCTGCTTCGCCCAGCCGTATCAGCCTTCCCCGAAAGGGTTGTCGGGTCGGCCTGCGCATTGTCCTTTTCGAGGCTTGCTCGGCGTTCACTCGCGTTACGGCCTGCACACTCGCGCTGTCACCAATTCGTGACACGCTAACCGAAGGCTTCAGCCATTTCGTTACCTCCATGACTGCTCCGATTGCTTCCGGCTGGAGCGGATGCCGGGTGGGACTTGCACCCACTGGAAAGCGCCGCCTTTCCACGGCGCACACCCGAAACGGACATGTGGAAGCGGTTG
>NZ_JACMYO010000482.1 GCF_020889685.1 Bradyrhizobium oropedii
CGCCACCGCCGCCACCACCACCGCCGCCGCTCGTGCCGTTGGTCCCGCCGTTGCCGCCGCTGTACTTCAGCGCTCCGGTGCCGCTCGCCACACCGCTCGCTGCTGCGCCGCCCAAGCCACCCGCCTGATTGACGGCACTCGGGGTGGCCGGGGCAGCACCGCCCTTCGCGCCGACCACGACTGCGGTGCCTGCAATGGATGCGCAGTTCGATGTCGAGTTGCAGAAATAGGAATCGCCGCCGCTGACCGTCGCCGCACCGCCGATCCCGACGGTCAAGGACACGATCGCATTTGCGGTCAGCGTGATGTTCGTGGATTTGGAATATGCGCCGCCACCGCCGCCCGGACCCGAATCGGCGGCCGCCACCGCATTCTGACCACCACCACCACCGCCAATAACCTCAATCGAATTGTTAGCGCTGTTCCAGTTGTTCGGCACAAGCCATGAAGACGGGCCACCGCCGGTCAGGATGACGGTCTGCTGTGCGTTGTAGGAAACGATGACGACACCCGAGCCGCCATTGCCGCCATTACCGGTGCCGCCGTTTGCTGCGCCACCGCCACCGCCGCCCGTGTTGGCCGTTCCTGCCGTGCCAGCACCACCAGGTGCAGCGCCACCAGCACCG
>NZ_JACMYO010000483.1 GCF_020889685.1 Bradyrhizobium oropedii
CACGCTGTGGCATCTTGCCGTTGCGGCCGGCCGCAGCCCAGTCGTCGACGCTGGAGCCGGTGATTGCGGAAACGTAATTGCGCGTCTCCTGCGGCATGTACCCGGAGCCGGCGAGCCAGTCCTGGATCCGGCGCGGGCCGGCATTGTAGGCAGCCGCCGCGAGACCGAGATTGCCGAACTGGTTGCGCAGCTCGCTGAGGAATTCCGCCGACTTCGGCAGCGCCTGCACCGGATCGAGCGGATCGAGCAACCCGCGCTCGTTTGCGGTGCCCGGCATGAACTGCGCGATGCCCTGCGCACGCTGGCCGCTCCGGGTCATCGGGCCGATCGCGTCGGCCTGGAAGCGGCTCTCCTGCCAGATCACGCGCGCGAAGAATTCGAGCGGCAGATCGTTCGCCCGCGCCGCCGACTCGATCATCAGGCACATCGCCTCCCGGGTATCGCTCTCGCGCGCGTCATCCGCGGGCTTGTCGGTTGCCGCGGCGGGCTTCTCGGCAGGCGCCGCAGGCTTCTCGACAGGTGCCGCTGGCGTCTCCGCAGGAGGCGCAGCAGGTTTCTCGGCCGATGGAGAGGCCTGCCCTGCCGGCGGTGGCGCAGGCGGCTCGGCCGGCACCTCCGCGGGTTTT
>NZ_JACMYO010000484.1 GCF_020889685.1 Bradyrhizobium oropedii
GCAATCGCCACGGGGACCTACATTGGGCGCGGGCGACGACATCCGCGGTCGCGGCGATTCTGAAGAATCCTGCCTATGCAGGCGCGTTCGTCTACGGACGGACAAGACTGCGCAAACCCTTGGACGGAAGATCGCCGACGAAGGCGCCGAAGCCGATCGAGCAGTGGCGGATCATCGTCAAGGACCGCTATCCGGCCTATATCGCTTGGCAAAGCTACGAGAAGATCAGGGACATTATCAGCGACAACCGAGCAGAATACATGCGCAACAAAACCAGGGGGGCTCCACGTGAGGGCGAACTACTGCTGCAAGGCATCGCATGGTGCGGAAGATGCGGTCACAAGATGTACGCTCGCTACAAGAGACGCGCCGAGTACGTCTGTAATCACCTGCGTTCACATCAGGGGCTGCCGGCCTGCCAATACATCCGTGCTCCCCGCGTCGACGCCGCCGTGGCGCAAGCGTTCCTCACGGCGCTGGCGCCGGCCGAGATCGACGCGTTGTCGTGCGCTCGTCGCGCTCAGCAACAGACGTACAAAGCAATACGAAGCAATGCCGAGCAGCAGCTCGAGCGCCGACGCTACGAAGCAGCACTCGCCGAACGTCAGTTCAACCGCGTCG
>NZ_JACMYO010000485.1 GCF_020889685.1 Bradyrhizobium oropedii
GTTGGCAATAGACGTACGGCTGGCCCTTACTTCGTCTCGAAGGACGAAATCGTTGAATTCGCCACGAAGTACAATCCGCAACCCTTCCATATCGATGAGCAAGCTGCTGCGCGTTCAGTTTTCGGGGGACTAACAGCATCGAGTGCCCACACATTCTCGATACTTATTTTATTGTTGACCAAGACGGAACCTTCGCTCCGTATTCTTGCGGCACTCGGCTGGGATGAACTCAGGTTGCCGACCGCTGTGCGTCCGGGAGATGGGCTTTACCTTGAAGTCACCGTTTTAGAGAAGCGCGAGTCGAAATCGAACTCCGATAGGGGTATTGTCGGCAACCAGATATACCTGCGCAATCAAAAACGCGAAATAGTATTGCAATGCATCAACACGGTCCTCCTTGCGCGCCGACCAGATGCGAAATCGTCGACCTAAGACGTCTGTAGGAACGTTCGGCGCGCTTGCGCGTCGGTCGTATTGGTTTAAGCGGCAGACGCCCCAAATGTCTCTTTTGGGGTCACAAGCGGACATCGGTAGTTGGGGCCACGCCTCAAGGTGATGGAGCTCGCGCCAAGTGCAGCCAGTAGCCCGCATGAGCAAAAGCGAT
>NZ_JACMYO010000486.1 GCF_020889685.1 Bradyrhizobium oropedii
CCGCCAGCGATGGCTCGACCGGCCGCACCTGCGTTCCACGCCCCGCAGCGACCTGCGATGGCGCCACGCCCGGCGCCGCATTTCGCTGCCCCGTCACCGCGCCAGGCGCCCCATATCACCGCGCCACGCGTTGCAACGCATCGACCCGAATTCCGTCGGGGGGCGCCGCCGCAGCGCCCTGCTCCTCATTTGGCCGCGCCATCACGCCCGAGCCCACCGTCGCGCTTGAGCGAACGGCCGTCGCAGGCCGAGCGAATTCAACAGCGCGCGCAACAGCGGCAGCAACTTGTTCAGCAACGCCAGCAGACTGTGCAGCAGCGGCAGCGTGACACGCTCTCGCGCCAGACCGCAGAGCGGCAAACCCGGATCGATCGCCTGCAGCAGCGCGTGCAGCAGTTGCAGTCGCAGAATGTCCAGGGCGCACGCGCACAACGCGTCCATGACCGCGCCCTGCAGGCGCAGAACCGCCTGCTGCAGCGCGAGCAGCGCTCACAGCAAGCCGATCTTGCCCGGCAGCAGCGATTGGGGGCAGCAGCGACGGTTGGGGCCGCCGCCGCGACCACCGCCGCGACGCGGGCGGCCCAGCGCGAGCGATTTGCCG
>NZ_JACMYO010000487.1 GCF_020889685.1 Bradyrhizobium oropedii
AGACGCCTACGGTCTTGGCGCGGCGCGTATAGCGCCGTTTCTCGCTCGCATCGGCTGCAGGCATTTCTTCGTCGCCGACGTGGAGGAAGGCATCGCCTTGCGGGATGTGTTGCCATCATCTGCGAAAATCTACCTGCTTCACGGTCTTATGCCAGGTATGGAGCTAGCTGCCGAGCATCATGATTTATTGCCAATCCTCAGCAGCAGGGAACAATTGGATGCATGGCTTCAGCACTGCCGACTTCGCAATCGGGCGTTGCCAGCGGGTATTCATGTCGACACGGGCTTGTCTCGACTAGGGTTTCCCATCGATGAGTTGCAGGAACTCGCCGGCGATGAAAACGGGCTGTCGGAGCTGCCTATAGCGCTGTTCATGAGTCAACTCGCCTGCGCGGAGTTGCGAAATGAGGTCAGTCTTCAACAATTATCTCGGTTCAGCGAACTGACCCATTTGTTTCCGAAAGCTATTCTTTCACTATCGAACTCGGCGGGACTATTCGCCGGATGCGAATTTCATTTCGACCTCATAAGATCGGGTGGAGGGATTTTCGGCTTCTCGACGTCCCATGATCCCGACTTCCAGCCGTCTCAAGTCGTCCG
>NZ_JACMYO010000488.1 GCF_020889685.1 Bradyrhizobium oropedii
CTGATACGTCGCGTTGCTGGGATCGGACACGTTCACCAGGCTCGAGAGCGCAATCTGCCCACCGGCCGTGGCACTTGGCAGGCTCGAGACACTCAACGTCGGCGCTGGCACCGTGACCGCAAACTGCTGCCAGCCACCTAGCGCGCCGTTGTTTTGAATGAGCCGCGCCCACAGCGTATCGGTACCGGCTGAAGTGCCGGCATCGAACACCACATTGGCACCTGACGGCACATTGATCGCATGGCCTGCGGTCTGCGCCACGCCGTTGATCAGGAACTCGCCGCCGGCTGCCGTGCCGTTCGAATCCCACAGCTGCAGCTGATACGTGGCGTTGCTGGGATCGGACACGTTGACCAGGCTCGAAAGCGCAATCTGCCCACCGGCCGTGGCACTCGGCAGGCTCGAGACACTCAGCGTCGGCGCCGGCACCGTGACCGCAAACTGCTGCCAGCCACTCGCCGTGCCGTTTTGAATGAGCTGCGCCCACAGCGTGTCGGAGCCGACTGAAGTCCCGGCATCGAACACCACATTGGCACCCGACGGCACATTGATCGCATGGCCCGCGGTCTGCGCCACGCCGTTGATCAGGAACTC
>NZ_JACMYO010000489.1 GCF_020889685.1 Bradyrhizobium oropedii
CTAGAGCATTTTCCGACCGGAATGAATCGGGTGGGGATTCCCAAAACGGCGCGAGTCAGATTCAAAGCTGCATGCTGGCGAAGGAGGTCAGCATGCATGACCAGGGCGCTTTCGGTTGATCTTCGCCAAAGGGTGGTAGCCGCGATCGACGGCGGCTTGTCCTGTCGACAGGCTGCCGAGCGCTTTGGTGTCAGCGCGGCCAGCGCGATCCGCTGGCGCAGTCGCCTCAAGGAAGTTGGCGATATCGTTCCTAAACGCCAGGGCGGTGACCGCAAATCGCAGCGCATCGAAGCGCATGCACAATTGATTTTGGACGCGGTGACTGCGAATCCGGATATCACGCTCGCCGAGTTGCGCGAGCTGTTGAAACATCGCGGAATATCGGCCGGCATCGCGTCGCTCTGGCGTTTCTTCCAGCGCAGAAAGATCACACTTAAAAAAAGACAGCGCACGCCGCCGAGCAACGGCGCGGCGATATAAATGCCGCTCGTGAGGAGTGGTTCGAAGGGCAAATCGATCTTGATCCTGACCGCCTCGTCTTCATCGACGAAACCAGCGCCAACACCAAAATGGCGCGGCTTTACGGGCG
>NZ_JACMYO010000490.1 GCF_020889685.1 Bradyrhizobium oropedii
CTTCACTGCGGCGTAGCTGTTGTTCTGCTTGCTTTGTGGCCGTGACATCCGTCGCCGCCCCGACAAACTCGATGTCACCAGAGGCGGTTGTCCTGGCTCGCGCCTGCGCATGGATGTGCTTCACCGAGCCGTCCGGTAGCAGCACTCGGTATTCATGCTCGAACTCCTTGGGCTCTTGCATCGCTCGATCTATCGTCTCTTGGACGGAAGCCCTATCTTCAGGATGGGTGCGTTCAACGACGAGTTGCGGACTCGGTGTCGTCTCCGGATCCAATTGGAAGATTTGAAATAGCTCCTTTGACCAAAAAACCTCGCCGGTGGCCACGTTCCAGCCGAAGCTGCCTGTGTGGCTCAACTCCTGGGCTTGAGCCAAATGAGCTTCGCTGCGCTGCAAGGCAAGTTCCGTCCGCCTTTTTGCGGTGATATCTTCACAGGCTATGAGGACAATTGGCTCGTCATCGGCCCAAACCATGGCTTTGGCATTTTCACGTACCCACAGGACCGAACCGTCTTTCCTGACTTTCCGTGCGTCCCAGGTTTGCGATTGACCGATATCTTCAAGGCAAGTGCGAAGGCATTTGCGAGCG
>NZ_JACMYO010000491.1 GCF_020889685.1 Bradyrhizobium oropedii
GTGGTACGCCGCTACTACGGCCAGCGTGAGGAACTGTTCGAGGTCACCATCACCACGCACCCCGAGGGGCGCTACACCTATACGATGGACATGCAGCGCTCGCCGCGGCCGCCGCTGTAGCCTGTGTGATCGCGGGGCCTAGCGGGTGCCGGCGTAGTGCTGCTTGACCGAGGTATGTGCCATTTGCGGCGACCCGACCGCGCCCCAGACCGCAACCGCGATCAAGACGGCCGCCCACATATACGGCATCGCATTCAGCTGCTTCATTTCCAACGTCACCCCACACGACATTCAGGCTTCCCGAACGGGCGGCCCCGACCGGAATTTTCGTAAGCCTAGAGCGTGTCCGTTTCAGGACGTCTTCATCGCAATCCAGAAATGATTTCGCGGCAATTCGAAAAAGGTCTGATAAGAGAGGAACGCCTGTATTTTCACCAATTGCAGTGCATTTGAGCCAGGCCATCTGCACATGAGAGAATCTTCTGCTCAGTTCGGACTCAGTGGCGTAAGAGACCTTCCAAAACTTTCATGTCTGAATTCTTTTTGATTGTCCGGCTGAATCGACTCGTGCCAAGACTCCC
>NZ_JACMYO010000492.1 GCF_020889685.1 Bradyrhizobium oropedii
CCAAATCGAAGAGATGCCTGGCACCAAAGCGTGCAATCGCTCGTCGGACAAGATCTCGCGAGTTTGGGTCTTGAGGCCTTTCGCGTAAGGTAGCCCCAACGATTTAAGCGATAGATTCCCAACTCGAGTTGCTAAAGATTGGCGCAAGAAGATTGTCGCGCGTGACTTCTTCAAGCCTCCGCGTCCCTTCGCGAATGACATATTTGAAGTTGAAATCGACCTCAGTTGGAAAATCCTTTGCAGCAACTTTCAAAAATGCCCAAAAGCGGATCGCGAATGGCGCCCGCGCTGAGCGACCAGTTCAACAGGACTTCAATCGCAAAAATCTGCTCTATTGTCTTAGCGGCACTCGTTGCCCAAAAGATGCGAATTATATCGTCTATGATATCAAGTCTCTTGTCATTATCGCTTACGGCGTTCCAGTAGGCTACTTTGTATCGCGAAAGTGTATCGATCTGGCGCCTAACGAAAAGGATCTAGGACTCGCTCCATGCCCGCTGCTCCCGTCCTTTAGGCTTTCGGAGGATGAAAAGCGAGCGATCGAAAAACACGGCGATCGTCGATCTCCGCATG
>NZ_JACMYO010000493.1 GCF_020889685.1 Bradyrhizobium oropedii
CCGACTGATGTGACGGTGGTCGATCTGGAGACGGCCACGCCAGCCTGGGCCGAACGGCCGGCTTCGGACCCCGACCCGCGCACGCTTGGCCTCACATCCCGCCATCTCGCCTATGTGATCTACACATCAGGCTCAACCGGAACGCCCAAAGGGGCACAGAATGAGCATCGGGCTATTATCAATCGCCTGATCTGGATGCAAAAAGCCTATGCACTCAATGCGACTGACGTTGTCTTGCAGAAGACCCCATTTGGCTTCGATGTATCGACCTGGGAATTCTTCTGGACGTTGCTTGAAGGGGCGACCTTGGTGCTGGCGCTTCCTGGTGCGCACAAAGACCCTGATGCGCTTGTAAACTTGATAATCAGCCAACGCATCACCACCGCACACTTTGTACCATCCATGCTGGACGGCTTCATGGACACGAAGGGTGTTGATCGCTGCACATCCCTGCAGCGTCTCGTGTGTAGTGGTGAGGCGCTTTCTGCCTGCCTTGCGCAGAAGGTTCGTCGCGTATTGCCTTGGACTGGTCTGCACAACCTATATGGTCCCACGGAAGCTGCTATCGACGT
>NZ_JACMYO010000494.1 GCF_020889685.1 Bradyrhizobium oropedii
GACGTCCGCATCCTTGAGCTCGTGCAAAAGAACAACCGTCTAACTTCCGAGGTAATCGGCGAACTGGCCGGGCTCTCTGCTACCGCGTGTCAACGACGACTGAAGAGACTCCGTTCGGATGGCATCATCGAGGCCGATGTCTCGATCATTTCACCCAAGGCGGTCGGAAATCCTATTCAAATGCTTGTGCTAGTAACCCTAGAGCGGGAGCGTTCAGATATCATCGACAGGTTCAAGAAGGCCATCAAATCGTCTGTTGAAGTTGTCAATGGATTTTACGTCACCGGCGACGCCGACTTTGTCCTCTACATTACCGCACGTAGCATGGAGGACTACGAGCAATTCACGCGACGATTCTTTTATGAGAACCCAGACATTAAGGGAGTCAAGACGATGGTTATAATGGACCGCGTGAAGGCTAGCTTTGCCGTTCCAATTGAACCTCCGTCCGAGGATTGATGCTGGTTTCCGGGTGAATCTCGCGCTCGCGCGCTTTTTCATCGTCCGTTCACACAGAAGACAGGACCGGCACCGTTGCTCCTCTACTTTCAAGCATTGTCGCCCCTGTAG
>NZ_JACMYO010000495.1 GCF_020889685.1 Bradyrhizobium oropedii
CCCAGGGCCATGCGCTGGACAAGGAGAGCTTCGCCGGCGCGTTCACGGTGAAGACCGGCGCCGACGGCGGCACCACCGCCTATGCGCTGAGCATCGCGGCCAACGGCACGACGTCCAACCTGATCGACAGTGCTTCTGGTCTTGGCGTCGTGCTCGACCAGACCGGCAACACGATCTCGGGCTACGTGACCGGCCATGAAAACCAGGCGGCCTGGCTGGTGTTCACGCTGGCGGTCAATACTGCAACCGGCGACGTGACGCTGACGCAGGACCGTGCGGTGCACGAGAACACGGCGTCGAGCCCGGACACCGGTGAAGGCATCAGCCTGACCGGCGGCCTGGTGACGCTGACGGCGACCGTGACCGACAAGGACGGCGATACGGCGAGCCAGAAGCTCGACCTCAGCTCGCATGTGACCTTCCACGATGACGGCCCGTCGATCTCGCTGAGCGGGAACGTCAACTCCCTGAACACCTATGAGGCCTATCTGTCGGCTTCGACCAATGCCGGCATCAACGGCTCGACGCCGGACCTGGTGCCGACCCAGGGTCATGCGCTGGACAA
>NZ_JACMYO010000496.1 GCF_020889685.1 Bradyrhizobium oropedii
CGACCGCGGCTCCCGCGCCGGTTGACACCGCACCCGCTGCGTCGGCCCCGGCTCCCGTCGCCGCACAGCCTGCGCAGCAGCCACAGCCCGCCCCGATTGCCGCCGCGCCGGTGGCGGCGACTGGACCGATCGGCGTCTGGGCCACCGAGGAGAACAAGGGCAACGTCCGCGTCGAAGCCTGCGGCACCAATCTCTGCGGCTATTCGGTCAAGAGCAATGAGCGCATCCTGATCAACATGAAGCCCGACGGCAGCAAGTGGAGCGGCCGCATCCACGATCCCGACTCCGGCCGCAACTACGACTCGACGATCGCGATGAAGGGCCCGAACGCGATGCGCGTGCAGGGCTGCGCCTTCGGCGGCATGTTCTGCGGCGGCCAGACCTGGAAGCGGGTCAGCTAGGCCTCCGATCCCCGAGAATGAACGGGTTGGCGCAACTCATCACAATTGTCGTCCCTGCCTAGTGCGCACTTGCGCACGAAAGCAGGGACCCATACGCCGCGGCGGATGTGATGAACGGGACTTGTCGTTACAGTATCGTTCAACAATGCCCATTCGTGG
>NZ_JACMYO010000497.1 GCF_020889685.1 Bradyrhizobium oropedii
CGCAAAGCTGCGCTTGGTTGTCTTGCCGACCTTCAAGCCGAAGCCACGCAAGATCCCGCGCAGGCTGTTCTCGACGTCCTGGAGCTTGTTCTGGACCAGCTTGCGCGCCGTCAGCATTGCGCGGGTCTCCTGCGCGCTCATCGACTTGCAGTGGACCGGCCGGAACCAGCCGAGCCGGATCAATTGCGCGATATTGCGGGCATCGTTGCGGTCAGACTTCACCGGCATCGCCTTGAACGCGTCGCTCACATGGCGCGTCTCCAGAAGCTCGACCGCCAGACAGGCCTTCTTCATCGCCGCATAGAGCCATTGCGACAGCGGTCCGGCTTCAAGTCCGATCCTGGCCAGATCGAACCCGAGCGAGCGGAACCAGTCGATCAGCGCCTCCGGCTCGCTCGCCACCTTGGCCTCGCGAACGATCTTGCCGTTCGCATCGACAACGCACACGCTGGAGCATTCCAATGACACGTCGATTCCGGCATAATGGTCCATGGTCGTCTCTCCTCGATGCTTGGAGCGGGGTTCAAGCCCCGACTCCGTTACACCATCAATGTG
>NZ_JACMYO010000498.1 GCF_020889685.1 Bradyrhizobium oropedii
TCTCTGCCAAGACGCCGACGCGCACCGTCTACCGCTGGGAGCACGAGGCGGTGCTGGACCGGCATCGTGCGCGGATGCAGGACGCCGACGACCAGATGCGCCGCCGGGCCGAACTCGCCGAACATCCCTTCGGCACCCTCAAATGCCGGGCAGGCTACCGTCACTTCCTCGTCCGCGGCTTCGACAAGGTGCGCGGCGAATGGAGCCTGATGGCGCTCTGCTACAACTTCTCCCGCGTGCTGAGCATCCTCGGCATCGACACATTCATGACCTATCTTGCCAATCGGCCATCCATATTGGCGTTCTTGCTGCTCATCACAGCCATCACCGCCCGCCTACAAGCCGGTACACCGCACTTCCGAGCCAAAATATGCCCGGCGCTCCGCTACGCCGTCTAACCAGGGCGCAATACAATTCTTGCCCAGTCTCGAAGCGAAATCCGGGAATCTTCTCTCACGTTCGAGCACCGGCCCCGGATTTCGCTGTGCTCCATCCGGGCTACGATTTCGTAGGGTGGGCGCGCTAGCGACGTGCCCACCATTCTTGCTCCGTG
>NZ_JACMYO010000499.1 GCF_020889685.1 Bradyrhizobium oropedii
CTTCCTGCTCTAGCCCTTCCCCCGCGTCGGCATCCAGGCGGATAGAAGATAGAAGCAAATCGCTATGATGAGGAGATAGCGGAAACCGAGCACGGTCGAGAATGCTTCGGTCAGGCCGCCAATGACCGATCCTGCGATATTCGATCCGAACGCTTGATCGGGATTGGCTTCGTCACGGAATGAGCGCGCAAAGATCACGCCCGCAAAGAACATCGGTCCAAGCGAGAGCGCGCAAGGGATGACGTAACGCCAGACAATGCCACCGCTCAGGAACGTATCCAGAGGCACGAGCACCGTGACCGCGAGTAGCGCGAGCAGTCCGGCATAGTGCAGGGCAAGCCGAATTGACGGTACCTTGATCACGTACAGATTGGCGGCGAGAATCAATACCAGCGCGGTGAAGAAAACTGCCGAGTTGACCAGCCAGGTGCTGCCAAACAACAGTGCCATCTGCACAACTGCTTTGGTTTCGAGCAACATGAACGCCGCGCCAAGAAAGAACATCCGATTGTTGGGCCGCCAGGGCCCCTTCGGCTTGAAGAAGTAGATCA
>NZ_JACMYO010000500.1 GCF_020889685.1 Bradyrhizobium oropedii
CTGCCTTCGGTGCCGCAGGCGCCGGCGCTGCCGGCTGCTGGGCCTGAGCGGCAGGAACCAGGAGCGCTGCAGACAGAGCCGTCGCCGCCATCAGGGCAACAATTCGCCCATGCGGCCGGACCGGGGCGGCCAAGATACGGAAATTCATTGCGGAAAACCCTTTCTGAACGGCAGCGCCCGAAACCGCTGCAGGCGCCGACACATAGCCGTCTGGGCGGCTGTCTCCTAGTCAATTGAGGCGGATACGTGACTGGCGTTCCCGCCGATCCAATTGCACGCCTTCAATACAGCGGCGCGCGGAAAGATCAATGCCGACAACCGTATTTGCGGCTGTGTGACGGCGAGTTTCAGCGGCCTGTGATAAACCTCCCGATGTGACGTTTCGCGAATCAAATCCCGCGCCTCACACACCTGTTCCCGGGCGCGTCGGGCGCGGCGCGTTGGCCGCGATCCGGCTCGGCCTGGCACTCGGCCTGGCACTCGGCTTGGCATTCATCTTGGCATCGCTGACGGGCGGGCTTGCCGCTGCGGCCGCCGCCGAGAGCCACG
>NZ_JACMYO010000501.1 GCF_020889685.1 Bradyrhizobium oropedii
CTTGCTACGCCCGCTGTTCCGCCGGCCGGGAGGGTGACCACGAAATGCGTGGCGGCGCCAGCTATGACGGCCTCGGTGTTCGACGTGCCGGTGATGCCGGCGCTGAGCGTGTCCGTCGCGGTGATGGTCTGGTTGCCGACGGTTTCGAATGTCTCGCTGAAGCTGCCGACGCCGTTGGTCAGTGTCATATTGGCCGGCAGCACGGCGTGGCCGTCGGTCGACGTGAAGTGCACGGTGCCCGAATAGCCGTTGGCGACGTTGCCGAAGGCATCGAGCGCGGTGACGGTGACCGTGCCTGGCGTCCCCGCCGCTCCATTGGCCGCAATGCTGACCACAAGATGGGTGGCCGCACCCCCTGCCACCGTCTCGGCGTTCGACGTGCCGGTGATGGCGGCGCTGACCGTGTCGGTCGCAGTGATGGTCTGGTGGCCGGCGGTATCGAAGGTCTCGCTGAAGCTGCCGACGCCGTTGGTCAGCGTCATGTCGGCGGGCAGCACGGCGCTGCCGTCGGTCGACGTGAAGTGGACCGTGCCGGTATAGCCGGTGGC
>NZ_JACMYO010000502.1 GCF_020889685.1 Bradyrhizobium oropedii
CGGAAATCGTCGTCGACGTGGATCAGGACAATCAGCATCTGGACCTCATCATCCATTGGCAAGGTGGCGATCACACCCGCCTGAAAGTTAAGAAGAACCGTGTCGGCGTGACGCGTTGGACGACCGACACCGAGGTAGTGGATCTTGTGCGCATGCTCGCACGTCAAATACCTGACTACTCGATCGCCGCCTTGCTTAATCGCTCCGGAAAAACAACCCCGCACGGGGCGTCCTGGACAAGGACGAGCGTATGTTCGTTGCGCAGAACCCGCGAGATCGCCCGTTATCGTGAGGGGGAACGCCAGGATCGAGGTGAGCTCTCGTTAATCGAAGCAGCAGAGATGCTCGACGTCAGTCCATCGACCATACGTCGCATGATCATTGAGGGACGATTGCCTGCGGAGCATTTATGCAAGGGCTCGACATGGATCATCAAACAATCTGATCTCACGCGACCGGACGTGCGCCAAGATGCCTCTCGCAGGCGATCGCGCCGCAGTCCGCCGTCTTGCGACGCCAACCAGAAATGCCTTGAATTATAAGGA
>NZ_JACMYO010000503.1 GCF_020889685.1 Bradyrhizobium oropedii
CCGGTGCCAATCCGCTGCCGCCGGGGCAGCGTCCCAAGGGCGCGCCGCAAGGTACGCCTCCGGGCGCGCCACAGGGCACCGCGCCGCAGACGCCTGCCGCGTTGCAGCCCGGCGACGAGGTCGTGCAGGAGCCGCCGTCGACCAAGATCACCAACAAGAAGGCGAGCTTCTCCGGTCTCGACAAGATCACGGGGCGCATCATCAATTTCGACGAGGATATCGGCGAGACCGTGCAGTTCGGCGCGCTCCGCGTGAAGACCGATGCCTGCTACACCCGGCCGTCGACGGAAGCCGCCAACACCGATGCTTTCGTCGAGGTCGACGAGATCACGCTGCAGGGTGAAGTGAAGCGGATCTTCTCGGGCTGGATGTTCGCGGCGAGCCCCGGCCTGCATGGCGTCGAGCATCCGATCTACGACATCTGGCTGACCGACTGCAAAGGGCCGGACCAGACCATCGTGACCGCGGCGCCCGATCCGCCGAAGGCGCCGACGCCGCCTCCGCCGGCGGCCCAGAAGCGCGCGCCGCCGAAGCAG
>NZ_JACMYO010000504.1 GCF_020889685.1 Bradyrhizobium oropedii
GCCAGCGCATAGGCCTCATCGGCCGGCGCTGGCAGTGCCTTGCGGTCGAGCTTGCCGTTCACCGTCAGCGGCAGCGCCGCGATCGGCACGAACGCAGCCGGCACCATGTAATCCGGCAGCCGCGCACTTAAGTGCGCGCGCAAGGCGCCCGCAAGCCCGCCTCCATCGTCCGAACCAGCCTCGTCCGAGCCCACCACATAGGCGATAAGATGCTTGTCGCCGGCGCGGTTCTGGCGCGCCACCACCACCGCCTCACGCACCCTGGCGTGCTCGCAGAGCCGCGCGGCGATCTCGCCCGGCTCGATGCGGAAGCCGCGGATCTTCACCTGGTCGTCGTTGCGGCCCAAAAACTCCAGATTGCCGTCCGGCAGATAACGCCCGAGGTCGCCGGTCCGGTACAGCCGATCGCCGTCGACAAAGGGACTGGCGATGAACCGCTCGGCCGTCAGCTCCGGTTGGTTCAAATAGCCGCGGGCCACCCCCGCCCCGCCAATGTACAGCTCGCCCACCGCACCGAACGGCACGGGCGCGCCAT
>NZ_JACMYO010000505.1 GCF_020889685.1 Bradyrhizobium oropedii
GCAAGAAACCCGTCACGGCGACAATGTCAGGATCGTCAGTCTCACTGGCGAAGCCCCGATGAAACAAATTGCTGCCTACGCCCCAGGCCTCGAGCGCCGCCTTCATCGAAGGCGCCGCGATCGCGAGATCGTAGAAACCTAGCGACGTCTGGAATGTCTTGAGCTTCCTAGCCTACGGCACCCAAGGTGCTCGACCCGGCTAAAGCTTTCGGCCGACCCAAGCTCCGACCAGGAAGGCGACGCAAAGCGATTGTAGCGGCGCCTTCATAGTCACCTCGCGCAACTGTTCGGCCCACCGCATCGCGGCGTCCGACGACGGTTGGAGTGGTTGACGTCCACTCGCGGAGTCCCGCCGCACTTCGGGAGTCCGCTCAATGTCGCCCTGCTCGTTTGTCAGCCCAGAGGCTTCCGTCATTGCCGAGGCTTCCTTCATATCCATGCGAGTCCTCCTATGCTTTGACGCCGCAACCAACCTTCGCTGATCCTGGTCCCTTGGCCCTTTAATCCTCTGGCTGACCGCGACGACCCGCCC
>NZ_JACMYO010000506.1 GCF_020889685.1 Bradyrhizobium oropedii
CCCATCGATACCCTTGCGGAAGTCGACTGGATGGCTGGCCAGGAACACCTTCACGCCGGAGGGGATCATGCCGAACGTACCGCCCGGATCACCCGCTGCAGCTGCGCCTCGTCGACGTCCACGCCGGCGCGCACGATCACCTCGCCAATGGCAATTTCGATCACAGCGCCTGACACAGACGCCACCTCACCCCCGCAACTCGAGTGCCGCTCGCGATAATGTCGTTCCGCCCGAGCATCACGGCGCCAGGCAAACAGCTGCGACGGGTGAATGCCAATCCGGCGAGCGATCGCCGAGACGCTCGCGCCAGGCTCCAGCGCCTCTGTCACGACTTGGGCCTTAAACTCGTCCGACCAGCGTCGGCGAAGCTGCCGCGGCGCTCCCTCAAGACGGTCGGCGACCGCTTCGATCATATGGAAGGTTCTAGTTCCAGAACTAGGCGCAGACATAGAAGCTCACATCGGCTCACAAACTCAGCAGCCGATAGCCGATTGCTCACCCCCTGCGCCAGACGGGGTCTCTTTTCCGCTTAC
>NZ_JACMYO010000507.1 GCF_020889685.1 Bradyrhizobium oropedii
GCTCATGCTCCCACCGCGCAATTCGCCGCTCCGGCCCGGTTGTGCATTGCGATTTGAGCGCACAATTTTGACAGGCTGTGGTCCAGTAGCGCCGCAGCATCTTGCCGTCTTCTTCACTCGTATAGCGATACGGCAATCGCTCCCCAGCCGGACATCGATAAGCGTCCTCCTCTGGCAAATAGGCAAAGTCCTGCTTGCCGAAGCGCCCATCCGCCTTGGCACCCGATGTAAGCGGTTTGGGCAGGGTTACCGTGATGCCTGCTTCGTGGCAGGCGAGGATTTCTGGGCTGTTGAAGTAGCCGCGATCGGCCACAGCTTCCAGCGTCTCGGTCTTCAGAACAGCCTTCGCCTGCTTGGCCATATTGGCCAGTTGTGCCCGATCTGAACCGCTGTTCGTCACCTCGTGCGCCACAATCAGATGGTGCTCGGTGTCGACCGCGACCTGCACATTGTAGCCGACGACGCCGGAGCCACGGCCGCTCGTTGCCATCGAGCGGCTGTCGGGATCGGTCAGGGAGATTTGCTGATCGGG
>NZ_JACMYO010000508.1 GCF_020889685.1 Bradyrhizobium oropedii
CCCAACACCAATCGTTGCTGCATTTTGTCGGCGAGGGCCATTGGTCGGACGAGCAGGTTTGGCCAAGGTTCGCGAGATGGTGCTGCCTCGGATCGGGCAACACGGACCGATCGAGGCGTGGATCATTGACGATACCAGCTTCCCCAAGAAGGGACGGCATTCGGTCGGGGTTGCGCGGCAATATTGCGGCCGGCTCGGCAAGGAAGACAACTGCCAGGTCGCGGTGTCGCTGTCGATTGCCAATCATCATGCAAGCTTGCCGGTGGCCTATCGGCTGTATCTGCCGCAGGAGTGGACCAACGACAGCGAGCGTCTGCGCAAGGCAGGTGTGCCTGACGACATTGGCTTCAAAACCAAGCATGAGATCGCACTCGATCAAATCCGTGCAGCCTGCGCCGCCGGCCTGCCGCGCGGCATCGTGCTGATGGATGCCGGCTACGGCAATCACAGCGATCTGCGCGCCAGCCTTACGCGGCTCGAGCTCTCCTATGTCGCCGGCATTCTCTCGAACACCACGGTGTGGG
>NZ_JACMYO010000509.1 GCF_020889685.1 Bradyrhizobium oropedii
ATCCGGTCAAAGAGAGAAAGGGACAGCACTGTGATTGTGCAGCCAGACATACAGATCAAGGAGTTAAACGCTGCTGCCGCAGGCGAGCTTGTGAGGCTGGATTTCGGAGGAGCATCCGCGCTCGCCATCGTTATGCGACAGACACCTCAAGGCGTCGTCTGTGCTTTCCTTGAGACACGCGATGAGGCTAGGGCACCGTTCTTTCTGGCGGTGTCGACGGAAGGCGCCATGTGCATGTCTTACGGCAAGGACTGGTCGCTAGACCTAACCTTTGACACCGAGACCTACCCCGGCAATGGCGACTACGTTGACAAGCATGGAGTCATCCATGTTGGGGAAACAGCAGTGGCCATCAATCTAAATCGGCCACCGGGCAACATTCAGTTGAGTGCTGGCGCGTTCGACCTAAAGACATTTAGAACACTCGACGTTCATCGGAGAACGTATGCTCCCGTGACATCGTGGAAGATTTGGCATGCCGCGACTACGAAGCACGAGCCAAACGCGAAACCGCTCTATG
>NZ_JACMYO010000510.1 GCF_020889685.1 Bradyrhizobium oropedii
CGGATCGAGTCGGTGCCTTTTCGCATGGATATACCTATTCCGGCCATCCGATCGCGGCCGCTGCTGCTAACGCAGTTCTCGATATTGTCGAGAAGGAACGACTAAGCGACCGTGCGAGGATCGTCGGCTCGCACTTCAATAAGCGACTTAAGGAACGGTTTGCACAGCTTGAGATCGTCGGCGAAGTGAGAGGCGTTGGTTTACTTGGCGCGATCGAATTCATTGCCGATCGTCAGACGAAACGGCGGTTCGACCCGAAGCTGAAGGTAGGTGCTCGTATCTCGAAGGCTGCTCGTGACCGGGGGCTTATCGTACGAGCAATGCCGCACGGCGATATTTTAGGTTTTGCCCCACCTCTTGTTGTGTCCGAAGGTGAGATCGATGAGATTGTTGATTTGGCGTATCGAGCGACGAAGCAGGTAATGGACGAGCTCGTAAAGGAATCGGCAATCGCTTGACCGTAAATCTCGTTCGCCTCTGGGGCGCCCTAAAGATGTTCCCTGTGCGGCGGCAGGTAGGC
>NZ_JACMYO010000511.1 GCF_020889685.1 Bradyrhizobium oropedii
AGTCGACCTGCGCAGCAAGTCGGGCGAGGGCCGGCAGCTCCAACGACAGACCATAACCCCTGCACCGGGCGCATAGCTGAAACTTCGCTTCGGCGTCGCAATGTGTTCGCAACTACCAGGGTAATCCCGGGTGTTTCTGGAAAGGGTGATGGAATTCCGAAGGACTTCTTGCTCGCAGCCAAATTAGGGAGCTTAGTTGGTTTGGGCGACAGGAGGTCGCCAAATGCGTGATTATCAGGCCTACATCATCGGCGATGATGGCCATATCAAACAGCGGATTGATCTTTGCTGCGCTGACGAAAACGCTGCCAAGGAACGGGCCAAATCCTTAGTAGACCGCAATTCCATTGAGTTATGGCAATCCGATCGCTTGATTGCGACGATTCATCCCGATCCGATCAAGACCAGCAGCGCCGCTGGCTGGATCAAGAGCTGGCTGCGGCCAGCGAACTAAGCGCCCGCTCTCCCGGCAACTTTTGCTGGAACATGGTGTTGAATCGCTATG
>NZ_JACMYO010000512.1 GCF_020889685.1 Bradyrhizobium oropedii
GGCCTCTATGTCGCCCCGCCAAAGAAGGCTATCGTCCTGTGCGTGGACGAAAAGCCCTCGATCCAGGCCCTGGAACGAGCGCAGGGCTATCTGAAACTGCCGAACGGAAGAGCCCTGACCGGGCAAAGCCACGACTACAAGCGGCACGGCACGACTACGCTATTTGCAGCGCTGGAAGTCGCCACCGGGAGGATCCTTGCGACGCATTCGAAACGACGTCGCCGGGTCGAGTTTCTCGACTTCATGGATCACGTGACCGCAGCATTTCCGAACCGACAGCTTCACGTCATCCTCGACAATCTCAGTACCCATAAGAAGAACGAGGAATGGCTCAAGGCGCATCCCAAGGTGAAATTTCATTTCACGCCCACGAGCGCGTCCTGGCTCAATCAGGTCGAGGTGTGGTTTTCGATCTTACAAGGGCAGTCGTTGAGCGGCGCTTCCTTCACAAGCCTCAAGCAGCTCGAGCAGCACATCGACGCCTACATCAACGCATACAAC
>NZ_JACMYO010000513.1 GCF_020889685.1 Bradyrhizobium oropedii
CGCCTCCCGCCCGGTGCTCCTTGATCCCGCGAAACGCCTGCTCATCACCGGCATAGATTGAAGGTGTGCCACCACAGGTCATGAGGACGACAAGCGCATGGGCAAGGTGCCGTTCATCGCGCAGTTGGCTCGCAATCCGCGTGACATCATGATTGCCGACAAAGGTCTGCGGCACGAACGCTTCAAGCATCGCGGTGTGACGATTGAGCGCCCAGGCGAGCTCGAACAGATTGCGATCGTTGAGCGCGCTCCAGATCGCCTTCCATAATTCATATTGTGTGACGGCGCTCATGCCGGTGTCGTGAACAAAACCCGCGTAATCGCCGTGGATGACCTCGCCGAAAATGTAAGCGTCCGGATGCCGGGCCCGAACCTGCGGCAAAACTCGCCGCCAAAACGGCCTTGGGACGGCGTAGGCCGCGTCGAGACGCCAGCCGTCGGCACCGCGCTCGAGCCAATAGTTCATCACGCCCGTCACGTATTCGGCGACCGCAGGTTCG